>CAZPUJ010000245.1:0-6057 GCA_964589725.1 uncultured Planctomycetaceae bacterium
TCGTCGCGACGGCCGAGATCACGCTCGGCGGGATGTTGAAGGATCAGATTCTCGACATCGAAAAGCTGCCGCTGAAGTACGCCGGCATCTCGCACTGCTTCCGCACCGAGGCGGGTGCTCATGGTAAGGCGACCAAGGGCATCTACCGCGTGCATCAATTCACGAAGGTTGAAATGTTCGGCTTCACCGCGCCGGACGTCGCCGAGTCCGACAAGTTCCACCAACAGATCCTGAGCATCGAGGAAGACATCTTCCAAGGCTTGGGCATTCCGTACCGAGTGCTCGACATCGCCAGCGGCGACTTGGGCGGGCCGGCATATCGCAAGTTCGACCTCGAAGCTTGGATGCCTGGCCGTGGCGAAGCGGGCGAGTGGGGCGAAGTCACCTCCGCCTCGAACTGCACCGACTTCCAATCCCGCCGCCTGGGCATCCGCTGCAAGCTGCCGGACAAAAGGGGAACGCACTTCGTCCACACGCTCAACGGCACCGCCGTCGCGATCACGCGAGCCATGATCGCCCTCCTCGAAAACCACCAACAACCCGACGGCAGCATCGTCATCCCGGAAGTGCTGAGGAAGTGGATGGGGATCGAGCGGATTGGGTAGGCGAGCAGCCGCGTGAGGTCGGCTTCGGCCCTACTCGGCTAACTTGCGCAGAGCTTCGAACTTGAAGATCGGAATAGAAGAGGGAAGACAACATGCCAGCCCAAGAAAAGCACGATCTGTTTGAATTCATGCTCGACCGAGTCAAAGACACTCAAAAGGATCACCTCGACGGCGAGCCTCAAGCGTTTGGCCGATGGTTTGCCAATCTGTTCTTCATGAACCCTCGCGACATTTCGACGCGGCCCGAGAGAAAGAACCAAATCTCTTCGACGGTTTGATGAGTCATCGCTTTCGAGGTTTGACCGGGAACCAGCTCAAAGTGTGCCATGCCACCGCCGCTCAATCCGAGCAAAATGCGGACTCCCGATCCATCGGGTGCGATCACATCAGGCTTCGCGGACAACCGCGCGGTGCTGAAATTGGTCATGAACTTGGGCCTTCCTGATGATCCGGAACGCTGGCGACTCGGCGACAAAGGCGGACTATCGGATTCCGCGCGATGCGCTACCAGTCATTGACACTCGGCAGTCCCGAATTTCCCGCTGAGGTTGAACCAATCCGATTCACCCGCGACGATGGTCTCATCGGATTGTAACCATCAGGATTGAATCACTCGGAATGAGCTTGATGACGGCTTCACCCACGGAAATCACACTGGAAATGATGCGGCAGTCGTTAACGGCGGCTGTTATTTCGGATGCATTGGACTCGCTGGGGCATCGGCGGCATTCACCCTCGGTCGCGCTGAGGCCCATGACCGTTTGCGGCCGGGTGCTCGTCGGGCGGTGCAAGACGACGTTGTGGGCAGACATGGCGCATCCGGATCCGCGGCCGTATGAATTGGAACTGCAAGCGGTCGATGCGTGCCGGCTAGATGATGTGCTGATCTGCGCGGCGAACGGTTCGACGCGATCGGGCGTGTGGGGCGAATTGCTCAGCACGGCCGCTCGGAACCGCGGTTGCGTCGGTGCGATCGTGGATGGCATGGTCCGCGACGTGCGGCAGATGACAAAGATGGACTTCGCCGTGTGGGCGCGCGGGACGAACGTGCTCGACAGCTTGCATCGCCAGCGAGTGATCGACGCCGATGTCTCGGTCGAGATTGACGGGATCGAATTCTGTTCCGGCGATTTGGTCATTGCTGACGTCGATGGCGTGGTCGTTGTGCCGCGTTCGTTGGAGGCGGAAGCGATTCGTCGAGCTTGGGATAAAGTGTACGCCGAAAACGTGACTCGCGACGCGATCCGCGCAGGTATGCTGGCCAGCGAGGCGTATCGGAAGTACGGTGTGTTGTGAGAAGACAGGTGGCTGGGATCGGGCTGCGTGAAGAGAAAACGAAAGCGGCGTCGAGCCGCCGCACTCCAAAGGGGAGGCAGCATGTCGTGGCGAGTCGGTTTTATCGGCGCGGGGAAGATGGCGACGGCACTCGCTCGCGGGTTGTGCGCGGCGCGGTTCACGTCGACTGATCGGATCGTTGCTAGTGACGTTGTTCCGCAAGCTCGGCAACTCTTCGCGGATGAGACAGGAGCTCGCGTCGTCGATTCGAACGCCGAGGTTGTCTCGGCATCGCAGATCGTGATTCTCGCCGTGAAACCGCAGCAGATGAGCGGCGTGTTGAGCGAACTCAACGGCAAAGTCACGCCGCAGCATCTGGTGATCTCGATCGCGGCGGGGATTCCGTTGAAGTCGTTGGCCGCGGGGCTGGGCGAGCAGACTCGACTGGTGCGCGTGATGCCCAACACGCCTTGTTTGGTTGGAGCTTCCGCCAGTGGGTTCGCCATCGGCGGCGCGGCGACCAAAGAGGACGCGGCGCTCGTTGAACAATTGTTGTCGGCGGTCGGAGTGGCCGTCGCGGTCGATGAACAACTTCTGGATGCGGTGACCGGATTGTCTGGCAGCGGGCCCGCGTATGTCTATCAAATCATCGAGGCACTCAGCGACGGTGGTGTACGCGTTGGCTTGCCGCGCGATGTGGCGACGAAGCTCGCGGCGCAAACGGTCTTCGGCGCGGCGAAGATGGTGCTCGAAACGGGCCAGCATCCGGGAGCACTCAAGGATGCCGTGACCTCTCCCGGCGGCACAACGATCGCGGGACTGCACGCTCTGGAACGAGGCGGTCTGCGCGGCTGCTTAATGAACGCCGTTGAAGCCGCGACGGAACGATCGAAGGAATTGGGACGATGAAGCGGAATTGCGGATTGCGGATTGCGGATCGCGGATTTGGCCGGAGCGTTCGAAGCCATCAACGTTTTGCGAACTTCTGCGAGCCTCGCGCATGACCGAACGCACGCCCGAACAACCAGAGCGCCCAGCGTGCACGACCCCGTTGCCGTCCGAACCTGTTCCGTTGGGAGCGACCGTGCCGCTCCCGTCGTCGTTCTCGCAAAGTCGTATCGTGGGGAGCGGGCCGTTGACCGGCTCTCTCCGCGTCGCGGACTTGCAGGACAAGATGCTGGGCGAATTCCGGCTGCTGCGACGGCTCGGTGGCGGCGGCATGGCCGAAGTTTGGTTGGCCGAACAAACGTCGCTGCACCGGCAAGTGGCCGTGAAAGTCATGCGCCCGGACATTCAAGCGGACGAAATGTGTCGCAAGCGGTTCGAGCAAGAAGCTCACGCGGCGGCGGGATTGAATCATCCCAACATCGTCCAAGTGTATGCGATCGGCGAGGCCGAGGGGATTCGATTCATCGCTCAGGAGTATGTGCAAGGTTTGAACATGCGCGACTACATCGCGAAGAAAGGGCCACCGCCGGTTCAGATCGCGATGCACATCATGAAGCAAGTCGCCGCGGCGGTGCAGGCCGCCAGCGAGGCGGGCATCGTGCATCGCGACATCAAGCCGGAGAATATTCTGCTGACTCGCAAGGGACTGGCCAAGGTCGCGGATTTTGGATTGGCTCAATTGACGCAACCGGGCGACAACGTGCGGCTGACTCAAATCGGCGTGACGATGGGCACACCGCTGTATATGAGCCCGGAACAGGTACAAGGCAAGAAAGTCGATCACCGCAGTGACATCTACTCGTTGGGGGTTACGTTTTATCACCTGCTTTGCGGACGCCCACCGTTCCGTGGCGAGACGGCGATGGCTGTCGCCATTCAACAGGTGCAGTCAGCGGCGCCGCCGTTGATCGAAACACGTTCCGACCTGCCGAGTTCGATCTGCAACTTGGTTCATCGGATGATGGCCAAGAAGCCGGACGATCGTTTCCAGTCGGCTCAGGCCGTGTTGCAGGAGTTACGGAAGATCGACAAGGACGGTCTCCACGAGCTCGATTTTGCGAACGCTGGCGAGCTGCCGGCCATGGCGCGGATCGATCGTTCACAGTGGGTACGTGGGCGTGGACTCATCCAGTGGCTTCATCCGCGTGTGCATCCTTGGGGAGCGTTTGTGATTTGGGGAGTCCTTGTCGCAGCGGCCTCGGTGGCGCTGGGTGCTCGATCTCGACCCGGCCCAGCGCTGCGACAACGTGTTGCGCGACAGAGTCACACTGAAAAGCAACCCACGATTGCTGGGCAGGTGGAGGTCGCTCGCCGACAAGACACGGAAGACGCCTGGCGGGCCGTGCTGGTGCATTTTCCCGGCGACGCGCCGGAAAAGCACGAGGCTCGCGCGGAGCTCATCCTACGGTTGTTGCCACAGCTGCGATTGCGCGAGGTGCAAGAAATTTGCGAAAATGTGACGCGCTCGGGCAACGCGCCGCCCTCGGCTGCGGCAGTTGCCTGGGCCGGGCGGGCGATCATCTACGGATTGGAAGGCAACATGCCCGAAGCACAACTCCTAGTCAGCCAACACGTGCGGTCGCAGGAACAGTCGCTGCCTCCGGAATTGCGCGAGTGGGTTCGGGAAATGGTGGATCCGCGACGTCGACCTCCCGGATCACCGCGCGGAATGCAAGGAGGATTTACGACGGGTGCAGATCGTGGACCACCACGCTTCAGCTCCCAGGACCGCACGCCCAATCGACCCACAGGGGAAAACGGAGCACCGAGACGTTGACTGACAGTGCCAAATTTCCACGCTCGAATCGCAACTCGGTGTCCAGCGGCTTGAGGGTTCTCTTCGCGCGGGGATAGAATCCTGAGAACTCGTCGCCCGCTTGGCGGAAGGATGATTCAGTGGCCTTCTTGGAAGTCATCAAAGGAAAATCGCCCGGCGATCTGCTGGAGATCAGCGGCGACCGCATGGTCTTTGGCCGGCACCCGCACTGCCAAGTGGTGCTGGAGAACGCCGCCGTGAGTCGCTACCACGCCCAAATTCTGGAGAATCATGGCCAGTTCTTCATCGAGGACTTGCGCAGCCGCAATGGCACGCACGTCAACGAATCGCAGGTCGAGAACCGGTGCGAACTGACGAACCTCGATGTCATCCGAGTTTGCGACTTCACGTTCCGCTTTCTCGAGAATCGTTCGCCGGATAGCAAGATTCTCAAGCGTGGCGAAAGCAGCGGCGAGACCAACTTGCATGTCGGCCCGAAAACAATGCTGTCGGCTGACGAACGCCGTAAAACGGGGTTGCGTACCGCGCTTAGCGAGAACGGCTTCCATTTCGATGAGGACGACCGCTCGTCGATTATCAGCACGTTGGACGCCGTCAGTTCCTCGTCCGATTTGCGGCTGGACGTCAAGCCAGAAACCAAGCTCAAGGCGATTCTGGAGATCAGCAAGACACTGGCGCGCACGATTGAACTCGACCAATTGTTGGACAAGACGCTCGACGGCTTGTTCCGCATCTTCGCGCAGGCGGACGAAGGCTTCATCATGCAGCGCGACGAGGACAAAAAAAAGCTCGTCGTTAAGGCAACCAAAACGCGCAAAAAAGACCAGCAGGACGACCAAGTTCACGTCAGCATGACGATCGTCCGCAAGGCTCTGGAGACTCAAGAAGGCATCCTGAGCGCCAACGCGTTGGAGGACAGTCGCTTCCGAGCCAGCGAAAGCTTGTCGTCGTTGCGAATTCGTTCGATGATTTGCGCCCCGTTGGTCTCTAAAGAGATGGGGCCGCTGGGCGTGATCCAGATCACGACGAATGACATCGGCGCGCAGTTCTGCAAGGACGATCTGGACCTGCTGATCAGCGTGGCTTCGCAAGTCAGCCTCGCGCTCGAAAACTCGTACCTGTACCAGCAGGCGTTGCAACAGCGCGACCTCGAGCGTGATCTGGAGTTTGCGACGCAAGTTCAGCTTGGCTTCTTGCCGCACGCGCGGCCGAAGCTGCCGGGCTATGACTTCTTCGACTATTACGAACCCGCCCAACGAGTTGGTGGCGACTACTTCGATTACGTTCCCTTGCCGAATGGCACGATGGCGGTCGCAGTTGCCGACGTCGCCGGCAAGGGAGTTCCCGCGGCGCTGCTCATGGCGCGGTTGTACTCGTCGGTCCGTTATCACTTGCTCAGCCATCCCGAGGATATCGCGGCTGCGATGTCGGGACTCAATGGCGAAATCTCCG
>CAZPUJ010000246.1:0-15738 GCA_964589725.1 uncultured Planctomycetaceae bacterium
GGACTCGTGCTGACGAATCATCACGTCGCGGCCGACACGCTCGCCAAGATTTCGACCGCCGAGCACAACTACTACCGCGATGGCTTCCTCGCGAAAACTCACGCAGACGAAGTCGCCGCGCCGGACCTGGAACTGAATCAACTGCTCGAGATCATCGACGTCACCGATCGCGTCACCAAGGCCGTCCCGGCGAATGCGGCGGCCGACAAAGCACATCCCGCGCGGCAGGCGGAGATCGCCCGGATCGAAAAAGAATCGCTCGCTGCCACGGGACTGCGGAGCGATGTCATCACGATGTACCAAGGCGGGCAGTACCACCTTTATCGGTTCAAGAAATTCACCGACGTCCGATTAGTCTTTGCCCCGGAGTTCTCGATCGCGTTTTTCGGCGGTGACCCGGACAACTTCGAGTACCCGCGGCACGATCTCGACATGGCGATCTTCCGAGTCTACGACAACGGCCAACCGGCGAGGATCGAACATTTTTTGAAATGGTCCCCCGGCGGAGCGAAAGCAGGCGAGCTGATCTTCGTGAGCGGACACCCCGGCCGCACGAGCCGGTTACTGACCGTCGACGCTTTGAAGTTTCAACGCGATGTGCGCGTGCCGACGATGCTGAACTTACTCCGCCGTCGCGAGATCGTGCTCCAGCAATTCGCCGCCGACGGCGACGAGTTCGCTCGCCGAGCGAAGAAGGATTTGTTTTCCGTGCAGAACAACCGCAAGCGAATGATTGGGCAAATTCAGGCTCTACAAGACCCGCGCCTGTTCGAGACCAAGAAGCGCGCGGAGGAAGAACTGCGGTTCGGTGGCCGGAGAGAATTGGACATCTCAAACTTCAAATCGACAACTTCCAATTCCCAAGATCCCTGGGAACGAATCGCCGCTGCGAACAAGCATCACGCGTATCTATTCAAGAAACACATGCTGCTCGAAACGGGAGCCGGATTTTACTCCGACCTGTTCGGTATCGCGCGTTCGCTCGTCCGGATCGCTGCCGAAGACGAAAAGCCAAACGAGAAGCGCTTGGCCGAATACCGCGAGTCGGGTCGCGAGTCATTACTGCGCCGCGTCTACTCGCCCGCGCCGATCTACGAAGATTTGGAAAGAGCCAAATTGTCGGACTCGCTGGCGTTATTGCTGGAGGAACTTCAGCACGAGCCGGAAGTCCTTCAAAAAGCCCTCGCCGGCCAAAGCCCGCTGACTCGCGCGGCTGAATTGATCGCGGGCACGAAGCTGAAAGAGGTCGAAGAACGCCGGCAAATCGCGGCCGGAGGTACGAAGGCGATTGAAGCCTCAACCGATCCGATGATCGTTCTCGCTCGAGATATCGACGAGCGAGTGCGTCTGGTGCGCAAGGAACTCGAGACGTCGATCGAGGAACCGGAGCGACAGGCTTACGCCGAGATCGCCAGGCTGCGTTTTGCTCGCTTTGGCACGTCGGTTTATCCCGACGCGACCTTTACGTTGCGACTAGCCTTCGGCACCGTGAAGGGCATCGACGACGGCGACAACCCAATTCCGCCCTGGACAACGCTCAGCGACGCCTTCCAACATTCCGTCAATCATGGCGGAAATGACCCGTGGAAACTTCCGGATCGCTGGCACAATCGAAAGACGAAGCTCGACCTTTCGACGCCGTTCAACTTTGCCAGTACCTGCGACGGCGTCGGCGGCAACAGCGGCAGTCCGATTGTCAACCGGGCCGGCGAACTGGTCGGACTGATCTTCGACTCTAACCTGGCTGCTCTCGGCAATGAATTCCAGCACTCGTCCGCGCAAGGGGGCCGAGCCATCTCCGTCCACTCCGCCGGCATGCTGGAAGCGATGCGAAAGATTTATGACGCCGCTACTCTGTCGGACGAATTAGGGAAGTAATCCTACTGCGCACTTTCATGTCCGGTCCCCTCTCCCGCCCGCATCGGGGGGAGAGGGTTAGGGTGAGGGGGGCTTCTGATTTGATGGTTGGCCGACGACGAACTGGTGTCATGACAAGAGGTTGCGCTGCGAATGGGGGCGTTGCCACCGTTCGCCCCCTCACCCTTGCCCTCTCCCCCGATGCGGGGGAGAGGGAACCAGAAGGACGAACGTGTGCAGTAGGAGTAATTGCCGTGGCGCGAGCTGGAAGCTCGTGCCACGTCTGGGAGTCCATCATGTGTCGATGGTGCATTGTGCTCTTGTGGCTCGCGATGCCGACAAACATTTTGGCTCAGTCTGCTCCAACCGATTCCGCAGCTGTGCTGGGTGCGTTGGAAGACACGCTTGTGAAGACCATCGAGTCGGCGGAGAAGTCGGTGGTTGCCTTGGGGATCGTGAAGCGGTCGGCCGAGGCGGGGCCGTTGCGAGTGGATGGGTTTGGGCTGGATGTCGTGCCGCGCACGTTGGACGAGCATAGCCCCGAGTACATTCCGCACGAATTTGGGAGCGGCGTGATCGTCGCGCCCAGCAACGCCGCGAATGCGGGGGATGACGCTTCGGCCGAGCGGTTGGTGCTGACGACGTATCACTTGGTGCGTGGCGGACCGGTGGTCGGGAAGGAAGCTCCGACGGATCGGGCGCTGCGAGTCAGATTGCCGGGGCGGCAGATTTGCGAGGCCAAGATTCTGGCGGCGGACCCGCGATCGGATTTGGCGGTGCTGCGTTTGGATTTGTCGGGGACGAAGCTCAGCCGCGACGACCTGAAGCCGTTCAAGTTGGTCGAGCCGACGGCGCCGCGCAAGGGGCAGTTCGTGATCGCGCTCGGTAATCCGTATGCGATCGCACGGGATGGGTCGGCCAGCGCGAGTTGGGGCATGATCAGCAACGTGTCGCGGTTTCCGGCTCCCGTGGCGAGCGACCGTTCCGACCCCGAAGCAATTCGCCGAGAGACGACGATTCATCATCTGGGCACGTTGCTGCACGTCGACACGCGGCTGAATCTCGGCGGCAGCGGCGGAGCGTTGTTGAATCTCAAGGGCGAATTGATCGGCATCACAACATCGCTGGCGGCGCTCGAGGGATATGAGAAGTCCGTGGGCTATGCGATCCCGATCGAGCCGCACACGCGGCGGATTATCGAATCGCTCGCGCGAGGTTTGGAGGTTGAATACGGCTTCCTCGGCTTGCAACCGGACGATTGTTTGACGGCGGCGTTGCGCAGCCTGCCGCCACGAGTGACGCAACCGACGGCAGCGCGCGTGATGCTCGTGTTTGCCGATTCACCGGCGGCGCTTGCAGGAGTGCATCGCGACGATGTGATCTTGGCCGTGAACCGGCGGCCCATCTTCGGCAAGTTCGACTTGCTGCGCGAGGTCGGTCTTCTCGGTCCCGGTGCCGAAACCGAACTGACTGTTTGGCGCGAGGCCGAGCGCCGCGCGTTCACTCTGCACGCGAAGCTCGGCAAGTGGCCACTCTCCGACGAGCAAGCATTGATCGCAACGAAATACCGCTTCTCCGATTGGCGCGGTCTACGCGTCGACTATCCGACCGCGCGAACCAAATACATGAACTGGCCTGAGCAGCGTTACCCATCGGCCGTCGTGGTCACACATGTCGAGCCGCAGTCGTCCGCCGCTCAAGCCGAACTGGCCGAAGGGGACTTCATCACGCACGTCGACACGCAACCAGTCCGCACGCCTGCCGAGTTTCATTTCGCTGCGGGCAAACTGGACAAGGTGGTCACGGTCCGGACGCTCGATGGACGACGGGTGTTGCTGAAGTCCGGGAAATGAGAAACTGCGGTTCCTTCTCAGTTTTTCATTCCTCATTCTCAGCAGTTCCTCTACTCTTTGGCCCGCTTGATTTCTGACCTCAAACCCGAACCGGATGCTCATGAAGACTGACGAACTGCGGGAAAAGTATTTGGAGTTCTTTGAGAGCAAAGGCTGCGTGCGACGACCCAGTGACGTGCTCATTCCGCGCGACGACAAGACGGTGCTCTTCACGCCCGCGGGTATGAATCAGTTCAAGAATCAGTTTCTGGGCATCGGTCCGCTGGAGTTCACTCGGGCCACGACGTGCCAGAAGTGTCTGCGAACCGGCGACATTTCGAACGTTGGCGTCACGGCCTATCACCACACGTTCTTCGAGATGCTGGGCAACTTTTCGTTCGGCGACTACTTCAAGAAGGAAGCGATTCACTGGGCGTGGGAGTTTCTGACGGCGAAGAAGTGGCTGGGTCTGGACCCGGCGCGGCTGTCGGTCACGGTTTATCTCGACGACGACGAGGCATTCGGCATTTGGCACGACGAAGTGAAAGTCCCCGCTGCGCGGGTCACTCGCTGCGACGAGGCGGAAAACTTTTGGCCGGCATCGGCTCCGTCGCAAGGTCCGGACGGCGTGTGCGGGCCATGCAGCGAGATCTATTACCTGCCGTCCGGTTCGACGAATCCGGTCGAGATTTGGAACCTCGTCTTCACGCAATTCAATCGTGTCGGGTCTCCGCCAAACAATTTGCACCCGCTGCCCAAGAAAAACATCGATACCGGTATGGGCCTGGAGCGTACGGCCGCCACGCTGCAAGGGGTGTTGAGCAACTTCGAGATCGACATTTTGAAACCGCTGTGCGGCGCGGCGGGCGAAGCGGTCGGCGTGAAGTACGAGTTCGCCGCTCCGCAGGGTCGAGCCTTACGACGCATCGCCGATCATGTGCGAGCCTGTACGTTCGCCATTCATGAAGGGGCGCTGCCCGGCAGCGAAAAGGAAAACTACATTGTCCGCTTGCTGCTGAGGCGAGCGGCTCTCGAAGGGTACTTGCTGGGCAAGCACGATCCGTTCTTGCACACGCTGGTGCCGGCGGTTGTGAGGGCGATGAAGGCCGGTTACCCGGAGATCGCTCAAACGGTCGCGTCGGTCGCCAACGTGATCCGTGAGGAAGAGCAGCAATTCCTCACGATCGTCGATCGCGGCATGCCGAAATTCCAAAAGCTGGCCGAGAAAGCCAAATCGAGCGGCGGAACGATCTCGGGCGAGGCGGCGTTCGACCTGCATCAAACCGACGGTTTCTTGATCGAGCTGACCGAATCGCTCGCGACGCAAAGCGGTCTGACAATCGATCGCGCTCGCTTCGAGGAATGCCAGAAGCAACACGAGAAGAAAAGCGGCAGCGGCGCGTTTGCGAATTCGGTCATGGCCACCGGGCCGATTGACTCGCTCCGCAAGAAAGGAGGGACGGAGTTTCTCGGTTACGAGGCGACTCAAGCGACCAGCAAGATCGTCGGCATTATTTCCAACCAGCAGCTTGTGGAGGGCTTCGCCTTGGTCGGACAAGCCGAGCCGATCGGCATCGCGTTGGATCGGACTCCGTTTTACGGCGAGTCGGGCGGTCAAGTCGGCGACGTCGGCGTGTTGTCGGCTGAAGGGGTCGAATTCGAAGTCACGGACACTCAGAAAGACGGCGACTTGTGGCTGCACGTCGGCACGCTCAAGAAGGGCAAGCTGACCGTCGGACAAACCGTGACCGCGGCCGTTGATGCCGAACGTCGCGCGGGCATTCGCCGTGCTCACTCAGCCACGCACATACTGCATCACGCGCTGCGGCAAACGCTCGGCCCGCAGGCGACGCAACGCGGCTCGAAGGTGGACCGCGATGTGTTGCGTTTTGACTTCACCCACGCTCAGCCTGTCAGCGATGCCGAGTTAACAACCATCGAAACCGAGATCAACACCCGCATTGCCGAGGGAGCCGCGGTCACCACGAAGCTGATGCCGATCGCCGACGCGAAGGCTCTCGGCGCGATGGCGCTGTTCGGCGAGAAATATCCCGACAACGTCCGCGTCGTGAAGATGGGTGACTGGAGCATCGAACTCTGTGGCGGCACGCACCTCTCGAACACAGGGCAAGTCGGCTTCTGCAAAGTCGTCGCTGAGGAGCCAGTCGCCAAGGGAGTCCGGCGCATCTCGGCTGTCACCGGGCAGAAGGCGTTGGAGCGTACGCGGCAAACGGAATCGCTCATCAAAGAACTGTGCGGGCTGTTGAAGTCCCCGGCGGACGAGTTGCCGAAGCGGCTCACCGCGCTGCAGGACGAGCTGCGCGACATGAAACGCGAACTGGCCAAACACGCCAGCCAAGCCGCCGCCGGAGCGATTGATCAGCTCATCGCCAACGCCGAAGTCAAAGGGGGCGTGCGGATCGTGACTCACTTGGCGGAGAACGTCACGCGCGATGCGATCCGCGAGATGATCGACCTGATCCGCGACCAAGCCGCTCCCACCGCAGTGCTCATCGGCGCGGTCATCGACGGCAAAGTGTCACTGACGGCCGCAGTCAGCAAAGAACTGATCTCCAAGGGCCTGCACTCCGGCGAGTGCGTCAAAGCCGCTGCCAAGATCGTCGGCGGTGGCGGCGGCGGCCGCCCCGACATGGCCGAAGCCGGCGGCAAAGACCCGTCCAAGTTGGCCGATGCCTTGAAAGCCGGAGCCGACTATTTCCGGGCGAAACTGGGGTGAAACGAGATTGACTGGCCAATGAGCTTCACGATCCTCATCATGCCGAGTGCTCACACGGATATGGCGGATTTCAATGCCGCCGACCGAATGCGTATCCTTGAGACGATCACGAAGCAGCTTTCCCATCAGCCCGACATCGAGACCCGAAACCGCAAGCGACTACGTCCAAACCCACTTGCCAATTGGGAGCTGCGGATTGGACAATACCGAGCGTTCTATGACATTGACGGCCAGACAGTCACCGTGAGAGTCGTGGCCATCGGCGAGAAAGTCCACAACCGCCTCTTCATTCGCGGACGTGAGGTGCAGCTATGAAAGTCTTCGATCTCCAACAGACGCAACCCGGTCTGGCCGATCTCTTGGCGGCCGCGAAAACGGAACCGATCTTGCTTCTCGCTGGTCCCAACGAGGAGTTTTTCCTGTCCGTCGCCGACGACTTCGAGGCGGAAGTGGAAGCCCTGCGAAACAGTCCCGCCTTCCAGGCGTTTCTCGATGAACGTTCTCGTGCGGAGGGCGGCCAACCGATCCAAGAGTACATCCAGCAGATTGAACGTGAGATGGAAGCTGACAAGCATCGCGAAAAGCCGGTGAACGTACTCGCGCGTTGAGGATCGGACGGCGCAGACCGACGACCCGCTGAATTCGCCCAGCACTTCCAGAAATGTCTGCGGTTGTTGACGACCGTCCCAAACAACGGGAGTTTTGCCTGCGGCTCGCCATTCGAGAGCGCTGGGACACAAGGAAACTTGAGCGGCAACTCAAGAGTGCCCTCTTTGAACGCACCGTGCTTGCACCGCCAAAACTCTCAGCAGTGCTGAGAGAATTGCAGCCGTCGGCGGAGGCTGTCTTCAAAGACACGTATTTGCTCGACAAGAAGTTGCTCGAACGCAAACTGCACGAGTTCTATCAACTCGCGCTGCCGGCACCGGACCGTCAGCGGCAAAAGCCCAAACCAACCCGAAGCGTCAGCGAGGCAGCCAAGTTCAAAACCACTCGCTCGCGCGTCGGGCTTGCCTTGCCACTGTCTGCGAGCGAATCACCCACCAGCGGCAAACCACGGAAGTAGAGTCGCCCGAAATGAGCCTCCTCGAAACGAAATAAGCCATCCAATCCGCGCTGAACGAATTCGCCGCGAAGATCGTCGGCGGCGGCGGCAGCGGCCGACCCGACATGGCCGAAGCCGGCGGCAAAGACCCGTCCAAGTTGGCCGATGCCTTGAAAGCCGGAGCCGACTACTTCCGGGTGAAACTGGCGTGACGCTCGTCACCGTGAGAAACCCGACGGCACGCCGACGAGCGGGGGATGTTAATCCCTCGAGTTCTGCTGACACTGGCCACCCTCAGAAATCCGACGCTACGACCTCGCCGCCATTCCGGCTGCCGATGTCGGAGAGCATCGGTATTTACACCACTTTGATTGGCCACTGCTGGGCTTGTCCCGGCGGAGCAATGATTGGCAGCTAAGCCAGCGGTTGGCGCGTTTCCTTCACCCATACGTCTTTCCCGCTACCTCTCCCGCCGCCGAATGTCGCACTGAATCAAGATCAAGCGTGGACGGCGGCGGGAGAGGCAGCGAGAAAGACCACACGTGAAGGTGAGATTTCTGGAGTTCGCGAGTAGCCACCAATCATTTGCTCGACCGGGGCAAGCCCGGTCGGGGCATGAATACGACGTTGTGTAGCTACCAATCGCCGGAGAGAGTGACGTCGGAAGTTGCGGCGGAGACGAATCTCACGGAACCATCAGCCAGCAGGAGATGGAAACGATCCGTGTGCAAGCGGTCGGCCCTGCCGTGTCGGTGATGGCCAGTTCATGGGTGGCCCCTTTCGTTCCCTTTCGTTCCTTACACTTCGGATTGGTGTGAAGCGCTCTCCAAATGTGAAGACTCGCATTTGCCGCGGCCAGCATTTGTAAGTCGTATCGACCGAGTCGTGAATCTGACGAAATGGACGTGGTACCACCGAAGTCGATTGGTTCATCGACGGCATTCAACTTAGGATGATCACGCACGCTCGGATCGCGGCATCAAGGGCGCCCACGTGAGTGGGATGCCAAGGTCCAATTAAGGCTTTGAGTTTCAACATGGCTACGACTTCCGTTTCCTTGTTGCAGCGCGTTCAGTCGAATGACGCCGCGGCGTGGACGACATTGGTCGCGCTTTACACGCCCTTCTTACGCTATTGGACGCGTCGCTGCGGCTTGGAGGGAGTTGACGCTGATGACGTGGTCCAGGACGTTTTCCTGAAGGCATTTGAGAAGCTGCCGTCATTCGCCTACGACGCCAACCGATCATTTCGCGCTTGGCTGAGAACGATCGCGATAAATGGGTGCCGCGAGCATTTTCGGAGTAAGCAAGTCGTGGGGCGGGGTACGGGCGACGCAGGATTGAGTGGCGTGACTTCCGATCGGGAACTTGAGGACTGCTGGGATCGGGAGCATCAGCAAGCAATCCTCGTGAGAGCGCTGGAACTGATGAAGCAAGAGTTTGAAGAAAAGACGTGGCAAGCTTGTTGGGAACTCACGGTCAATGAACGGTCGGCCGCCGATGTCGCCAAAGAACTGGGCATGACCGCCAACGCTTGTTTTCTCGCCAAATCGCGTGTCCTACGGCGGCTGCGAGTGTTGCTCGACGGATTGTGGGAATGAATCGCAACTCGTGGCGGCCTCGATGCATGTCAGTGATGTCTCGGTTTTTTTGAAATCCGTGACAGGTTCCGGAGTGAGGCGCATATCCCTTTCTGTCTCCGGAGCCATAAATCAAACGACAAGCTCCCACGCCCGGCCAGTCGTGGAGCAATTCCCATCAATCACACGCTTGACCGCCCGGCATCCGGTAACGGCGAGCACATTTGGAGCAAACTAACATGCGACAGTTTCACGCCCTTCTGAACCGCGTCTCGATGAAGCAACTTCTCTGTTTGGGACTGTGTCTTGCGACGATCGGGGTAGCAGATGTGTCGTCTGCCTTCGCACGGCCTTCGGCTCATGTCGGTGGCTACACGAATCGACGTAGCACGTACGTCGCACCTCATTATCGAACGACTCCCGACCGCTCAAAGATCAACAACTGGAGTTCTCGTGGTAACGTGAATCCATACACGGGAAAACGAGGCACGAAATAGTCGCCAAGGCAGGATTCTGCGTCCCTCGAAGATGAACGTCGATTCTTTTGGCTTGCCGGTGACATCTCGCCACCGGCAAGCTCCCATCCAAACAGAAAGATTCCACCATGAACCCCAGCAGCAAAATCATCACCGCCGTTTTGACCTTGTCGGTACTCGCCTCAACGGCAGTTGTCCGGGCCGATCACAAAAGCAAGTCCTCCGGTTTCGGCATCACTACGCGACACATTGGAACCCATACGTCGTCGGGCGACCGAACAAGCATTCGGACTAACACGGGGGCGTCCGCCGGTTCGGCGGCCACTCAAGGAAATCACACGACATTTCGTGACGCGAGCGGACGGAAGACCACAACCGCCAGCCAGTCGCGAACCACCACCACATTTCGTGACGCTCAAGGACGAACACTTGGCACCGCTGCGACCCATGGCATGAGCACTCAATTCCGGGATGGGTCCGGGCGACCTTTGGGGACTTCGCAGACGACTCATGGACGAACTGCCTACCGTGGTCCGACTGGCCGCTCAACCGGGTCAGCGTCGACGTCTGGCAACCACACCATTTTTCGCGGCAGCAGTGGTCAGGGCATCGGTAGCGCGACGACGTTGGGCCGCGCAAGTTCAAGATCAAAGAGGTAACATTCGCGTTGTTTCCGCGACGCCGTAAATCGAAACGCAGCACCCAGCAATTCGCAAACACCGCCGCCGACGGAAACGTCGGTGTCGGTGTCTCCTTTCGTCGACGCGTCCTGTGGCTGGATTGCATGAAGTCATGTCTTCGACATCACCTTGCCCTGATCGAGACCAGTTGCGGTTGTTCTTGCAGGGGCAATTGTGTGAGCCTGACGTTGAAGGTGTCGAAGAACACGTGGGCGAGTGCGATGCCTGTGTCGCCATCTTGAGCAGCTTGCAGGCAAGCGATCCATTCGAGTTCGCAATTCGGGACGCGGCACATCGAGGGGCGTCGGGTGATCCAGAGGACGACCGGTTGGTGGCTCGCATCGTCAGTTCCTTGGACAGTCAAAGTCAAAGCATTTCGACGACGGTAAGTGAGGGAATTTCATCGCCCACCGACCTGGATCTCTCGTGGCTGTCGCCGCCAGAAGCAGACGACGAACTTGGTCGAGTCGGCGTGTTCCGAGTGCTTCGCGTGATTGGCCAGGGCGGGATGGGAGTTGTCTTCGAAGCCGAAGACCTCAAGCTGCAGCGGCGTCTCGCGCTGAAAGTGATGCTTCCGAAAGCTGCTGCCGATCCCGCAGGTGCCGCGAGATTTCTCCGCGAGGCTCGCGCCGCGGCGAAGGTTCGACATCCCAATGTGGTCACGATTTATCAAGCCGACAGTTTTGGAGCAGTGCCTTTCATTGCGATGGAGTTGCTTCGTGGCGAATCATTGCATGATCGTCTTCGCCGAGTTGGACCGCTTCCGCTGAAGGACATACTGAGCTTCGGAACTCAAATGACGTTGGGCTTGGCTGCGGCTCACGCGCAGGGATTACTTCATCGCGACATCAAGCCCGCAAACATCTGGTTGGAGCAGAGCGAAGACGGAGACGTGATCGCGAAGGTGCTGGACTTTGGCTTGGCCCGTTCTGTCGACGGCGACGGAGGTTTAACGCAATCGCGAATGATCGTCGGCACGCCTCAATACATGGCACCAGAACAGGCAAGAGGCGCACCGCCCAACGTCCGGTCGGACCTATTCAGCCTGGGCTGCGTGCTCTATCAAATGACGACCGGTCGACAGCCATTTGTAGGGCGAAATGTGCTCGACCAACTCCGCGCGTTAGCGGTCGATGTCCCACCACCGGTTTCGGAACTGCGCGAGAATGCCCCAACCGAATTGTCGCGGCTGATTCACGACCTTCTGGAGAAAGCCCCGTCGTCCCGGCCAACAAGTGCGACCGACGTCGCCGACCGGCTGCGAGAGATAGCGACGACTCAGACTCAACCCCCTCATGTCGATCATGGGTCTTGGCGACGATGGACTCTCGCTGCGATTGTTCTCGTAAGCGTTCTCCTCGCAGTCGGCACTGCTTTCCGTCGTAACCGTCCTATTAGCGGCGGCACTCAACTCACATCGCCAACATCAGCGACAGGTCAGCCGGTCACTGCCAAACCGGAACCATCAAACTCGACGCCGCGCGAAAAGCCTATTGTTGATTCGGTCGATTTGCGAACAGCCACACCAGGTCCTGAAGGGCTGACGACCGGAGGTGTGCGTGATCCCCTAAAGAGGGCCGGCGTCAAAAGCTCGGATGCCTGCCTCTTTTGGACTGCCAAGGGACCCGATGGCCGTGTCATCATCAAAAGAGCTCGTATCGATGATGATAAAGGCACCACCACTGTCCTTGAATTCGACGAGAGAGCCGATCAATGGGATGGACGAATCGCGATCGATGACAGGAACCAGCGTCTCTACATCGGCTTGCCACGTCAGGGGGATCGTGATTCCCGCATCCTCTCGGCCGATTTTGACGGAGGTCGCATTCGAGACCGCCTGCGAAACAATTTTGTGTGGGGACTGTGCATCGATCCCACACAGGAAAGGCTCTACGTTTCCGGCGGTGGATCTTCCGGCATTTTTTCAGTTGGCCTCGCTGGTGACAGCGCAAGTCGGCGCGACTTTACGATTCCTAAAACCTTCTATGCGAGTGGACTCACGATTGATCAATTTGAGCGAAAGCTCTATTGGGCGGAGGCTGGCACTTTCGTTCGTGGTGGAAAGCTTCAGCGATCCAATCTGGAGGGGACGCAGGTTGAGGATATCATCACACGCCTTTTCGAGCCAACCGGCATCACGATCGACCCGCAGGATCGAAAAATCTATTGGGCTGAATCTGAGCCATGCCGCATTCGATCAGCGAACTATGACGGCTCGAACATCAAGACTCTCATGACCGGAGCCTACACGAACCGCAATGACAACTATTGGGATTTGACATTCGACGAACCGACCCGGAAGTTGTATTTCATTTCTTACGCTGCGATTGCACGCTGTGATCGAGACGGCTCAAACCTCGAGCAGTTGTTCTCACCCGGTGGAAACTGTTTGAAGATTACGCGCGAGGCAAGCCAGGATTTGACGGTGAAAAGAAAAGTCCCGGTTGATTTGGAACCACCGGTTTCCGGCGACCCCATACCGACGACGGTCCTTCAAATCAGCAAGGGCCTCACAGGATTGCACGAATTTACAGCGGTGGGTTGCAGCCAACAAACGACATTGGTCGTTTGGCAGGGCAAAGAGTCTCAGCGAGCTGATTGGGATATCTACGGCAGCGTTCTTGGACGGGATGGAAGCTGCGGAACACCATTCGTGATCAACGAGACGCGAATGCACGATCAATCGAAACCATCAGTCGCCGCTGACGACAACGGATCATTTGTTGTTGCGTGGGAAAGCATGAACCAAGACGGAAGCGACTCAGGCATCTTCGCTCGGCGGATTGGTCCCGATGAACAGCTATCGGGCCGTGAATTTCAAGTGAACTCGTACACGACAAAGAGTCAAGCCGCGCCACGAATCGGGAGCAACCGGGATGGGCGGTTGCTAATCGTTTGGACCAGCTTGTATCAGGTGAAAGGGCAAGACGTCTTTGGGCAGTTCTACACACAAATTGGAGCACCAGACGGTCCCGAGTTTCGAGTCAACGAAAGCGTCATTTTCAACCAACGGAATCCCGCGGCCGCGATTATGGCGGACGGAAGCGCGGTCGTCGTCTATGAACGCGAAAAAGGTGACAACGCACTTTATGACATTGGAATACAACGGTACGCACCGGATGGTGCGCCGTTGGGAGGCGAGACGCTAGCCAACACGCATACCCACCACACTGCGCCGTATGGAAAAGGTGTTCCAAATATCGGTACCGATGGTGTTCGCCGTTTCGTCGTCGTTTGGCACGACTTTCACGGCCGTTCGCCCCAAGATGGAAGTGAGTCTGGAGTGTTCGCGCAACTTTTTGATCTCTCGGGGAACAAGGTCGGCCAGGAATTCCAAATCAATGAAACGAGCCAAGGAATGCAAGCAGACCCCTCGATCGCCATGTTTGAAAATGGCAATTTCATTGTGGTGTGGCAAGGAAGCGGAAGTGTTGGCCGACGTGGGGTGTTCGGCCGACTATTCAATTCGGATGGCAAGCCAAATGGCGGAGAAATGTGTCTGGGCGAAATGACGAACGGCCATCCACTATATCCGCGCGTTGCTTCGCGCCGGAACGGCCAGGACGTTGTCGTGGTATGGCATGGTGACGGTCCACAAAGCGAAAAAGGAGTATTTGGAAAATGGCTTCCGGCGATGAAACGTTAATTGCTTTTACTTGATCGACTCCGACCGGACTAGCCAAGACTAGCCAGGCAGCGTCAATCAATTCTTCGCGTTGTTTACTTGTTATTCAGAAAATGCCATAGCTCTACCATCGCAAGAGCCAAGTACGTGTACTGTCCTAGCTCGGTGTTGATGAAGTCCAATTGCGCATGGCCTTTCTTGCCGCCAAGACATCATCCTTATCTATTTCGATTCTGACGATCTCCTCTGAGTCCAACTGAGTGCCATCATCATTCATTTTGGCTTTCACGCCCGCCAGATTTAGGCAGGAGATAACTGATATGGCGTCCGTCTGACGAGTGACGTAGTAAGGCGCATCTTTGTTGTCCGTATTTAGGCGTGGTTTTTCATACATTCAATCAGCTCCTAGTTAAGTGTGACGAACTCGCGTTCAACCTTGGCAACGTCTTCAAGCAATCGCTCAAGAGTCCAAGTTTCGGTCGCCAAGCCCGCGGCCACTGCTGGCGTGGTCTTGACTGTCGAGTGAAATCGGCACCAATTGTACCAAACGTAATAAAGTTCGAGCATCGCTTCGTGATTCGCCCATATCTTGCTGCGTGAGCCGCGTCATTCGGCGAACGTGTATTCGCGTCGAGAGATGGCGACGTTCAACGTGCGACGTGCAAATCAGAGCTTGATCCGGGTTGCCACATACGGTGTGCTTCTCGCTCTTAATTATTATTGGCGGAGAGTACTGCTGACGCTCTGCCTCTTGCGGGTTGGAGTAGCTCTTGACCAATCGGCCGAAGTCCACTTCGTTGCGGAGGGCATCATTGATGTACGGACGAAATCCATCGGTCGAGAGTTGGAACCGGCCCGACGTCGCCATGTTCAGACGATGGAAAGGTGCCAACGATGGAAAGGAACGATGGAAAGGTGCCAGGAACCGAATCCGGGTCGCTTTCAATCACGCGAATAACACCGGTTGCTTCGCGCCGCTCTTCAACTGCGGGGCATCGCCGCGTTCGATCTGTTCGATGGTCTCGCGAATGTTGTTGGTACTGCGGCCTTCCAGGAACCGGATTGGCGACAGCGCGGGGAAGCTGCGATCGAGTTCGATGCTGAGCCAGCGACGGTCAAGTTCCTCGGCGGCCTGACCGGTCGTGTTTGAACGGGAGAAGATCTCCTCGGCGACGGGAGCCGTCAGGCTCCTGGTTGTGGTTCTGTTTGTTTCGTATTTCTCGTCGTCACGGTACTCGCTTCAACCAGGGGGCTGACGCCCCCCGTTCGCCTGGCTGGACTGGATCTCGCCGCTGGTTTTCAACCGCTTTCGCAATCGTCAGTGAAGGCCGCTTCGTTGTATCGTTTGGAACGAATCGGCGACTTCGGTCGCTGGCGGCAAACTGTCCTTGAAACTCGACTGGATTGGGATAACTTGGCTCATCATGAAAATGACAAAACGACTCACGGCTCAAGCCAAACGGATGCGGGCTGCTCGCTTGCAGTCGCCGAAGCGAACATCCGCCGATGCCTACGCGCAGTTGGACCGATTCCTGCGGGCGAGCGATACGGCGCCGAATGGCGAGCGGTCGAACAATGGTGCCAAGAAGAAGGCTTGATCCTGCCCGCTCGCGTGAAACCAGAACGACAAGGCGGGCGCGAGCATGATCTGACTCGGCTCGCCGATGGTCGCCTGTGGTGGAAGTTCACGAAACCTTGGGCTGCTGGCTACGCGGTGGATTTGAACGGCCGAGAACCGACACTGCTTCCGGCCCGGCCACTACAATACCTCGCCCGTTTGCAATTGCAGAACCGTTACTTTGGTGACGCGATGCGTTTCGTCGGCATCACTCACGACGCCAAGTCACGCCGCATTGTCATCAGTCAACCGGTCATCCAAGGCCGTCCCGCCTCATGGGAAGAAATCG
>CAZPUJ010000247.1:0-21835 GCA_964589725.1 uncultured Planctomycetaceae bacterium
ATGGCCTGCGGACTCAGCCGCGCGACTTGCTGAATGGACGGCTCCGGCTGCGTGCCGCCGGATGCGTCCACGGTCTTCATCCATTTGTAGACTCGGACTTTGTTGAGCGGTGACGCGGGTACCGGCTGTGTTTCCCCGGAAAGCATCGGGATCGGCTGGTCGTTGAAGAACGACAGGTAAAACGTCTGCCGCGGATCCAGATTGAGGACCGCTTTGAGCAGTTCCAACTTGGTCCGTTCGATGCGTGTTCCGCTCATGCTGCCGGAGCAATCGACGACGAATCCGACTTTCGCCGCTTGGGTTCGTGAGCCAAAGAACTCAACCTCCAACGGGTTGCGTGGTCGTGTGGGCGGTACGGGGAAATCATCGGCTGACGTGGGCTTGTCAGGTGCCTGATCTGGCGGTTTCGACTCGGCAGCGACAACCGGTATTTCCTCCGCATCCCGTTTCAAGGGGAGTTTGATTCGTTCGGCCTCATGCGTCGGTTCGACAATCGTCTGCGGCGGATATCCGCTCGCGTGGACGAGGAACTCGTACAGCTCTGCCTTGGGCGTGGCGAGTTCAAATTGTCCGCTGGCATCGGTGACGACCGGCGCTGCCTTGCCGGCCAGCGTGACCTTTGCGCCGGCCACAGGCTGCTCGGTGCGAGCATCGACGACCACTCCTCGCAACGAGTACGGCGGCTTGAGTCGCAGGATCAACGGCGCGGCCGAGGCCGCGCTCAGGTCGTGCTCGGCTTCCTCGGTTGAGAATCCTGTTGCCGATGCGGTCACGCGCAACTGACGGGCCGGCACGTCCGACAGCGTGAACTCACCGCGCGCATCCGACATCAAGTTACGATTCCACTCCTTCAAGGTGATGGTCGCCTGCTCGATCGGTTGTCCGTTCTCGGCGGACAGCACTTGTCCGCGCAAAGTCGCCGCGCCACGCAACTCGACGGAAAGGTTCGTCTCCTCATCCGTGCGAGTCTCCCGCGAAAGCTCTTCGGGAATGAAGCCGGCCGCAGTGATGTGGAGAAGCGCCGTGCCTGCGGGAACATCCTCGAATCGGAAGCGGCCTTCGGCGTCGGTCCGGTGAGGTTCCGGCAATCCTTCCCAGCGGACCTCCGCGCCGTCGATCGGACTTTGATCGAACGCGGACAACACCTTGCCACTGAGCACCGTCGCGCCTCGGAGTTCGATCTTCACGCGGTTCTCGTCAGCGACAAGCTGCAGCTCCGACACGGCCACGCGGTAGCCGCGTCCCACGACTTCCAGAGACACAGCACCCGACGGCAATTCGGCGAACTCGAACAGACCTTGTGCGTTGGTCGCCGCTTTCCATCGTCCTTGCGCGATTCGAATCTCGGCCTCCAGCACGGCAGTTTTGCGAACCGCATCCGTGACCTCGCCCAGCAACTTCGCGGAGCCAGTCAGCAGAATGCGTACCGGCTGGTCATCCGCTGGTGGAACAGCCAGCTCGGCCGCGCGCGGTTGGTATCCCTCGGCTGAGACTTCCAAACGCTGCGTTCCTCGTCGCAGAGCATGCAATTCGAAGCGACCGTCGGCGGAGGTCTTGGTGGATTGCGTGCCCGACGCGGCACGCACATTCGCACCGGCAATCGGATTCCCCGAAGAGTCCGTGACGAATCCTGTCAACGACATCAACTCCGGTCGCAGCAAGAGCCGCACGGCCGTTTCTCCTGTCGGCAACAACGGACGCTCAAAGTCGCGAGTGAAATAACCTGTCACCGAAACCTCGAATCGAGCGAGCGAACCCGGAAGACTGTCACGGCGAAATTGTCCCTGCGCATCGGTGCGCAATTCACCGGGAATTCCGGCCACTCGCACGACGGCGTCGGGGACCGGCTGCTTGCTGAACGCATCCAGGACAACACCGCGCGCAGCCGCCGCGCCCGATAAGCTCAGCAGCAAGTCCGGCGTGCGTCCCACTGCAAGCTCGCGCGAGACACGCAGGGGCCGATAGCCTTCGGCCGAGGCTTCCAATTGCACCGCACCGCTGGGTACTCCGGGCAACAGAAACAGCCCGACGTCATCGGCAACGGCATGATGCTCGGAACCCACGACCTGAATCGACGCGAACGGTATCGGGTGATCCGTGCCTTCTTCGATAATCAGCCCGCTGACTTCCGCGGCACCGCGGAGCATCAGCCGATGCCGGCCTGACGGCGGAACCGAAGACGGTAACTCCCAGGTCAGCGGTTGATACCCCGCTGCCTCGATCTCGAATCGCCGCGCCTCGGTGGAGGTCGGGATCACGCGAAAATATCCCTTCGCGTCGGAACGTGTCTCGGCTTGCGGCGCTGCCGCGAAGCGAATGGTGGCCGCGGTGATCGGCGCTCCACTGACGGCATCCACGACTTCTCCTTCAATGGCCGTCGACGATTTCATGAATCGGGGATATGCCCAGAAGCCGATGCCGACCGCCAATAGCAACAATCCGAGGAGAGCCAGTACCCGTGCGGCTCGGCCCGATCGCGGCTTGGAACCGCAGCGCGGGCAGCGGCCTCGCGAATCGGCAACCTCGAAGAACGCCAGGCGGCAGTCCGCCTGTGAGCAGACTCGCAACGGCGTCTCTGGGCTGTGTCGTCGCTCATAACCCCAGCACCATACTAATCGCCAACGCCCACGCACGTGCACCTGAAACAACGCGCCCGACACCGCATGGTCTTCTCGCGAGATTTTCTCCAAACGTTGTTGCAGAACTCGCCACAGCACTTGTTCGCCGGGAGCGCGGGGCGAGGCTTGCTTCCACTTCGCTTGCAGAGCTTCCCATTCCAACCGCAGCGGTCCCCGCAGATCGGCGGAGGTCACGGCGCGAACTCGTTTCGGTTCAGCCGATTGGTCATCGTCACGCCACGACCAGCGGACGGTTTGATTGTCCCAAACCGGCTCGGCCGCGAAGCGTCCCAGCCAATGCCGCACGACGTGCGAGTTCGCCGCGAAGCGATCCAACACTGGAAATCCCGGCTGCAACGCGATCCGCTGGAAATCGCGCGACTGGTCTGCCAAGTCGATCCGAAGCAAAGGCGAAATCATCCGAAGTTTTTCCGGCTGGGAACAGAAATGGACGTTGAATCGACACTAGCCCGACGCGCCAGTTTTGATGTTGCGCTGTTTGTCAGCCCCGGCAGGGGCGAAAGATAAGAGCCCACGGCGTAAGCCGTGGGTTTGCGATCACACGAATCCGCAGAGCCCCGCAGGGGCGACAGAGTTTTTGACATCGATTCTTTCGCCCCTCCGGGGCTTTGGTCGTTTCGTATGGCTCAAATCCCAGGGCTTTCGCCCTGGGCTAATATCTTCCGCCCCTCGCGGGGCTAAAAAGCGCAACTTCAAAACGCGACAGCGAGAAGACTTGGCCTCAGTCCCTCGCTGGCGCGTCGGGCTAGTGTGCAGCAGTCTGCGTCAAAATTTCCGCGGCTCATGAATTATCTGGGTTCGAAGCCAATCGGGGACTGGAGTTCCGGCGGTAACGACAGGCGATAATGTTCCGCCTTATAGACGCGATCCACGATTTTGTCCGAGTTGATGACCTCCAACGCGAACGGCTGCCAAACGTTGGCGGACTTGTTGCGTCCGATTCGATACGTCTGCGGTTCAGCCTGACCAAACCGATAGATACGGACCACCGCCGCCGATTGCGACAGTTGCCTAACCTCCGCCGCGCGAGCCGCCGCCTCGCGCGGTACCGGGCGATGCACCAAGAATTCGTACCGGCCCGGCTTCAGCGGATGCAGGCGAATTGTCTCCGGACCGCGGCCGTTCTGATTGGCGCGCAGCAATTGCAGGTTTCCGTCGTGTGGCTTGTTGACGAAAACGTGCGATGCGGCTTTGTCTCCTGCCGCCAAATAAAGATGTGCGTCGAGATCCTCGACCGGTCCCTGCCACGTCAGCACGATGAAGAGTTCGTCCGGCTTCGGGATCGGGCAAAGGCAGAAGACCGCGCGCTCCTCGCTCTCGGCGGGATTTACCTCGACTTGTTCCGCTACGAATCCGTCAGACTCGAAGCGAAGTGTCATACGTTTGGCGGGGAGCTTGTCGAGTTGAAACTCGCCGTTGGGATTGGTTCGTGCGCGGGCGTTTTCCGTGGCGATCGCGACGACCGCGTTGGCCAGCGGGGCTTCGGTCAGCGCGTGAACCAGTTGTCCGCGCAGCGTGCGGCTGCTGGGGAGCGTGATTCGTCCCAGGGATTTCATCTCGCCGGATTTGAGCGTCCCTTTCACGGACTCGGACGCGAAGTTCGTCGCGGACACGCTCAACCGCAGCGAGCCGGCACGCAGCGACGGAAGTTGAAACTCGCCGCGTGGTCCGGTGAGCGCGCGATGCTCCGAACCGGTGAGCTCGACGACCGCTTTCGCGATGGGCTTGCCCGTGTCATCGAAGACTTCGCCGGTGACGGCCGCATCGCCCTTCAACTTCAACTCCAATTCCGTCTCGCGCTCGGCGGCCAGTTCGACCTCTTCGGAGGCTGGCGGATAGCCGTCGGCCTGTGCTGTGACCTGAGCCGCGCCGGCGAACGCTCCCTCGATACGAAATCGTCCCTCGGCGTCGGTTTGAGCTTTCAAGACCGTCTTGTCGATCCGCACTTCAACCTCCGCGACGGGCTGACCTGTTGCCGCGTCGAACACCTGTCCCACGGCTGTTGAGTCGCCGCCCAACAGCACGGACAACGGCGGCTTCGCGTTTTCCGATACCGACGTTTCCAGACGCCGCAATCGAAAGTTGGGTGCGGAGACTTCGAGGACGACTGGTCCCGCTTTCAATTGCTCCAGAGTGAACTGGCCTTTGTCATCGGTGGTCGCGGCGTTCTCTGTTTCGGCGAGCACGACCTTCGCCCCCACGACGGGCGATTCATCCACTGCGCTGAGCACCTGACCGGCTTGCCGAGCCGCTCCCGCCAGCACGACGCGCAGACGCTTGGGAGACGCGTCGGTGGGTTCAATGGTTTCGGTTCGCGGTGCCAATCCCTCGGCGGTGATTTGCAATTCATGGCGTATTCCGCCGCGCAGACCTTTGATCTCAAACGTTCCCTCGTCCGAGGTCGCGAGCACCAACTCGCTGCCGGCAACGGCGACACGAGCCTTTGCAATCGCCTTGTCGGACCAGCGTTCGACGACGAGTCCGGTCAGTGTCAGGTTACCGACCAGCGCGAAGTTCGCCACGACGTCTGGCTTTGGCATCGGCCGAATATCGGCGGCGCGAGTTGCAAATCCGGCAGCACGGACTTCCACTTTCGCCGGCACGCCGGGAACGCTCTCCAACCTGTACTGGCCTTTGACATCCGTGCGCGTGCGATACGGCGAGCCGGTCAGGATCACGTCCGCCTGTTCGACCGGCAGGCCTAAGACTTCGTCGGTCACTTGGCCGGAAACCGCCGAGTCCCCTTTGAGTTTGACATCGAAGACCGTCTCGTCGGAATTGCTCAGCTCGCGTTCGAGTTGTTCCGGTGCAAAGCCAGGAGCAGCGATTTCGAACATGGTCAGCCGCGCGGTGGCTCCCCGCAATTGGAACCGGCCTTGATCGTCCGTTTTGGCGACCAGCTTGCTTCCGGGGATGCGGACTTCGGCTGAACTGAGCGGCGCGGAATCCACGGCTCGCACGACCGTCCCGGAAACCTTCGCGGCTCCAGCCAGTTTGAACTGAACCTGCCGCTCATTGCCAGAGACCAGTTCTTTTTCCAACTGCGCGGTGGCCAGCCCCTCCGACTCGGCCACGATCTGTGTCGGCCCCGCTTTGGCTTGTTTGAAGACGAACCAACCTTCGGCATCGCTGCGTGTGTTTTGCTCGCACCCTTCCAAGGTGATTGACGCGCCGGGGATCGGCTGTTCCAGCGATGCGGAGAGGACACGACCGACCAGAATCGCGTCGCCGCTCACTGCCAGCTCGATCGGCGCGTCATCGCCGCTCGCCAGGTTGATCTCGTGCGTGGCGGTCGGGTATCCGTTGGCGGAAACGCTGAGCGTGAACTTTCCTCGGCGACATCCCTCGTGTCGGAATCGTCCTTCCTCGTCGACGCGCAGGCTCTGCGAGGTTCCTTCGAACTGGAGTTTGGCGTCGAGAACCGGACGTCGGCTGATGGCATCCACGACTTGTCCGACCAAGACACCGTCCCCCACGAGCTCCACCGCGACGTTGGCGTGTTCCGCACGAGCGAGTTCTTGCGTGTTCCGCCACGGTCGAAATCCCTCGGCCGAGATTTCCACCGCCCAAGCTCCGGCCGGCAATCGTTCGAGACGAAACCGTCCGTGCTCATCGCTGTGAGCGACCGCCCCCAGCGCGGCGATCCGTACTTCCGCGTCCGCGACCGGTAGACCAAAACCACTCCAAACGATTTGCCCTTCGAGTTCCGATCGCGGCCACGTCTGCCATCGCCACCAACCAGCAGCCGACAGAATCAACAGCAAGCATGCCGCGACAAAACCCACTTTCTTCCAAGGAAAACGAAAGATCGGCATCGGCGTGCGACACTTGGGACAGGCCGGCTCGGCTTCGCCGCGAGCGAGGTACAAACGACGGCAATCGGTCCCCGCACACAATACCGGTTGAGCCACCTTCGACTCGCTCCGCTGATAGCCCCAGCACCAGACCAGCCGCGGCTTCCGCCGCGCGTCGCGATAAACAAAAAACGCCCCTTCGGCACACGCCGGCGTGACGTCTTTGAGCAAGCGGTTCAGTCGCTCCCGCACCAGCTTGGCAATCACCTCTTCCGTCCGGCCTTTGGAGGGAATCTGTGTCAACTTGTCGCGTAGCGCATCAAGCTCGGCACGCAACGGCCCCGTGAGGTCTTGTGGTCGCAAGGGCCGCGCGTTCTGCGGAGTGATGCGTCGTCCCTGGTCATCGTTCACATGAAACTGCACGGTCTGAGCATCGACCCATTCCGGTTCGGCCACGAAGCGACCCAGCCAGAGACGCAGCAATCGAGCCGTGGCTTGGCCTCGGTCCAGCAACGGCACGCCAGGCTCCAACGCGACGCGCTGAAAGTCCGGCGAACGATCTGGCAGATGGACTCGGACGAAGGCGCTCAACACTCGGAGAGTCCCCTTAAATCGTTAGCGGCGACAGCATCGTTCTTTCACAAAGGATTTGTAGCGACGGTTTGTTTGCAGCTTTGCCACGCTAGCAATGACGCAATCATTTTCACTGTTGACCGCCCGGCGACTCCTCGCGACCGGTCGTGGTCCCCAGACGCACTTTGAGCAAAACCTTCTCTTCCATTTGGACCAGAGCTTGCCGCAGCGGACCTTGCAGCCGCTCCAGTTGTGCGGCGTGACGGCGCGTGACGGAGGGATCGCGCCGCAACAGGACCTGGAAGCGACCCTCGGCGCGTTCCGGTTGCTTCAGGGCGATGGCGGTGGCCGCCTTCCAGGAATGAATGATGTCGCGATTCGGCGCCTCGACGAACGCGCGTGTGAAGAGCGCGTCGGCCTTCTCGTACTCACTGGCGGAGAAGCGCGCGAGGGCTTGGTCGTAATAGTTGCTGAACAATTCGGGAGACGGTTCAACCGTTTCACACGCCTCGGTAATGACTTGGAATTCATCATCGGAGGTCGCCCAAAACGATTCCGTCTGCATGACGTTGAGCACCAATTGAGCCAGCACAGGCCGCTGCTGTTCGTGCCGCACTCGGCCCGTGAGATGCAGACGCCGTGTGCGTGATTCGTCCGCCGCCGCCAGACGCCCCTCGGTGACCAATACCAATACGCCATCCAGGCGCGGAGTGATCTCCACCACATCCTGCGCTTTTTGCAGCAGAGCTCTCAGCTTGGCCGGTTCCAACCGAGCCACCTCGGCCGCTTCCAGCGGCCGAGTTTTCGGAGGGGCGTCCGCTGATTCTCCCGCGATAACCGGTCTGGCAAGGCAGAACAGCACAACCACCGCGATCCAATTGCGAACATGGGTTGATGTCGTGCTTAATCCTCGTACGGCCACGTCTGACACATTTTGAGGGCGCTTCACACTAACTCGAAGCGTAAGCGAGGCTAGAGGCCAGAGGCCCTCGTTAACGCTTCGGGTTAGTGTAAAACTCCACCGTGCGAAGCATAAACAGGAAGAATTAAGCGGCATGGGTGTCTCCGAATTCGGACCCATTGAATCATCGCCTGCGGAATTCACAAGCCGTCGAGGACATTCGTCACCCTCCTCCCGGCACTCCGAGAGGCGTCCATTTCACGTGACTGAATCGAAACCGACTCTCCTTCGAAAAAAGATAAATCCCCGACCGCTGACCGACGTTGGCCAGGATTGCCGATTCCGACAACACGCCGTCGTTGGGAACATCCTCCTCCAGGACTTTCGCTCCGTCACGCTCCAAGAGCAGCCGGTGGCCTTTCAACGACAGCACGAACCGGCGCGGAGACGAGTCCGCGAAATCTCCCCAATCACCGGACCAAGTGTGCTGCGCCGCATTGTCTCCAGAATTCGTGGCGGCATCTTCTCCGGTGATTTGGAGGGTGGGCGCGAAGACGATGGCGAAGCTGGGCTGACCGCTATGCACGATGGCGCAGCGCGTGCCCCCCTCGACCTGCGTGACGGTCATCTCCAGCCGGAACTCGGACGTGGTCGTCTCCACCAGCCGCAACCAAGCGTCTCCGGTCGCCGGAGAGAGCAGCTCGCCCCCCGGTTTGTGCCATTCCCCGGCGATCACGCTGCGATCCAAATCAAGCTGCTGCAACAGGTCGGTCGTACCGGAACCAGGCCACCACTTCCACGCTAACATGACCATCGCCAACACCACCAAAACAGTCGCCGACAGCCGCGTCCGACGTGCCAACCAGCCAATTTCGCTGCCACTGCGGCTCTGATTCTGCGTGACCTCCGGCCCAGGCGGTTCATCCTCCGTGGATTCCAACGGACTGAAGATGACCGTCTCGGTCTTGATGCCCGGCGAGCCATCTTTCGGCAGACGGCCGGTTGGACCGGACATGCTCTTTAGGTCACTCGCGAACGCCTGCAACGCACTCTCCGAAGTGAACGGCTTGAGCGCGTCAAGAACCTCGCGCGGCGTCTGCGGACGGTCGCTCGGATGCTTCTGCAACAGCCGTTGGACAAGCTGATCCAACTCGACCGGAACTTCCGGCCGATGATCTCGCACGCGCGGCGGCTCGTCGCTCATGTGCGCCGTCAGAATCTGCACGACACTGCGCGACATCCGGCCGAACGGCGAGAACCCGCATAGCAGTTTGAATAGACTGCATCCCAGGCTGTAGAGGTCGGCACGAATATCGACATCGTGCGGATTGCGGGCCTGTTCGGGACTCATGTACTCGACGGTTCCCAGTGGTGCCGACTCGTGCGTCAACGGCTCATCGCGCTGGTCGTCACGCAGCCGAGCCAAACCCAGGTCGAGCAGCTTCACGACGCCGTCTTTGGTCAACATCAGGTTCGACGGCTTGATGTCGCGATGCACCAAACCATGCTCGTGAACATGTTCCAGTCCCAAGGCCGCCTGCCGGATGCACTCGCACGCCACGGGAATCGGCAACGTTCCACAACACTGACAGATGCTCGACAAGTCCCAGCCCGAGAGGAACTCCATGGCCAAAAACTGCAAGCCGCGAGCTTCGCCGGCGTCGTACGCCATCACGATGTTGGGATGCTGCAGCTTGGCCACGGCCCGCATCTCGCGCTGGAATCGCGCGACCGAATCTGACCGCAGATGGCGTTCCGTCGGCATCAACTTGATGGCCACGACACGATCCAATGCCTGATGCACGGCGCGATACACCGTACCCATCCCACCGTGACCGATCTCCGCCTCCAATTGGTAGCCACCTAACTGACAGGGAAGCTTTAACTCGTTCTCCTTCCCATCCACGCCCGCCAACGACTCCATCGCCGCCCCAGAGGATGTCGGAGGCTTCGCGCCGCCCGGTGACGAACCGCGCAGCACGGCTCGCAACACCACCTCCACCTCACCGAGCAGTTCCGGAAAGCGACTGCGATAGTCGTCCAACCCCAGCGTCTTGCCGGGGCTGGTCTTCAGACGGAGTTGAATCTCCAAGCGCAGCAGTTCGCGGAACAGAATGCGCTGCTCCTGGTCTGACGTTCCCGGGAGGTAGTCCTCGATTCGCGGCTGGCTGCCCGCGCGATATTCCGCTTCAAACCGATCACAGCTCTGATCGACGCGCATCGCGCTATCCAGCGGCAGATCGGCGAGATTCTCGACAGACGAACTCACGCAACAACTCCTTGCTTCAGGGCCGTTTCTCAATTAGACCTCGAACAAGCGACCCCACTGAGCTTGTCTCAGTGGCTCGCGGGTTTTTGCACTACAGAACCTTACTCGAATTCAATGGCCTCCTAGCGCAGAAACCCGTGAACCGCCGACGCAAGGTCGGCGGGGTCGATTGTTTGAGGATTACATCGCCGAATCGCTGTCGGCACCGACAACCTTTTCCGATTCTTCCCAATGTTTGCGGATCAATTCCAGCTTGCGCTCGACCGTCCGAGTCGCGCAATTCATACGCTCCGCGATTTCGTCATTCGTAAAGCCTTCCACCTTCCACAGGCAAACCTGGCGAAGAACTTCATCGGGAAGACGATTGAGACGTTGTTGTAAATCTTCCGCCAACTGCGCCGCGAATTCAGGGGTTGGCTCCGGGCCGACGAACTGAGACAGTCCAGTTGCGTCGTCCTCTTGACCATCCGCGTTCCAATCCGCTTCATTGTAAATGGATGCCCCGCCGCCGCGCTTTTGCCGTTGCTCGCGGCGCACTCCGTCAATCGCCTTGCGAGCCGTCAAGCAGATGAGCAATCGCCACAAATCATGCCGATCGTTGATGTGCGGGAACCGGCCAGACTGCAAACCGCGGTAACATGCCTCGAAGGTGTTGAGCACCACATCCTGCTCGTCGAAGGCCCGCCCGACAATGCCCGACAACTTCGACCGAGCCAACCGCAACAAGCTGGAGTAATACCGCTCCCACAATCGCTGGGCGGCCAGTTCATCGCCCATTTCGACCGCTTCCAACCATTGAGTCACGGAACCTTTCGTCGTCATGGCAACCTGCTATCAACCTCGCAAAAAAAACGTAGGTTGGGACTCCGTCCCGACCTCGTCGTATTGGGATATGACCACAATCAGTCGATGCGGTCGGGACAGAGTCCCAACCTACAAATCACGGTGCTATTCGTGGACTGGTACTAAGGCGAACGGCAACTGAGAATTGACCCGGCCGGTGCCTGACCCCTCGCTTGTTACAGGTCGCCAGTTTATCGACCACGGGCTTTGAAGTCCTCGCTCTTCACCCTCACGACCTCCGAAATCTCCAGCCGTTGTCGGAAAAGTCCGACGACTCGCGATTGTTCCGATGACGCTTGTGATCTGGTCTCATCAGCGTTGCAATCACATCCTTAGTTTTCCGCGTTGGAGTGGTCACGGTGTCTCACCGAAAGCGAGCACGATCATGGCCGTCGAATTTGATGCCTATCAAGAACTGTTGGGAATCCCTCCCGAGCGACACCCGCCCAATTATTACGACCTCGTGGGAGTTGAGCTGTTCGAATCCGAGGCCGACGTCATCGCTGAATCGGCGGACCAGCAAGTCGCGAAACTGAAAGACTGCGCGGCCGCTGTGAGCGACGAAGCAATCGTTGATCGACTGCTGGAACGAATCGAAACCGCGCGAGCTTGTTTACTCGATCAGACAAAGAAGCGGCCCTACGACGAGAAACTCCGCTCGCGGCAACGCACACGCGGGGAAGCCACGAGCGTCTCGGCAGCCCCTCCCCCTGCGCCTTTGACAAAGTCGGTGGATCGAGAGCGAGACATGAAAAATGCGTCACTCAAATCGAAATCCAAACCGGCGCGATCTCCCATCTTTGTGCTCGCGATCGTGGCGATCGTCGGATTCGCGGGCCTGATCACCGGTGGAGTCTTTGTGGCGAAGAAACTCTTTGTCGATTCCGCTTCGCCGGGACTGATCGCGGAACTGAGCGGCGATTACCGCCTGCAATTGAACTACGTCTGGAGAACCGCCGACGACAAGCTTGAGCACACCGTGTCCACAACCACCATCGCTCCCTGCTTATCGGCCCGTCACAACAAGACCGGCTGGGAAGTCTCATTCGGTGAGAGAAAGTGGGTTGGACAAACGCCAGTGCTCCAGCAATTGAAGTTGGAGATGCCGATGAGTTTGGTCGCCAACCTTTTTCCAGACGCCAAGGACACTCCTGGGTTGATTCCTCAGGCCGAGGAAAAATCCACGTTGACAATTACGTTCGACATGAACGTCTTCACGGCGAACATCGTCGGTGCTCAACGGCATGTTTCAAGCAGAATCACACAAGACCCTAACTCGATCCCCTCCGGCACACCAGTCGTAGTCAACGAGCACGAAAGTACGGGCGGGTTTGGAGGCGGGTTTGGACGGACCTACGAAATCCCGGGCCGTGCGGGTTTCTCCGGATTGAGGGTTACCCTGACCAAGGTCGGGCCGAATACAAAATCGGTCGCCCCCCCCCAGATCGTTACCAAAGAGCCGCTCACACCCAAAATGAAAATCTCGGACCCAGACCCCCCGTTCGGCTCGTCCGGTCCGTCGTTCGCTTCGGGCATGAAGTCGTTCGGTTCGGGCATGAATGCGCGGTCGGCATCGAAATCCGGAAAGCCGCTTGCCATCGTCGCCGTTCATCCCGCGAAACCTATCGAGGGTCACGACTGGCAAGTTTATTTCGAAGTCGGCGACTCCGTCGCGAGAGTCGTCTATCGCACCCGACCGGATGACTCCTGGACGCCCGTGGAAATCCCAACGCGATCCTCGTCGCCAGGGTTTGGCGGGGCCACCAGCGGTGCGCAACAAACTGATCACCGGCCACCCTCGGTCGGGCCAAATCAGCCAGTGATTCGGCTCACTAAGCTGGTCGCCGGTGAGTTGAAACTGGAAGTTCAAGCATTCGACAAAGATGACAAAGAATTATTACGGATCGAGCCGGTCTACGCGGTTGAAACAAATCCGTGGAAAGACTTCCGTCATGTCGCCGTCTTGTCGCATGGTGGATTGGTGGAGCGCGTGCGATTCTTTCCTCTCGGGAAATTGCTGGTGCATGTGCGGCCGATCGAGATTGCCGCGCGACCAGAGAACGCGGAAGACGCCAAGTCACTCGCGACCGCACAACTTGTCGCTCAAAGGTCGGGAGGATTTGACCCGCTGACGCAATGCGTGCTCTGGAATCCCGAGGGTTGGAAAATGGAGAGCGCGACGGCGGTGTTTGGTTTGCTCGCAACCGGCGTCGAGGAATCTGGAACTCTGCTTCTCGCACGCTCACAGCGTCAGCCAGGAACCGAGCCGATCCAGGAAAGGATCCTGTGGGTGAAGGGGGCCAGCACTTCGACGCTTGTCGAAAACAGCGTTGATCTTGATGCCGTCGAGGTGGCTCCGGGCGGAGCGATCGTCGCCGTCGCGTCGCGCGAGTCGGTGCGAATGCTCAACGCAAGCAACGGCGAATTGTTGCATACCTTTGAATTGGGAAACCTCACGGCTCCGCCCCGTCGCCGAGGTTTCGCGAATCCCCGTTCCGGCGGCCGAACTGGAGCATTTTCAAGCCAATTTGAGACGATGGTGGAAATTGGTGGCGCGAAGATGGAATCCGTGCTGCGCTCACTCACATTCAGTGACGATGGAAAACTGTTGGTGCTGACCGATGATCAAAATCAACAGGTCATTGTTTGGGATTGGCCAGAGAGAAAACGACTGCAAACTTTGACCGCGATGCCTCAGAGCCTCGCGATCCACTCCACCACTTTCACATTGGCGATGGGCGTTTCCAACACGCTTCAGCTGCGGGACATCGCCACCGCTGCAGCCAAAACGGTTTGGGAGTTGCCTTTCAATGCCTCCGCGCTGGCGTTCCATCCCCTGGGAGAGTGCCTGGCGGTCGGCGTGCAAAACAAAGTCGTGCTGCTGCGGACCAAAGACGGATATCCCCTTCGCGAACTCACCGGGCATGATGGGAACGTCTCGACGTTGGCCTTCAGTTCCGACGGTGCGTGGTTGGTCAGTGGTGCCACCGACAAAACCGTCCGAGTTTGGCGTTCGACGACGGAAGCAACCCCACCACTCAGCCAAACCGCCCCGAAGCTGATCGCCAGCCATTTGCTCTACATCGACCAGCTCATTACGCAGCAAAAACTCGGCGCGGCCTTGGATGTCATGCCGCTGGTGTTCCAAACCAACAATGCTGCTCCCGGCACCGTGACGGCAGACCTTGATTCGGGGCGCATGGTCCCACTACCCGGAGCTTCGCCAAGTTCCAAGAAATCCAGGTCAGGCGGGGCCACTCAAAAACGTCAGACGAATCAGTTCAACTCTCCGATTGCCGAGTCCTTCGCGCGGTGGATCAAAGAAGGACGCTACAAGACGATGCAAGAACGTTTGGACCTTGTCGTGAAAGACCAACTGGACAAAGACCTGCAGGCTCGCTTCGACCAGATCACCAAGAGCCTGGCTGAGACCATGCGCCAAGAAGCGGACGCGGCCTTGAAGAGCGCGGCGCAACAGACCGGCAAGGAAAAGCTCCAAGCGGAGTTTGCGGTGTTCCGAGATTTCCCGTCGGCGCTGTTACCCAAATCGTTCGCCGATGATCAGCAGCGTTCCCAAACCGCTCGCCGAGATAGTGCGCGACGACTCCTTCAAAAACTCTCTGTCTCCGACAGGGCGTCCGCGAAGCTCAAATCGGAGGATCGGAATGCACTCGAACGCATTGCCAACCTGGAGTTCTTCCTTCCCGAAGAGGCGGCGTCAGCGAAACGCCTACTCGGCACGAAATAGCGCGGACTGCGCTCGCCATCCCCATGAAACTTTGCCGAGTCCCGGTGTGTCCGAACAAGAAGGTTTTGCAACAGACTTTGCTCAATGGCCGACCAACTGCTGAACATGTCTCCGACTTCGTCGAGCTTGACCGTACGTGAACTTTGGCGTGTCGGTGTCACGGCGATTTCGGGACGTTCGTTGCCCTTGCGAAACGTGCCTATCACCAATGGCCAAGGTCGGCTGGTCGCGGCCATTCAGGATGTCGTGGTGTGCTTGGCGGCCTCACCGAAAGAGGTCTCGATTGCGTGGGAGTATCTGACGGGAGGTTTCATTCCGGGTTCTCCGGCCGTGGCACCGGATGGTTCGTTGCGAGTTCACTCCTGTGATCGCCGTCTGCACGGGCTGTCGGCATCGGGCGAGCCGTTGTGGCCCGCCGTCGAGGTCGGAGACCCACTCAGTTGGGCATCGCCATTGGTGGATCAAGACGGAAACACCTGGTTGTGCTCCGCCACGGGTGGCCTCATCAAAGTGGATGCTCATGGACGGAAAGCCGCCAGGCCCTACTTGCGAAGCCCGACGCGATTCGACTGCGCCGGAGTGCTACATGCTGGCTGGCTGATCGTGGGGGGCGAGGACCAATTCGTGCACGCGATCGATGTCTCCCGCGAACGGGGCGCGGAAGTGTGGGATCAGCAAGCCGCCCGTGGAAAAACCAACTGGTTCATCAACTCCGCGATTGCCGTGGCGGAAGGCCCGACCTTTGTCGTGGCCAGTCGTGATGACCACCTCTACGGATTCTCGGCCGAGGGCGAGGAACTATGGAAGACGCCGACTCCCGGACGCGTTCTCGGTTCGCCCGTCATCGATGGAAAGAATCGAGTGCTGGTCGGAGTCACGCGCGAGACTTCCGGGGCCGCGACGGGCGGGGCGCTGGCCTGCTTTGATCTCCGCAGTCGCACGTGGCAGTGGGAAGCCGCCGCGCGCGGTCCGGTCGAAAGCACTCCGGTCGCGGGAGCCGACGGCACGATTTACTTTGGAGACAATGCCGGCCAGGTCCACGCCGTCAATGAAATGGGCCGGACATTGGCCAGCCATGACGTCGGACATCCCGTGCGGTCCGCCGGTGTGATCGTTGGCGACGGCCAAGTCGTCTTTGGTGACGATTCCGGTTCGCTGTTTGGCCTGTCGTGTGATTCGTCCGCGCTGTCGAGCGGATGGCCGAAACTGCTCGGCCCAGCGCTGTGGACGCCAACCGAGACGTCGGACGCTCTCAGTCACCGTGCTATCGAAGGCGCTCGCACCAAGATTCATGTTGTCTCGGACCAGTCGGCTCTCGCCGAATCCGGAGGTTGGGCACTCTTGCCCGACTCGCTGCCGACAAGCACGAGCGACGTTTTGACAACCGTCGACGAATTCCCAAGCCCCCCACACCAGCCAGCGGAAATCCCCTCGACCACTCCAGCCACGGTGCCTGCGGTTTCCGAACAAACCCCAGACGCCGCCCCCCCAATCAAGGTCATCGCGGAGCCAAAACCACCGTTTCCCGACGTCACTCCGATAAGTCGACCGGCCGGAGACGATGTATCCGTAGGCGCAGTTTCAATACTAGCCCGACGCGCAAGCGAGGGATCGGAAACCACCGGCGGTTTCGATCCCTCGCTTGCGCGTCGGGCTAGTGTGCCAGTGATGAAGCCGATTCTCGCTGAAGTCGCCGGACCTCAGCCGAGAAGCTTGCCAACTTCGGCGACTCCGAGCACGGCGTCTGCGGTTTCCGAACAAACGCCAAGCGCCGCTCCGCCAATCAATGTCATTGCGGAGCAAAAACCGCCGTTTCCCGATGTCGCTCCAACAGTCACTCAACCCGAGGAATTACCCGGACGTCTCATCTCAGTGATCGATTTTCTCTCCGGCACAGAATTGCTGCGACTGTCTCCCACTTTGTGGTGCATCACCCGTGCCACGGAACTCAAACAATTCCCGCTTATGCTGACCAACGATGGACCAGGGGACTTAGAGGTCACTGTGCAATCCTTCGGCCACGGGCTCAGCGTCTCGCCGAGCCAGCGACTCCGAATTCCCTCCGGCCGCAGGCAATTCGTCGTCCTGAACATCGCAGCCAGCGCGGACGAGTGGCTGTTGCTCGACTTCCAAACCTCAAGCACCGCCCCTGGCCGCCGACAGAGGATTCGCATTCAATGTCACTGAACCTTTGCCTGTAGCCGAACTCGTGAGATTTCGGAGGGTTGGTGATCCGATCCGAATTCTCACGAATTCGGCTACAAACGTACCCTTGAGAGACACGCTCATGTCCGCCTCGAACACTTCCACGGATATCTTCCGCCTCGTGTCGATCTGCGATGCCGCGACAGGCCAAGACCTCGTCTTCGATCCACAGCCGCTGTGCATCTCGCTCGACCGCGGACCGAAGAACGCCATCATCCGTCTGCAAAACGGACCACAGGCTCCGCTGCGGTTGAGCCTGACCAGCGACCAACCTTGGCTCAGCGTGGATCAAACCACGCTGGACCTCGCCGCCGGAGACGTGGCCGATCTCTGCCTCACCGTGCGTCCCGACGGTGCTGGAGAATTCGCCGTCCTGCAACTCGCCTGGCGCGGATCGTCGGGAGACTTCGCGGAGCACGTCTTGGTTCAGCGCCTTCGCACGCCTCCGAAACCAGCGGTTCCGCAGATGCCGGCAGCCATCCCGAAGTCCTCCCGTCCGCCGACCGGCACGACCGAGCTGCCCGATTGGATGCGGTGACCTCACCACCTGCGGCACGTTGGAAACTTCCTAACATCAACGAATTCCAGGTGTGGCGAATGGATCTGCCTGCCGCCTATGCCCGTCACCTCACCGCTCGTGGCGTCCCACACCTTCACCGTTTGATCCACGCTTGCCGACGCCAGCCGTTTCCCGTCCGGGCTAAACGCCACACTCCGGACCTCGTGTGTGTGTCCCTTCAGATCCAGCAGATATGAATGACAGAGTCGAAGCCAGTAGTCCCACTCAAATCCGCGGAGGTCTTCATTTGCCGACCCAGATGCATAGCGCTGGAGCAGGGCGACCGTGGCACCGCCGCGGGCGTCCAGTTCTCGCAAGGCGGGCGGCTCTTCGTTCAGAATCTGCACGATCAGCATTTGCCACTGGCCACGGAACGGCAGTTCGCCGGTCAGCAGGCGGAACAGGATCACGCCCAGCGAGTACACGTCGCGGCGGCGGTCGGCGTGATGGGCCTCGCCACGAGCTTGCTCCGGCGACATGTACGCGGGAGTACCGAGAATCGCGCCCTCGAGGGTCATCGTGACTTCGCCGGCGTCACGCTTGGCCAGGCCGAAGTCGGTGATGAATGGGGTCAGAGGACAGGAGGTAGGAGACAGGGGACGGGAAACAGGAGACAGTGAAGCAGAGCCGGCGGGGGTCACTCAGGTGTTTGACTTTTCTGTCTTCTGACTCCCGCTCCCTGGCTCCCGCCTGCCTCCTGTCTCGTGTTCCCTGCCTCTTGTCCCCTCCATCCGCACCAGAATGTTCTGCGGCTTGAGGTCGCGATGCACGACGCCGGCTTCGTGCGCGTGATGCAGAGCTTCGGCGATCGTGGCACACAATTCGACCGATTCCCGCACGGTCAACGGATGGGCCTGAATCCATTCGTCCATACTGGCTCCGTCGATGAAGTCGCTGGCGATGTAGATGAGGCCGTGCTCACGCCCGACTTCGTGGACCGAGACGATGTTCGGATGCCGGACCTGCGCGGCGGCTCGCGCTTCGCGCAGGAATTGTTCCGACTCTTCTTCGGTCAAGTGTTCGCGGCGGGGAATCTTGAGCGCGACGATGCGATCCAATTCGGTGTCGCGGGCCTTCCAGACTTCACCGAATGCCCCTTGCCCCAAACAGTTCAACAACTGGAAATGCCCAATGGTCCGGCCCGCACCTTCATGCCGAGCCGTCGTCACATCCTTCGCCAAATTAAAACAACTGCCGCACGACGGACACGTGACATCCCCCGACGTATCGTCGTTGACCAGCTCAATCGGCTGGTGACAGTGCGGACAACGAATTTGCATGATGGAGGATGGGCACTCTTGCCCGTCTGGCTTGTCGCAAGCGAGAGAACGAGGAACCGAACGGACGGGCAAAAGTGCCCATCCTGCACCTACAACGATAGACCGTAGCTGAACTCGCCAGAGTTCAGTTGTTTGGAATTCAAAAGACCCTGAATTCTGGCGAATTCAGCTACGACCACTGGCCGTCTAGCGCTGTATGTCTACGCGATGCTAAGCAACCGGGCGGAGTTCCGAAATCGCGTCACCCTCGCGAATGATCGGGGTCGGGCGGCCGGAGAAGTCGCGGATTGTGATGTTGTGGTAGTCAATGCCGAGGTGACGGTAGATCGTGGCGAGAAAATCTTCGGGACTGACTCGGCGTTCGATCGGGTCTTCACCGCGAGCGTCGGTGGCTCCGATCACTTGGCCGGTGCGAATTCCTCCACCGGCGAAGAGCATGGAGCCGGCTCGCGGCCAGTGATCGCGGCCGGGCTGCACGGTTCCGACGGGGCCGCTGGCCACGCCACCGCCGCTGCTGGCAACGTACGAAATCCGCGGCGTGCGACCGAACTCGCCCGTCACCACCACGAGCACTCGTTTGTTGAGACCGCGCGCGTAAACATCCTCGATCAATGCCGAGACCGCTTGGTCGATGAACGGGGCGCGGAACTGCAGCGCTTCGAAAACGTGATGATTGACGGCGTGATCGTCCCAGTTGGCGACGCGACCGCAGAGCGGGCCATCGAACTCGGTCGTGATGATCTCCACGCCCGCCTCGACCAGTCGTCGAGCCATCAGACATTGCTGGCCCCACTGGTGGCGGCCGTAACGATCGCGCACGGCGTCAGGCTCGCGGCTGAGGTCGAACGCCTCGCGCGCGTCCGGACTGATGAGCATGTTGATCGCTTGAGCCTCGAACCTATCCAGAGCGTCCATGACCTTGGCTTGGTCGATGTCACGCCGCAATTGATCGAAGGACTCGCGCAACGTGACTCGTTGCCGCAATCGTTGTCGCTGCGAGTCGTCTTTCAAGCCGATGTTGGGGACTTCAAAATTGGGTACGCTGGGATCCCCGAAGACTTTGAAGCCATCGTAGCCGGGACCGAGATATGCCGGTCCAGCGATCGTGAAACTGTCGTAACGGTCAACTGGATTAACAGCCACGTAGTTGGGAATGGTTCGCGGCCGTCCTGACCTCAACGAGTTCACGACCGACATCCAATCGGGATATCGCGGTTCGATTTTGTCTTGCGCGTCCGGATCGCCCGAGAGCATTTGCAACGACCCGGCCGGGTGCCCGCCGCCCGTGTGCGACAGCGAGCGGACCAGCGCGTACTTGTCGGCAATGCCAGCTAGCCGAGGCAACAGTTCGCAAATCTGAAGGCCCGCGACATTCGTGCGGATCGATTGATACGGTCCACGAATCTCGGACGGAGCCTGCGGCTTCGGATCGAAGGTCTCCAAATGACTTGCCCCGCCACGCAGCCAAACCAAGATAACAGCCGTGTGCTGGGTCGTGTCCTCCGCCGCGTTCGCGGCGCGAAGCTGAAAAAGTCCCGGCAAGCTGAGACTCGCGAAGCCGCCCAGACCGATGTGCAGGAATTCCCGGCGGTCCCAATCACGATGTGAGGATCGTGGACCGGAGCAAGTCACGCTCGATCTTGATTCGCGGGACTGCACGGGAGGTCTTCTCGCTAAAAAGTTCAGTAGTGGGTCAGTTTGGGTGGCACGTCCCTGAGTCATCGAAGGGCGTGCTCCTTCGCATCGCGGTTTTCCACGCCCTTGGCAGGGGCGTGCCACCCAAATTGAGGTCCAAGCTGACCCACTAACAAAAGTTCGCTTCACCCAGGTTGTCAGATGTGGTGAGGATATTCTGCCATCGGCACCAACAGGAAGTCATTCGCTCCAAATGGTGCCGGACTTTTTTGCGTTCATTCACAACGCAAGTTGAGTCTCGGAGCAAGACGATGTAACATCAGTGGCTGTTGATTCGTCAGATTCGGAGGCGAAATGATGCTCACGATGCTGGGAAGTCCGCGGCGATGTTGCGACGGGATCACTCGGCGGGAGACGCTAAAAGCCGGGGCGTTGACTGCCCTTGGCGGCTTTGGGCTACCGCAGATGTTGGCGGCCGAGGAAGCCGGGCACGTTGGACACGCCAAAGCCAAGAACGTGATCTTTCTGTTTCTGCTGGGCGGCGCGGCCACACAGGACATGTACGACATGAAGCCGGAAGGCCCCTCGGAAACGCGCGGCGAATTTCGCCCGATCGCGACGAACGTCGAAGGCATCGAAGTCTGCGAACACTTGCCGAGATTCGCTCAGTGGGCGCACCGCACGGCGTTCATTCGGACGATCAATCACAAGGCGGGCTGTCACAACTGCCTGCCGTGCTATACCGGTTATGACCTGATGCCCCCCGACCAGCACCCGCGCGACACCGATCCGCCCAGCCTCGGCTCGGTCTGCGAATATCTCAATGCGGGTCGCAAAGACCTGCCCGATTACGTTTTCATGCCGGTCTGGCTCGGCTGGGGCCAAGCCTTCCGCCGAGCCGGTCCGTATGGCGGATTCCTCGGGAAGCGATATGACCCGCTGACCACCGAATCCCAACCGTATTACGACAAGGATTCATTTGCGCCGCATCCGGGCAATCCGCAGATCGTGCGCGGAGCGCCGCTGCTACCGAACAGCGCGCTGAACGATGGCATGACGGTGGATCGTTTAAACTCACGTCGGTCGTTGCTGCAACAGATCGACGATCAGCGGCGACAGGTCGATCAGGCACTCGCGACGGCATCATTCGACCGCAGTCAACAGCGAGCGTTCGACGTCTTGACCTCGTCGAAGCTGCGAACGGCGTTCGACCTCAGCGCGGAAGACCCCAAGACAGTGGACCGCTATGGCAATACCCTATTTGGTAACTCCACGCTGATTGCCCGTCGGCTCATCGAGCAAGGCGTCCGCTTCGTGAACGTGACGTGGGATCTGTTCTGGGGACCGGTCAACGTCGATTACGACGCTTGGGACACGCACCAGAAGAAT
>CAZPUJ010000248.1:0-4413 GCA_964589725.1 uncultured Planctomycetaceae bacterium
CGCGCGCTACGTCTGGGGCCTGATCTGCGTCTCCGGAATCGTTTTCGGATCGCTCTTGGCCACCGGCGTCATTCGACCGCTGAATTGGTGACTCGTGGAGCGTTTCAGTTCTCGGGTATCTCCAAAAGATACAAATCGTGCCGGCCGTCGCGCTCGCAGACCGCGATCAGCCGGCGGCCGTCGAGATGCCAGCAAGCGAAGTCATCTTGCTCGGCGTGCTGAGTCACTCGGACCAAACCGCCACCGTCGGCGTTGATAAGGTAGATTTCGTAATTGCCGTCGCGATTGCTGGTGAATGCGATCCGTTTGCCATCGGGCGACCAGCGCGGACGAATGTCCTGGCGAGGGCTTTCGAGCAACCGACGTTGGTTCGAGCCGTCCGCGTTCATCATGTACAGATCGTAGTCCCCTTCGCGGCTGGAACTGAACACGACTTGTTTCCCGTCGGGCGAGAAACTGGGCCAGTTATTGATGCCCACTGAATCGACGAGCTTCTGTTGATTCTGAGCTTGTACGTTCACCGAAAAAAGTTGCTGCCGGTTCCCGTCGGGAAAACTAAAGAGCACTCGCGAATGATCCGGCGCGATGGCCGGGCTGTGCATGCCGGAGAAGCCTCCCGCCGGCGGAACATCGGCTTGTTTGTTCTCCATCAGATCTTGAATCACCAGCGCGAGACTCAAGTTGCCGCGGTTCTGCACGAACGCCAGCCAGCGGCCATCGGGCGAGACAGCCGGCTCAAACTCGGAGCGAGTTTCGTTCGGATGCAACGGCGTGACCGACTTGTCTCGTAGGTCGAGCTTCATCAGCCGCAATTGGTTCGGCTTGTCGAGCTGTGCGAATAACAACTCCGAACCGTCAGGTTTGAGAAACACCGGATCGCGTTTGAACTTGCCGTCGATCGTCAGCCGAGTTGGTTCCGCCGCGATTGTCGGCGTCGCGCTCCTGGTCGTGAGCACGACCAGCACAGTCGCAACGATCGGCCTCGCGAACCAATTCTGCATCGCTCCAACTCCCTCAACAGGGCCGTCGCCCACAACCCGTAGCTTGGGACTCCGTCCCGAGCCGGTCGGGACAGAGTCCCAACCTACGAATTTAAAAGCCCACGCAGTGTTTCCAAATTGATCGTGTCCAGATCGCGTCCGTCGCGTTCGCCTTTCTCCGTTTCCAGGTACATCGGCAGCTTGGCGAAACGCCGATCGTTGACGATGTGCCGGAACGGTTCGAGGCCGAGACATCCCTCGCCGATGTGTTGATGGCGGTCGACTCGACTACCCAACGGCTTCTTACTGTCGTTGAGATGAAAGCAGCGGATGCGGTCGAGGCCGATGACGCGATCGAACTTGCGCATCGTAGCGGCGTATTCCTCGCGAGTCGCCAGCGGATATCCGGCGGCGAAGATGTGGCAACTGTCGACGCACACGGCCACGCGGCCGGGGTGCTTAACTCCCGCAATGATCTCGGCCAGGTGCTCGAACTTCGCGCCCAAGTTTGTCCCTTGCCCGGCCGTTGTTTCAAGCAACGTCAACGTCTGAAACTTCGGTGTCGCGCGGTGCGCGGCATCCAACGCCTTCACGATCCGTTTCAAACCCGACGCTTCGTCCGATTCGACGTAACTGCCGGGATGCATCACGACCCCGATCAGCCCCAGCGCTTCGGCCCGCTGCAGCTCGACGATGAACGCATCGAGCGACTTTTGCCACAACTCATCCTTCGGGCTGGCGAGGTTGATCAAGTAACTGTCATGCGCCACCGGTTGCTGAATCCCCGTCCGCTCGATCGCGTCGCGAAAGAGTTTCACATCCTCCTTGGTCAACGGCTTCGCAGCCCACTGATTGTTGTTCTTGGTAAAGAGCTGTACCGTTTCCATGCCCAATTCGGCCGCCGCTTCGACGGCCTTGTAATAGCCGCCGGCGATCGAAAGGTGCGAACCGAAAAGTGGCATTGGGTTCTCTGTTGGTGGTTTGCATCAAAGTAGCCATCACGCTCCGCGTGATGAGCCTCGCGAGTTTAAGCTGCGAACTGCTCGTGAAACACTCGAAACAGGTGGCCGAAAGGCTCATCACGCGGAGCGTGATGGCTACTTGGGCCGCGTCAATCGAATGCCTTCGTCGGGCTTGCCAATGCCGGTCGTGTACAGCAGGTTGCCACCATCGTCGAGTTCATTCGGGCCGAGACTGTAGATCAACAAATCGTCGCTTTCATGTTTGAGTCGCAGCGTCTCACCTGACTTGCCGAACGGATCGCCGGGGAGTGGGTCGATGAATTCCGGCACGAGGTCTTCGAGCTTTGCCGGCCAATCTTCGTGTTGACGTCGATATCTCTGAGCGGCCAAGACCAAGCGCAGTGCCGCGCGGTGAGCGGACTCGCGATCCACGGCCTCCTCGACATGCGAGAGTGCCGGGAGCAAAAATCGAGCAATACTGAAGGACACCACGTGCGCTTCCAATTCCGACGCGGTGAGCCGTCCCGGTTTTGGCGGTGTCGCACGGAGTCCCAAAAAGGACGCGGCTTTTGGAGCGCGATTCCATCTCGGCAAATCCGCTTGCTCCAACCAGCCGGCGAACACGTGCTGAGTGATCCTCCGCGAGACCTCCGGCTCACCCCTGACAAACAGAAGGGAGGAAAGGGCTCCCGCAGGGATGCGCGTGCTTGCCGGCGGCATCCCGAGCGCCTCCCAGGGGCGATTGCTTTCCAGCGTCTGCAAAAACATCACGTACTCGCACTTCAACGCGATGGACGGCAGCGGCGTCATTGCGTCAACTTCTTCGAGTTGCTCTGCCGCTCGCCGCAACAACCTGTCGTCCACGCGAGGATCGGCCGCCCAACGGTTGATGCCCACAGCCGTCTCGAAAAAGACGCCGATCCCCACGAGCCGTTCAATCGCGACACCACGCTGACCGAGATGCCGGCTGGAACGGACGGTCGCTCGTAACCACTCCCAAGCTTCCGTGACATCGCCATCGTGCAGGCAGCGTTCGGCTCGAGCTCGCGCCAGCCGAGCGAACTCGCGCAAATCTTGGACCAACGACATGGACATGTCGATCCGCAAGTCCTTGACCGGTACATGGAGCGCGGTGGGACGCTCCGTCCCGCGCCGCCAGTCGTCCAATGCTGGCTCGTTGTCGGCCAGCCATTTTCTGATCGGCTCCGTCGCCGCGCCCCAACCATTTTGAAAGACGTCCTCCAAGTCTTCGGGCCGATAAGAAAGACTCCGCCGCATTGCATTCGCGTTCGCATAAACGTCCACGGCGTTGTCTCCCGACGCGATTTCCACCGCTTCAAACGCTGCAACATCAAACGGATCGCCGATGTCCGGCACGCTGGCGATGCGGTAGCCGCGATACAAGAACGGCGCGAGCACCAGCAGCATCAGCAGCGTCAGCGGCAACGCCACCTTGGGATGCAGCCACCATGCGAGGCGGCTGGGGCGTTCCGGAGGGAGGTCGAAACGATCGGTCATGATCCGTCGCGGCCCTCGATGACTCGTCGCCAGGATTGTATTGCTTTTCGCGGTGTCACCACTCAGAAAGAGCTTGGATTGCGAGTCCCGGCCGCAAAGCTCATCACGCCCGACGTCACTTCTTCACGCGCGGCCCGACCAGCTCGATGAAGTTGCCGTCCGGGTCTTTGTACAGGCCCAGGAAGCGGTCGCCGGGAATCTCGACCACGCCTTTGGCCAGCGGCATTGTGCCGTAGGCGATCATCCGCAGGTTCGCGGCATCGATGTTCTTGACGAAGATCGTCGTGTACCGCATGCCGATCGTCGAATGGATGAACGACTGATCGGACTTCTTGCCGGGAGTTTTTTTGAATTCCATCAGCTTCACTTTGGTGGCCTTCTCGCCTTCGCCCAGCACCAGCACATGGACGTGAAACGGCTGGCTATCCGTCAGGCCGGAGTCCTTGCCGAACTCGGCTGGCACGTCAAACCCTTCCAGCTCGGTCAGGCCGACGGCTTGCGTGTAAAAGTCCACGGAGCGTTCGACGTCGCGACAGATGATGCCAAAGTCGACCGTCGTGCTCGTGAAATCACCGGGCGTTGAGACGGATTTTGCTTTGTCTTTCGCCCCGGCGGCGACAAGCCCGACAACGGCCGCGAACAAGGCCACTCCGATGGTCGAACGTAGATGAGAAAATCGCATGGGCTGTTCCTTTTGCCTGGGATATCAAATAACGAAATCAGTCTCGCGGCCGAGGATGCGGTCGATGACGTCTTGCGGGAGTTCAATCACTTGCTTGGCACCCTGCTCGCGGTCGGACGGGTTGATGCCGCAGTAGACGGACCAGGGGCCGAGGTGTCGCCAGCGGCCGGCACGTTTCGGTTCGCTCGGCAAGACCGGCGTCGTGCAACGATTACAACTGATCGTTGAGTAACCCTGCGCGTGCAGTGGGTTGAGGATCACGTTGTGCTCG
>CAZPUJ010000249.1:0-36454 GCA_964589725.1 uncultured Planctomycetaceae bacterium
GTTGATTTAATCGCCCCTGAGCTTGCCTCAGGGGTTCAAGCGTTTCCGCACTACTCGAATTCATCGGAAAAAACGTAGTGCAGAAACGCGTAAACCGCCGAGGTGAACTCGGCGGCGGACTAATTCAACAGTCTCGCCAGAGCGTGGTGTCTGGAATCGACGGCCCACGCTCTGGCGAGCGTGGCTACGCGAAGGGAATCATCATGTCTAATGTTTACAACTGGCAACTCGGACGCGAGATGGGCTACCCGCACGAAGAGCGGCATCCCGAGTGGCAGTTCGCGTTCGTGTTCAACATCAATCGTTGCATCGGCTGCCAGACCTGCACGATGGCTTGCAAGAGCACTTGGACGTTCTCCAAAGGCCAGGAGCTGATGTGGTGGAACAACGTCGAATCGAAACCGTTCGGCGGCTATCCCCAGAACTGGGACAGCAAGTTGCTCAACCTGCTGGAAGAGGCGAACCCCGGCAATCAGGTCTGGCGAAAGTTCGGCGCTGAACCGGAGAAGAAACCCTACGGCACGTTCGCCGGCATGACCGTCTTTGAAGCGGCTGAGAAGCGGCCGAGTCTCGAAGGCCCGCAAGCCGCGCTCGGCTACCTGCCGACCGACGACGAATGGCGGCATCCCAACATCCACGAAGACACCGCCGCCGGCGATCACTTCACGCAGGACGGCCAGTATGGCGGCTCGACGCAGCTTCCCGAACACAAAGTTTGGTTCTTCCATCTGGCTCGCATCTGCAATCACTGCACCTATCCGGCGTGCTTGGCGTCATGCCCGCGGAACGCAATCTACAAACGGCCGGAAGACGGCATCGTGCTGGTCGATCAAAGCCGTTGCCGAGGCTACCGCAAATGCGTCGAAGGCTGTCCATACAAAAAGGTCATGTACCGGCCCAGCACGAACACCAGCGAGAAATGTGTCGGCTGCTTCCCGCGGATTGAAGGCAAAGATCTGACGCTCAGTCCGAACGGCGCTCCGTGCGAGACGCGCTGCATGTCCGCCTGCGTCGGAAAGATTCGGCTGCAAGGACTCGTGAAGATCGAGCCTGATGGAACTTGGGCGAAGACCCCGGACAGCCCGCTCTACTTCCTGATCCGCGAGCGGCAGGTTGCTCTGCCGCTGTACCCGCAATTCGGGACCGAGCCCAACGGTTTTTATATCCCGCCGCGCTGGGTGCCGCGCGGTTACCTGACGCAGATGTTCGGCCCGGGCGTCGATCATGCCATCGAGCAATACAGTTGCCCCGACCGTGAACTGCTTGCCGTGCTGCAACTGTTCCGAGCCAACCAGCAGATTCTCTACCGCTATGAAATCATCAAAGGCGAGAAGGTCGCCGAAGTGGAAGTCACCCTGCCGAACGGTCAGTCAAAGGTACAGGAAATCTTCAACGACACGGTGCTCGGCTTCAACAAGTTCGGCGAAGAGGTTGTCCGCACGACGATCGAAGAGCCGACCTTTGAACGCCCCGCCGCCACGCATGTGAATTCGATCTAACCGCAACCAAATGTAGCCACGCTCGCCAGAGCCTGTCGAATTATTCGCCCCTGAGCTTGCCTCAGGGGTTCAAGCGTTTCTGCGCTACTCGAAATCATCGGGAAAAAACGTAGTGCAGAAACGTGTGAACCGCCGAGGTGAACTCGGCGGCGGAGAAAATCAACAAGCCCTGGCGAGCGTGGCTACAAAAGGAACGCCATCATGTTGACACGATTCGATCCCACATTGAATGCCGGGCGACGCGTGTTGTATCGGTTCGCTGCGCTGGCCTTCGGCGATCCACTGAGCGGCACGTGGCTGCAACTGACCGATTCGCGTTCGCAAGCCTGCGTCCGTGCTGGTTGCGAACTGCTCCGCGACGAATCCGCTGCCGCGACGCCATTGGGATTGGGCGAACTGCCGCTCGACCGGCTTGATCCGGCCGCGGTGTTCGCGCGGCTCCCCGTGTCGCCCGAGGAACTGAATGCCGAGTACGAACAGACATTCGGTCTGCTGGTCACGGCCGGTTGTCCGCCGTATGAGACCGAGTACATCGACAGCAAACTGAGTTTCCAGAGGTCCGCCGAGTTGGCTGACATCGCCGGCTTCTACCGCGCGTTCGGCATGGAACCGGGGGCCATTCCTTCCGAGCGGCCCGACCACATCGCGCTGGAATTGGAGTTCATGGCCGTGTTGATCGACTTGGAATGCCGGGCCAAGACCGACGAACAATTGCAGGTCAGCCGCAAGGCGCAAGCGGACTTCATCCGGGATCACTTGTCCTGGTGGCTGCCGACATTCGCCCGCTTGCTGGCGAAAGAGAACCCGGCCAGCTTTTTTGCCGCAATGGCGCACTTTCTGTGCGCGTTCCTTCCGACCGAACGCGCGTTGTTGGATGTCGCCCCGCGACTGATACCCGCTCAACCGAGTCGTCTGGAACGACCTGAAGAGTGTGCGGGCTGCCTGTTGCAACCGTTGTAACTTCGGCTCGAACGCGGCGAGCACCCGCGATCATCCGGCTTGCACGGCCTGCGCGTGACGTCGCTGCGGATACGTGGCGTCAGTCATTCAGCCCGGAGTTCTTTGCAATCCCGGTCGATCTCATACATCCGCCGCGTTGATCATGTCGTTGACGGCGGCGGTGCTGCCGAAGACGAACAGGCAATCGCCGGCGCGGAGTTCCGTGTCTGGCGGCGGCGGGATCAAGCGCTGACCGTCGGCGCGGCGCACGCCGAGGATCATCACGCCCTTCTCACGCAGATCGGTTTGCGAAAGTCGTTTGCCGATGTAGCGGCTGTGCTCGTGGAGTTGCAGGTCCGCGAGTTCCAGGTCGATGCCGGTTTCGTCGGTGACTTCCAGGAAATCTTCGATGCTGGGATGCAGCATGAAGCGAGCCATTTTGACGGCTCCGGTGCTGAACGGGCTGACGACGCGAGTAGCTCCGGCGTGCTGCATCTTTTGCACGGCATAATCGTCGCTGGCGCGGGCGATGATTGGCAGCGAGGAGTTCAGCATCCGCGCGGTCAGCACCACGTAGATGTTGTCGGCATCAGTCGTCAACACCGTCGTCAGAGCGTGAGCGCGTGTGATGCCGGCGTGTCGCAGAATGTCGTCATTGCTTGCATCGCCGACGACGAAGGGCCAGCCTTGTTCGCCGCAAACGGCTCGCAGACGAGGCTCGTCGCGGTCGATCACGACAAACGGCTTCCCACGCTCGTGCAGGTAACGAGCGATCGTCGAGCCCATGCGGCCCAATCCGCAGACGATGTAATGATCCTGAAGCTGTCCCAGAGTCTTCTCCATCCGACGTCCCTCCCAAAAAGCGCGCATCTCCGCGCTGATGATCCATTGTCCGATGCGGGTCGCGGCATAGGTAAAGATCCCCAGGCCGGCAAACAGATACGCCATGATGAACCAGCGGCCGGCGGAACTTAGCGGCACCGTCTCGCCATAGCCGACGGTCGTCAGCGAAATGACTGCCATGAACAGGCAGTCGAGCCACGGTGCATGCTCAATCACGCGCAACCCGACAGTCCCGATCACTGTCAGTCCCAGCAACAATCCCACACTTGTTTGCAACGGCCTCATGCCGCACGTCTCCTCGGTTTGAATCGCACGCAGGCGGCGTTGGCTCGCTCGACCATCTCCGGTGAGTGATGTGCCAAGTCCAAAATCACTGGCACCGGATACTGCTGGCCAATCTCTTCAGCGGCGTGCAGGCCATCCAATTCCGGCATCTTGATGTCGGTGATGACGAGGTCAAGCAGTTGCGGATCATGGCTGTGATCAAGGGGCTGGTACCCCCCGCTCGCTGTCAGCCATCAGCACGACGGTGAATGTGCTGCCATGATCGACTTCGCTAACGACCTTCAACGTGCCGCGGTTCTTTTCAAGGATGGCCTGTGAGAGTGCCAAACCCAATCCGATGCCGCGGGCTTTGGTAGAGCGAAATGGCTCCCGGATGCGAGGCAGGTCTTCTGCCTTGATGCCGCAGCCCGTGTCGATCACAGCAACCTCGATACGTTCTCGCATCTGCCGAGCCGAGAGCGTCAAGCGTCCGCCGCCGGGCATCGCGTCGCAGCCGTTGCGGATCAAATTGCCGAAGACAATGGTCATTTGCTTTTCATCGGCGAGCGCGTGCGGGAGATCGGCGGGGACATCCCAAATCAATTCGACGCTCTCCGGCCACGAGTCGCTCGGCACCGATCTTTTCAGGCTGTCGAGAATTGACATCGGTTGCAGGTTTGGAGACGGCAGCTTCGCGAACTCGGACAACGCCGAGATCACCAAGTCGGACGCCGCCACTTGGCGTTCAATGCGTTGCAGGTGTTCGGCGATTTTTTCCGGCGCGGCGTGCTTGGCATTCCGCAGGAAGTAAACCGACGTGCGCATCACGTTGAGCGGATTTCGCAACTCGTGCGCGACTCCGCCCGCCACTCGGCCGATCGCGGCCAGCCGTTCGGCTTGCATCAGACGGTCGTTCGAGACGGTCTCGTAGGCGTCTTGGATGATCGCCAGGTCGAGGTCCATCAGCGTGTTGACCGACCGCATCGTGGCGGCGAGTTCGTTGATGTCGCGCTCCACAGGCCAGTTCTGTCGGAGTACACGCAGCAGTCCATTCCGCAGCCGCGACACGGCGGCCTCGACATAGATTTGCTTCAGGCCGATCTCGACATGCCGATAACCGACTCGAAAGCGACGCTCGGCATAGACCAAGTCGTAAGGGCCGGTCATGAGTTGCTGCAGCCAGGTTTGCAGCGTGCCCTTCAGTCGTTGGACCTGCGCATCGCCGCCGGTGATGACTTTCTGAGTTGCCTCATGCATGGCAATCTCGCGGTAGAAGTCATCCACGAGTTCCGGGAACGATGACTCGACGACCGGCGCAGCGGCACGCACCCGCTCCACGTCGGCCTGCGTCCAGCCGACGTAGCGTTGGATGTCCTGATACCGCTCAAAGAGCTCATCGACTCGCAGATCAAACGCCACAACCGGCCCCTTCATCGGCCCCTGGAGGATGGGCACTCCTGCCCGTCAGGGGTCGGGCAATCCGCCGAAGGCGGACCAACCTCCGTCGCAGAATAACAAAACCACCGCGTGAAACCGGCCACCATCCCCCCAAGAACCTCCAACTGTCCCAGTGGCAGCCTATTTCGCGCGGCAAAACGCTGGAGTTCTCGACGCGTCATTTATTTTCCAATGAACAAGGCGGCGAGTTTTCCACGATCGGACGCGACATGCACAGCGTTGACGACCCCGGTCAATCAACAGCGAGCACACTTCAAAACTCGTGGTCGGGAGTCTGACAGTGACAGCGGCGATACCGATGGAACCTTGGTCAAGAGCTCTTCTCGCAACACGGGAACTTCGGCCGGAGCCACAATTCCCAATCGCACTTGGTTCCCTTTAATGCCGATCACTCGCACAATGATGTTCTCAGCGATGCGGATTTCCTGATTCAGTTTCCGAGACAGAACTAACATGGCCGTGCTCCTTCTTGGCGGCGGATCGGCAAAGGCACCGGCTTCTTCCTTGAGAGCCTCGTACCTTCAAAGGCGGGGAACCGAACCGCTCGTGGCCTGGCAATATCTGCCGAATGCGAAGAATGTGCCGAACCTGAAAACTTTTTGAAGAATCCCGCGCCGCTGTCCAGATACCGTAGCCAATCTCCCAAGAGATTGGGTGCATCTCCAACGACATCCCAAGCTCTGGCGAGCTTAGCTACGAAGCCATGACTCATCCGAGCGCAGGCCTTCCGGCGCGCGTGCTACTGCTGGCACACGGTTGTCGTTGCCGCGGATTCTGTGCCAACCGCGCTCGTTGCGCGCGGATTTGCACACGTCTTGCTCAACTTCAATTTGGAGTTGGCACGGACTTCGCAAGCTGGCGACCACCCTCCTCAAGACTGCCAAATCCGGCAGACCTGCCTGTCTCCGGCTCTGATCCGCGTTCGTTTCCTCGACAATCCCACTTCGGTCCTCCTCCCGCCTCGCGAGTTGTCGTCGCTTCTCTGAGCGTTCACAATGCTCACCCCGACGGCTCGCCCACCCAGATTGTCCTCCCATGAATACCCCGGCCGCGACACCTCAACGTCCGACTCGATTGTTGGTCGTCGATGACGATCTCGACACCTGTGCGAACTTGGCCGACATCTTGACCGACATCGGCTACGACGTGCAAACCGCCCCCGCCCCCGATGCCACAACTGCGCTGCGCACGCTGGACGAGCACGCCTTCGACATCGTGCTGCTCGATTTGAAAATGCCCGGCATGGTCAGTCTGCAACTCTACCGCGAACTGAAACGCCGCTGGGCCTCGACCGTCGCAATCTTGATCACGGGCTTCGCGGACGCCGAGACACGACAGCGTGCCGAACAACTCGGAGTGTGGCGCATCCTGCCAAAACCGGTCGATGTCCCGGCATTGCTGCCTCTGATTTCTGAAGCGGCGGAGCAACCACTGCTCTTGATCGTCGATGACGATCACGACTTCTGTGCCAGCTTGTACGACGTGCTGCGTGAGCGATCGTTTCGCGTCGGCATCGCGGGATCGGCCCAGCAGGCGGTTCAGCAAATGGACCGCCAAGAGTTTCCCATTGTGCTGGTCGATTGGCGGCTCCCGGACGCCGATGGCCTGAAGCTCTTGGAACAAATCCGCAACCTGCATCCGCAAGCGAGAACCATGCTGCTGACAGGACATCGCCACGAACTGAGCCAACGTTTGGAGAACAACTCACTTCACGGCGTGGACGTCTTTTTCTACAAGCCGCTCGAAATGAATGCGTTTTTGGATACGCTACAACGCTGGACGACTCGTTAGACGCAAATTCAAAACCTGACGTAGCCGAAGTGGTGAGACTTCGGTGGCTCGAAATCCACGCAGAAACCGAACTCTCACGAGTTCGGCTACATTAAACCCACGGATTTGTTTCATGCCGCAACACTCGGTCGAGCTTCCCACTCCCGATGCGCTGGGGCAGTTGTCGCTGCTGGTCGTGGAAGATGATCCCGACACGCGCGGCAACTTGATCGACATTTTGGAATTGGACGGCTACCGCGTACAGGCGGCTGAGAGCTTTGCTCAAGCGGTGCGCGAAGCGCGGTGGGACGAGTACTTCGCGATCGTGCTCGACCGCAAACTGCCCGACGGCGACTCGGAGACGTTTCTGCCGCAACTGCGACAGCTCGCCCCGCAGGCGGCCGTCGTGATCGTCACCGGTTACGAAGATTTGACTGGAGCGATCGCCGCGCTGCGCAACGGAGCCTCCGATTACCTCATCAAGCCGGTCGATGCTGACACGCTCCGCAATCGTCTGCGACAACTGGCCGAGAAACGGCAGGCTGAGCTCGCGTTGAAAGCCGCGAACGCCCGTATGTTGCAAGCCGAGCGGCTCGCCGCTATCGGCCAAATGATGACCGGCCTCGTCCACGAAAGCCGCAACGCGCTGCAACGCAGCGAAGCCTGCTTGGAAATGCTCGGCCTCAACCTGCAAGGACAACAGGACTCGCTGGACTTGATAGCTCGCGTGCAGAAGGCACAGAAAAAACTGTACGAGCTGTTCGAGGAAGTCCGCAACTACGCCGCGCCGATCAAATTGCAACGAGCCGAGCACAACCTGCGCGATATCCTCGAAGAAACCTGGGACAATCTCGTTTGGGCGCGACAAGGCCGCAACGTTTCGTTCAAACTTCCCAAGTCAGGTACATCGCCGCGGTGCTCGGTCGATGCCAACCGCCTCGATCAAGTTTTTCGAAACATCTTCGAGAACTCGCTGGCCGCGTGCGCGGATCCGGTGCGAATCGAGATCACTTGGAAACCGACGACGCTCGACGGCCGCAGCGCCTGGCAACTTTCTATCGCCGACAACGGCCCCGGCATGACTTCGGAACAACGCCAGAAAATCTTCGAGCCGTTCTTCACGACAAAACCGACTGGCACGGGCCTCGGCATGGCAATCAGCAAACGCATCATCGACGAACACAACGGCCTGATCGCCGTCAGCGAGTTGCGCGCCGAAGGCACCGAAATCGTCATCACGCTGCCGACAGCATGATTTATTTTTCTGGAGAGCTGTGTCGAGCCGCAGCACTCCAGAACGGCGGTACGCAGTTTGCCATTCAGACAGCGAATCAACCTTCCGCCACTGAAAGCCAACCGTCATGTTCCGTTTCGCACTGTTTCTTGCCCTCGCCGTGCTCCCACTGTCCGCTTCCGCACAGTTCGACATCGAGCGTGAGCCGGTCAACTATCTTACGACGCCGCTGGCCGATCCGATCAGCAAGCTGCAGAAGCGGCTCAACGCCGACGAGGTCGGGCTGGCGTTCGACGACAAGAGCGGCTACCTCGCGTCGGTGCTCAAGACGCTGAATGTTTCCGAGACCTCGCAGATGCTGGTCTTCTCGAAGACGAGCTTTCAGCGGAGCCGCATCAACCCGCGCACGCCGCGAGCGATCTATTTCAACGATGACGTTTACATCGGCTGGTGCCAGAACGGCGATGTCGTCGAAGTCAGCGCCGTCGATCCGCAACTCGGCGGTGTTTTCTATTCGCTGGACCAAGAGGAAGTGGACCATCCGAAGTTCGTGCGACATACCGACACTTGCACGCTGTGCCACGCCTCGTCGGTCACACAAGGAGTCCCCGGGCACTTGATCCGTTCAGTGTTTCCCGACGCCAGCGGCAACCCAATCCTCAGCACCACGACGTACCGCACGACGTGGCAAAGCCCACTCAAAGAGCGTTGGGGCGGCTGGTACGTCAGCGGCACGCACGGCCGTCAGCGGCACATGGGCAACATGATCGCCAAGAGTTCGCGCGAGCCAGAAGCTTTCGACGCCGATGCTGGAGCGAATGTCACCGACCTGTCAAAACGGATCGACGTCGAGCCGTACCTCACGCCGTACAGCGACATCGTCGCGTTTCTGGTTCTCGAGTATCAGGCTCCGACGCACAATGCGCTGACGTTGGCCAACTACCAAGCCAAGCTCGCGCTCCGCGACGAAGAGATTCTGCGCAAGATCGACAAAGACCCCCATGCACTGCGAACTGAAAGCATTCAGCGGCGGCTGGACCATTCCGCCGATCTCGTGCTGAAGCATTTCTTGTTCGTCGAAGAAGCCCCGCTGACCGACCGAGTGCAAGGTGTGTCCGGTTTCACCGAACAATTCACCCAAGGCGGCCCGCGCGACAAGCGCGGCCGCTCGTTACGCGACTTCAATCTGCAAACGCGAATCTTCCAATACCCGTGCAGCTACCTGATCTATTCCGCCGCATTCGACGGCTTGCCGACGGAGCTGAAAGAAATCGTCTATCGCAAACTACACGACGTGCTCACGGGCAAAGACCAATCGCCGACGTACAAGCACCTGTCGAACGAGGACCGCCAAGCGATCCTCGAAATCCTGCTCGATACCAAGCGGGATTTGCCGGCGTCGTGGCTACGTTGAGAACGACTTGAGCAACGCGCCGGTTGCGTAGGACAGTACCGCGGCTCCGCCTCCGAGCGTCAGCGTTTCCAAGCCCGCGCGCCACCACGAGTGGCCGACGAACCAGGATTTGATCGCTCCGATGCCGAAGAATGCCAACGCCGCAAACATGATGCTCCAAGCGAACAGAACCTGCGAATCGCCGGGAGAAAGTAACCCGAAGCGTCAGCGAGGGCGAGGGCTCAAGATCGCTTCGACGCTGGCCACGTCCGCGTTCCACCGTGCGGATGGTCCACCAAACAACAACGCTCATGGCCACGAGCTACGCTCTCACGCAGTGCGCGAAGAGCGGTTCCCCGTCCAACCAGCGGGTCGCGGCATCTGGGGTCGCGAGGGCCGTCGCCAGCGCGTCGTTGAACTCGTAGGTTTCCCCATCGAGGCCGGCGGCGTGCAGACCTTGCGACAGACCCACAGACAAACCCTGATGCAAGTCGTCGGTCAATTCGTGAAGCTCACCCGTCGTTGTGCCCGGCGAGACAGTCGCACCATCAGTGCCGGCACCGACACAGTTTGGACACAGCCGGCGACAGGCGATCGGCCGGTTGAGGAACGTCAAGCAATAACCGTCTTTCATGTGCAGCGGGCACCGAATGCCGGCATCCGGGAACTCGTCCGGGGCGACCAGGCGAGCGCGCAACGCGTTCGATTGCGCCACTTCGCGGATGAGGTGCAACTCGGCGGGCGGACATTTGCGTTGCAGTTCGTCGGCAATCACCAGCACTTCCGGGACGGTGACCGGGATGTAATGCGGCCGCGTGTCTGGACACGATTTCGATGGCGCGGCGTTCCGCGCCTCGCCCACTTGCTCCAGCACGACGTTGACGCCGGCTTCCAATTCCGCCGCGATCGCTAACGGCGTTTCCGCCGAGCGGGGCAGTCGGGTCTGTCGCAGAACGACGCGCCGCGTCAGGTTCGCAGCCCACTGTCGCAACGGTTGCCCGTCGAAGTGTGTCAGCCGCCACGCGGTGGATTGCCAATGGGGTATCCCACGCCCCGGACCACCAAACGCCACATCCCAGAGCGTCACCGCGAACGCTATGACCGCCACCAACATCAACACCGCCAGCGAAACGATCGGTAGCCACAACATGATTGAATCTCCTGAGTCGAACGCGGCCGGAGTCTTCGCGTCACGGAGCAACTCGACGGCTTCCGGCGGCAGACCAAACAGCAACCGATGTGCCACACAAGACTCGCACGCCGATTGCGATGTTCGAGTCAGCGTTCACCAACGAGTTGGGCGATCCGGCACGAACCGCGCGCGGATGGGCGCGCCGAGCGTGCGAACTGCGAGCAATCCGTCGCGATTCCATCGTCAACCACGGCATGGAACGGAGCTTGCATGATTGCACGCACCAAAGTGATTGGAGAGCTATCATGCAGCGACGTGCATTCTTGACATGGGCTAGCCGTGGACTCGCGACGTTGTGCGCGGCGATTGTCGGATTTCCGGGTGTCAGCTTCATCTTGGATGCTCTGCGGCGCGGCCAGTCGAATGGTGATTTGACCCAGCGAATTGCGCGTTTGAAGGATTTGCCGCTCAACAAGCCAGTGCGCGTGCCAATCATCGGGGCGCGCCGCGATGCGTGGACCGAATACCCTAGTGAAGTCCTGGGACAAGTCTGGCTGGTGCGACGGAAAGCGGGCTCGACGGAGCAGTCTTCTGAGGCGGATCAGGTCGCCGCGTTCACGGCCACATGCCCGCACTTGGGGTGTCTCATTCAACACGATCCCAAGTTGAATTGCTTCCTGTGCCCGTGCCATCGCGCTCAGTTTGGACACGCTGGCCAGCGGCTGTCCTCGGCCGCCACCGGCCGTCAGAACCACGCGCCGCGCGGCATGGATGCTCTCGAATGCCGGCTCGTGCAGGACGACTCGACGCAGGACGTCTGGGTCGAAGTCACGTTCCAGAAATTCGAGCAGGGACTGACTAAGCAGGTCGTCCGCGCCTAACCGAAGGCTCTGAGATGCAGACATTCTTCGATTGGCTTGACGACCGGACCGAGTACCGGCGCTGGCTGGCTCCGATCCGGCGACGGGTATTGCCGAGCGGTCCCAAGTGGTCGTACTCGATCGCGAGTTGCCTGCTGTGGCTGTTCATCGTGCAGTTGATCACGGGCCTGCTGCTGATGCTCAGCTACAGCCCGTCGACAACCACCGCTTGGGCCAGCGTGCATTTCATCGAACAGTCCGCGGCCGGCAGTTTTGTGCGCGGCTTGCATCACTTCACGTCGCATGCACTGATCGTGCTCTGCGGCGTGCATATCGTGCGAGTCTTGCTGATCCGAGCGTTTCGAGTGCCGCGCGAGTTGCTGTGGATCACCGGCTTGCTGTTGGTGCCACTGCTGCTGGTGTGGGCGATCTCCGGCAATCCGCTGTCGGCGGGGCAGCGGGGGATGTCGCAAGTCGAAGTGGAAGGGAACATCATCGGCTCGACGCCGCTGATCGGCCCGATTGTGCAACGCATCTTGATTGGCGGTGATGCGGTCGGCCATCTGACGCTGACGCACTTGTACTTTCTACACGTCGGACTGCTGCCGTTGCTGGTGATTGGGTTGTTGATCGTCCATATCGGCCAAGTCTATCGGCATGGATTGACGCTGGTCAGCGGGTCCGAGTCGCGCGTGCCCTACTGGCCGTATCAAACAGTTCGCAACATGACGCTGCTGACGCTCATGCTCGGCATGATCGGGTTCGTGTCGTGGCACTTCGGAGCGCCGCTGGATGCTCCCGCCGATCCGACGCTGACACACACGCCTCGACCCGAGTGGTATTTTCGCAGCCTGTTCGAGCTGCGTCGGTACTTCACGGGCGATTGGGAATTCGTGGCGACGGTGCTGATCCCGGCCGGGGTGCTGGGTTTCTTCGTGCTGCTGCCGTTGTGGGACCAGAAGCTGTCGCCACGCGGCAGTGCGGTGGTGCGAGTGCTTGTGGTGCTGATCGGCGTGGGAAGTTGGAGCGGCCTGACAGCGATGTCGTACGTCCGCGATTGGCGCGACGCCGAGTTCCAGACATCGCAGCGTGACACCGAGTTGCTGGCGATTCGCTCGCGCGAGCTGGCCGATCGCGGCCCGCTACCCCCCGAGGGGCCGCTGTCCTTGCTGCGAGACGATCCCAAGACGCAAGGTCCGCTGCTGTTCGCTCGGCACTGCGCAAGCTGCCATTCGCACGCAAGCGCCGACGGAATTGGAATCGCCGCCTCCGAACCGTCCGCACCCAACCTGCGCGGGTTCGGTACGACGGACTGGATTGCCGGCATGCTTGACCCCAAACGGATTGTCTCGGCACATTACTTCGGGCACACGAAATTCATCGACGGAGAAATGGCGTCGAAAGTCCAAGAACTTTTTGACGGCCTCGATCGCGACGCCACTCAGAAGATGCGAGGCGATCTGCTTTTGGCCGCTCGCGCGCTGGCGGCGGAAGCGACGATGCCTCACCGCACCGAAGCCGATGCGGCCGACTCGGCGGAGATCCTGCGCGGACGCGAGTTGATGGTCGGCAGTCTGTCTTGCACCGATTGTCATCGCTTTCGCGAACACGGCGAACTCGGATCGGCTCCTGACTTGACGGGCTACGGGTCGCGCGACTGGCTGTTGGGCCTGATCGGTAATCCGCGGCACGAGCGTTTTTATGCCGACGATCGCAACGATCGCATGCCTGCTTTCGCGGAAGACACGCAGCATCCAGAACGCAACATCCTTTCGCCGCGCGAACTGGCACTGATCGTCGATTGGCTCCGCGGCGACTGGTACGATCCGCCGGTGTCGGATCTGCCGACTCACAAACTCAAACCGCGCTCTGCCACGCTCGCGACTTCGGAGCACGGGAAAGGAACGTAGCCAAGCTCGCCAGAGCTTGGGTTGTGACCACAAACACCGCCCCCAATCTCTGGCGAGATTGGTTACGACACTCTGCCAACATTTTTTTGGGGACCATGATTGACGTGACTGACGGCTTCAGCGTGAGGCCTTGTTTTCTGGGTTCCAGCAAAGGGAGAGCTTGATGAGAAAGTATCTTTGGGTGCTCGTCGCGTCATTCTTGGTGGGGGGCTTTGTGGTCGCCGAGCGAGTGGAGGCTCAAAAGACCAAAGGCAAGACGCGAGCTGCTCTGACCAAGCAGCTCATGAAAGGACTCGTCTCCGCGAACTGCGGTGCCCTGAAGAAGGACTTGGACGCCGCGGAACCGAATTGGGACGACGTCACCCTGCACGCGGCGCTATTGAACGAGTCGGGCTACGTGCTGATGGACGACGGCCGCTGCCCCGATGGAACGTGGGCGAAAGCCGCCAAGGCTCTGCAAGCCACCAGCGCCACACTGCTGGAGAAGGCCGGATCCAAGGATCTCGATGGCACAAAAGCCGCATTCAAGGAACTAACCTCGCAAAGCTGCGCGGTCTGCCACGAAGCACACAAACCCAAGGCGTGATGCGGCGGCGCAGGACTTGATTCTTAGATGACTCCGCAAGCTCTCCGAAGGGAAGTTCCCAGCGGAGAGCATTGCTTCCGCTGGGCCGAGTTGGCCGAGCGATTCTTTGGGTTGATCTCGAATGTTAAGGATCTCGAAATGAAACTGAATCGCACTCGCTGTTTCGTGATCGGAATGGTTGGATTGTTGGCTGGCATCGCAATGCTGCCGAATCAAGGCTTCACGGGCGGCGGAGGAGACGAGGCCGTCGAGCGGACACGCAAGCAGACGCGGATGCTGGACGATCTCTACAAGACGGCGATCGTGCTTATCACCGAACACTATGTGAAAGGGGATGAGCCAGCCGCAGCCGTGGCCGGCAAGCTGCTGTGGAAGGAGATGAAGGCGAAGGGGCATCACGAGGTGCGCCTGCTGGACGCGACGGGGGATCCGATCGAGGCCTCCAACGTCGCAACCGACGATTTCGAGAAAGCGGCTCTTCAAGAAATCATTGCCGGAAAAGCATCAGTTGATCGCGTGGTCGAAAAGAGCGGCAAACGATTTCTCCGCACGGCGACGGCCGTCCCCGTGGTGATGACCAAGTGCGTCTCGTGCCATCCACACTACGCAAAGGTTCCCAAAGGCAAGGCCATCGGCACGCTCGTTTACACGCTGCCGGTCGAATGACGTCCCAGATGTGTCGTTCCGCCCGCCCGCTCACTCTTCGCCCGGTGCAGGTGGGCCTCTTCGCATAGGTCTATTCATGTCGCCGAAGTCGTGAGTATCCGATGCCTTCGAAGTCTCACGACTTCGACTACGGGAGGATCAGTGTTACCATTCGCCTTGGCACATGGTCTGACTTCCGTCTCATCGCACGAAGCAGTTTGGATTGGAACGATAGGAAATCATGAGCCGAAGTCATCCGGTACCGCAGCCAGGCGACGATGAAACTCTTCCGCGCCGCACTTGGTTGTCGCGAATGTCGTCAGCCGTGATGGCCATTGGAATGACGCTCGGATACGGAACGTTCGGCACGGTGATGGGCTGGTTCTTCTATCCGGCCAAAGCGTCGTCGCGGACCTGGCAATTTCTGACAGATCTCGACAGCTTTGCGATCGGGGACTCGGTGACGTATGAAGCTCCGGCGGGTCAAAAGATCGTGGTGACTCGGTTGGCGGACAAAGGAGTGCCCGAAGACTTCATCGCGTTGTCGAGCGTTTGTCCACACCTCGGCTGTCAGGTGCATTGGCAGTCGAACAACGATCGCTTCTTTTGCCCGTGTCACAACGGCGCGTTCGACAAGGCAGGCCAGCCGGTTTCGGGGCCGCCGAAGGATTCGAACAAACCGCTGCCGCGCTATCCGTTGAAGGTTGAGAACGGCTTGTTGTTCATCGAAGTGCCGATGGAGGCTCTGGTATGAACACGGTCAAACGCTGGTTCGCGGAACGGCTGCCGATCACCGGAGTGCAATTGGAAGAACTGACCAACGAACCGGTGCCGGCACATCTGCGGCATTGGTGGTTTTGCCTGGGCGGGACGCCGGCTTATCTCTTCGTCGTGCAGATCGTGACCGGCATCATGCTGGCGTTCTATTACCAGCCGTCGCCTCACACGGCCTATCAGTCGATTGACGCGATCACCAATCAAGTCGCCTTCGGTTGGTACATCCGCGGGATTCACAAGTGGGCCGCGACGCTGATGATCGCGGCCATCATTCTCCATCAAATGCGAGTCTACTTCACCGGTGCGTATCGCCAGCCGCGCGAGATCAATTGGATGGTCGGCATGTGTTTGCTGCTCTGCACGCTGGTCGTCGGCTTCACCGGTTACAGCCTCGTGTTCGAGCAACTCAGCTTCTGGGGAGCGACCGTGGCCGCGAACATCTGCGACACGGTGCCGGTGGTCGGCGTCTTCGCCAAACGGATGCTGCTGGCGGGGGACTCGTACAACGACAACACGCTGTCTCGGTTCTTCATTCTGCACGCGGCGGTGTTGCCCGGCCTGATGATTCTGCTGATCGGCATTCACGTCGCGATCTTGCGGCTGCAAGGAGTCAGCGAACTCCGCTTTGAAGACGAGCCGCCCGACGCTCCGAAGCACTTCGATTTCTTCCCCGACCACTTCTACACCGAGTTGATCATCGGCCTGATTCTGATGATCGTCTTGAGCGTGCTGGCGACGGTGTTGCCCGTGACGCTCGGCCCGAAGGCCGATCCGCTGACGACGCCCGAAGTCATCAAGCCGGAGTGGTGGTTCTACGTCTCATTCCGCTGGCTGAAGCTGTTTTCCGGCACGTTTGCCGTGCTGAGCAGCGGCTTCATCGTCTTCGTGATGTTCGCTTGGCCGTTCATTGACGGCGCGATTCGTAAACACACTCGGTTCAGCGAAGCCAGCGTGTGGATCGGCATCGTCGGCGTGTTCTTGTTAGTCGGCCTCACCGTATGGGAGGCAGTCGTTGAACATTGAAGCTCTTGCCCGGTCCCCTCTCCCTCTGGGAGAGGGCTAGAGTGAGGGATCCAACGGAGTTTGACGTGCATCGTCGATCGGAACCGGAAGGATAAACGGCTGAGGAAGTCGGGAAGTCAACCGAAAATCGCTTCCCTCACCCGGCCTGTCGGCCACCCTCTCCCACGGGGAGAGGGAAGGTCTTCGGAATCAACTTGGAGAAACAATGACTCTGCAAACCAAACGATATCTCATCGGCTTTCTCGGCCTGTTGTTTCTGGCATCGCTGGTGCTGGTACAGGCGATGGAAATTGCTCGAAAGCGCGAGGAGGTCGGCCTGGCGTCGGGGCATGTCGCGGTGCCGGCGAAGTCGAAGGGGTGCGTCGAGTGTCACGGCAAGTCGTCGCCGGGGATTATTGACCATTGGAAATTCAGCACGCACGCTCGCAAAGGAGTCGGTTGCGTCGAATGCCATCAGGCTCAGAAAGGGGACGTGGATGGCTTCACGCACTACAGCCACTTCATCGCGACAGTCGTGACGCCGAAGGACTGCGGGCGCTGTCACGAGAAGGAAACGAAAGAATTCACTCACAGCCATCACGCGAAGGCGGGCAATATCCTCGCGTCGCTCGACAATTTTTTGGCAGAGACCGTCGAGGGTTCGCGGACTCCCTTCAATCCGCATTCGCCGACGCCGGGCAAGCCCGACATTCATGAAGTCAACGGGATGGCGAGCGCCGCGGTCGGCTGTCAGCAATGTCACGGCAGCAAGGTTGCGTTGTTGGCAAAGGACGGCGGGAAGATCACGCTGGATGACCTCAAGCCTGACGACAAAGGTCAGCCGACGAATCTCGATGTGCTTGACCGAATCGCCAAATCCGAAGACGGGCGACCGAAGTTTCATGCCGACACCTGGCCGAACACCGGGATCGGACGGCTCAATCTGGATGGCTCGCTGGGATCGTGTTCGGCGTGTCACAGCCGGCACGATTTCTCGCCGCGACGGGCTCGGCAGCCGGAGAACTGCGGCAAGTGTCACCTTGGCCCGGATCATCCGCAGAAAGAGATCTACGAAGAGTCCAAGCACGGCGTCGCGTTTCGCGATCTCAAGGATCACATGAATCTCAACGCCAAAGACTGGGTGCTCGGCCAGGATTACTCGCAGGCTCCGACGTGCGCGACGTGTCACATGTCGGGGCACTCGAAGAACGGCGGCACGATCACGCATGACCCCGGTCAGCGTATCTCGTGGACGAACCGTCCGCCGGTCAGCGCGGTACTCGACACCGATGCGAACGGCAAACTCGTCACCGAGTCTGATCCCGCCAAGCGGCGTTCGCTGGTCACGTTTTCTGCCGACGAGAAGCGGACCAACATGAAGCAGGTTTGCCATCACTGCCACACGCCCGATTACGTCAACGCGTTCTACAAGCAGTACGACGACTTCGTGGTGCTTTACAACGAGAAGTTCGGCAAGCCGGGCCTAGCGATCATCGCCGCGCTGCGGAAGAACGAACTTCTCACCAAGACCGAGTTCGATGAAGAGATCGAATGGACGTGGTTCTATCTCTGGCATCACGAGGGCCGGCGCGCTCGGCATGGAGCTTCAATGATGGCTCCCGATTACGCCCACTGGCATGGCATGTTTGAAGTCGCCGAGCGGTTCTACAAAGAGATGATTCCACAAGCTCGCGAAATCACCAAACACGCCGCCGAATCCGGCCAGGTCGAGCAAGCCGCTGCCGTCAACGCGGTCATCGACGAAATCCTCGCGCGACCCGAACATAAATGGCAGGAAGCTGGCAAGAAGCCGGCGTCCGACAAACCGGCCGACACCAAACCACCCGTTGAACCCAAATCCGGTGAAAAGAAAATGGCGGAGGCCAAGTGAGCGGAAGCTCGTAGTACCGCTTTCAGGTGGAACACAGACGCGCTGCGACCCCAAAGTGGGGTCAGTTCCGGCGATCGGCCGGACTGCGAACAGGTTTCAGAGGACAAGGTTTCAGAGGACAAGGAATTGGAACAGTTCATGCCTGAGACAAGCCAATCGGTTTGCGGCTGCGGTCTGGATCGTCGCGAGTTTCTCGCCCAACTTGGTGTGGCCGGAAGCGCCGCGACGTTGGCAGCAGGGATCGGGCAACCGGAGTTGGTCGAAGCGGCCGGCGATCCGGCGGATGCGTCGTTGAGCTGGGACAAAGCTCCGTGTCGGTACTGCGGAACCGGCTGCGGCGTCGAGGTCGGGACGAAGGACGGCAAGGTGCTCGCTGTCCGAGGTGATCGCGAAAGCCCCGTCAATCGCGGGTTGCTCTGCGTGAAAGGCTATCACTTGCCGGCGATGCTCTACGGCAAGGACCGCTTGAAGTTTCCCATGAAACGCAAAGCCGACGGCAAAGGCTTTGAGCAAATCTCGTGGGACGCGGCGCTCGATCTGATCGCCCTAAAGTTCAAAGAGGCACTTGATGCGGGCGGCCCAGACGCCGTCGCGATGTACGGTTCGGGGCAATGGACGATCTTCGACGGCTACGCTGCGGTGAAGTGGTTCAAGGGCGGACTCAAGAGCAACAACATCGACCCGAACGCGCGACTGTGCATGGCCAGTGCGGTGATGGGCTTCATGACGCAGTTTCAAAGCGACGAGCCGATGGGTTGCTACGACGACTTTGAGCTCGGCGACGACTTCATCTTGTGGGGCAACAACATGGCCGAGATGCATCCGGTTTTGTTCAGCCGCATTCTCGAACACAAGCGCACGAATCGAGGCGTCCGCATTATCGACCTCGCCACGCGATGGACTCAGACGTCGCAGTACGCCGATGCTTTCGTACAGTTCAAGCCAGGTAGCGACCTTGCGATTGCGAACGGCATCCTGCATTTGCTGGTCGAATCCGGACGCTACGACAAAGCGTTTCTCGATGAGAATGTCGTCTTCAAACGCGGCATCGAAGACCTCGACAAGATCGGTTACGGCTGCTTCGGCGAGCAGGCTCAACAGTACACGTTCGAAGACCAGCCGAAGGACTCCTCGTTCGAGGAACTGCGTGAATTCCTCAAGGATTTCTCGCCCGAAAAGGTCCGTGACATCAGTGGTGTATCGGTCGAGCAACTCAAGCTGCTGGCTGAGATGTACGGCAACCAGGCTCGCAACACCGTCAGTCTGTGGTGCATGGGAGTGAATCAGCACACGCGCGGGACGTGGATGAACAACCTCATCACCGACCTGCATCTGCTGACGGGTAAGATCAGCCGGCCGGGCAACAATCCCTTCAGCCTGACCGGTCAGCCGTCCGCGTGCGGCACGGCGCGCGAGGTCGGCACGTTGTCCAATCGCTTGCCCGCCGACATGGTGGTCACCAACCCCGAACACCGCAAAAAAACCGAAGAGATTTGGGGCCTGCCCGAAGGAACGATCAACCCAAAACCCGGATTGCACACCATCGACATGTTCCGCGCGTTATCACGCGGCGACGTGAAGGCCATGTGGATTCAAGTGACCAATCCGTGGGTCAGCCTGCCGAATCTGACTCGCTTCGAGCGGAAGCCGAATGACGGCCGGTTCATCGTCGTCAGCGACATCTATCCGACGCCGACGACTGCCATCGCCGACCTGGTTCTGCCGAGCGCCGCGTGGGTCGAACGCGAAGGGATGTTCGGCAACACCGAGCGGCGGACTCAGCACTGGGACAAACTCATCGACCCGCCCGGCGAAGCGAAAGAAGATGCGTGGCAGATCATCCAGGTCGCAAAACGGATGGGTTTCGAAAAACTCTTTCCGTGGTCCGACGACGATTGGCACAAGCCGTTGTTCGAGGAGTATCGCCGCTTCACGCTTGGCAACGGCAAGGACTTGGCCAGCTACGACCAGCTTCGCGAAGCCCGCGGCCTGCGTTGGCCGGTCGTCGACGGGCGCGAAACAAAGTATCGCTATGCCGCCGGATATGACCCGTATGTGAAGAAGCCGAAGGGAGTCCACTTCTACAAAGCGAAGGGCTTTGGCGAGAAAGCCGCGTTCTGGCTGCGACCGTATCACCCGCCTGCCGAAGTCCCCGATGACGAGTTCCCTTTCTGGCTCTCGACAGGCCGAGTCCTCGAACACTGGCACACCGGTTCGATGACTCGCCGAGTCAAACAGCTTCATCAAGCGGTTCCCGAAGCCTATGTCGAACTCAGCCGAGTGGATGCCGACAAGCTCGGCATCGTCAGCGGCCAAAAGGTTCGCGTCGTCAGCCGCCGAGGCCGCCTGGAACTCAAGGCCAAAATCGACGACCGCGGTCAGCCGCCGGCCGGCTCGGTTTTCATCCCGTTCTTTGATGAGTCGCGACTCGCAAATGTTTTGACGCTCGATGCGATGGACAACATCAGCAAGGAACCCGACTACAAAAAATGCGCGGTTCGCGTGGAGAAGGTGTGACCATGCGACGAATTGCCTCTCATCTTCAACTGCCCCACACACGAACCCGAAGCACCAGCGAGGGTGAAGGCTTCACAGGGGACTGTCGCGAATCGAGTCAGTGGAGCGTTCGCCCTCGCTCACGCTTCGGGTTAATTTGCTTGCTAGTGTTCGTCGGTTGCTCGTCGTCTCGCGACGAAACTCCGATGAGGACTGCGACCGCCGCGCAACGTGCCGAGCGACGGCTCTTCGCGGGAGCACCGCCGGTCATTCCGCATTCGCAGCTCTCGGGTCAATGCGTGACCTGCCACACTCCCACCGGCACGGCACGCCCGCCGATCGGCTTCGCTCCGGCCAATCCGCACACCAAAACTCCCGGAATGAGCGACGAGTCCCGCTGCAAACAATGCCACTTGTTTCAAACGACTCAAGAGGTCTTCGTCGCGAGCACGTTCGAACCGTTTCGCTTCGCCGGCACTCAGGGCCAGCGAGCACACAAATTCGCGCCACCGACGATCCCGCATCATCATTTCATGCGCGAAGATTGTGCCGCTTGCCACACCGGTCCCGCCTCACGCCCGGAGATTCGTTGTTCGCACGCGGAACGAACCCGTTGCGTACAATGCCACGCAAGCCGCAGTTACACGGCCTCATGACGAAGTTCCCGGGGAATCATGCGGACGATTCTGCCAGCGGTGAAGGTGGACGCCAGCAGACGTGTAACTCGTTGTGGATTTGTTCGATGCCGGGAACAGTCAAGGCAACGTTTTGCGCGAGCTGCTTCAGATAATACGTCGGTACTTGGCCGGTGATCGTGAGGGCGCCATCATCGAACTCCGCATGGATGCGGTGGAGCTCGCCATGACCGGTGAGATCCAGTGCGCCCTGAATGGCGGCTTGGATCGCCTGGGGATTGCGGCATTGTGGAGTAATGGAAGTGATCGCATCGAATGGCTGGGGCGCAGTCGCTTGGGTCATGCGATTCTCCTTCTGAGAATTCTGGATGCCGGATTGGAGCCGACGTAGGCAAATGCGGTGCCAGACGCTCGATTCCCGCGTTCGACGGCCGACGAAAATCGCCAGAGTGCCGAAAAAACCACGGCAATCGTCCTCAGAGGCTGTGCGGCCGGCGTGCTGAGCCGCTCGGACTTGAGCCATTGGAACGCGCAGTGCCGCTCAATGCAGAGGCAGTCCTCTCGCGGGACCAACCAAAGTTGTCTCGCTGGAGAAGCGCGCCGTGGAATCCACTCACGGCATACGAACTGCTTGCCGGCGGAATCGTGTCCCCACGAAAAGCTCGCCCGCTTCACGCCAGCCTACGACGAGTGTTATAGGTTGCACCACTCGATGTACGCCGTGACGAGATTGTTAACGATCTCCAGTCCGCAGGCTTGGCGTAACGGCTCGTAAATCACGACGACCCAATACAGTTCCTCGGTCTCGAGGTACATGCCGCTGTACCACCACCACCACATCGGTCCGATCGACAAGACGTAGAGCGTCAACAGACAAAACAGCACAATCGCTCGGCGAATCACCCGCGGGCGAATGGCCTTCCAGTTCCAGCCGGCCCGAGGAACCAGTCGTTCGGGCGCGGCAGATGCGGTGTCGCTGATTCGCGTTGGCTCAGACATGCGATGCTCGTGGCCAACGGGCCAAAATCAACTCATCCGGCGCTCGCGCAACCAACACTCTGGACCGAACGGCCTGATTTGTTTCTCGTAGAAGTTCCGACACACCCGACTTTCTGGCATCACGAAATCGGCGTGAAGCCTTCCAAGAACCCCTTGAGTTGCCGGCTGCGGACGGGATGTTGCAGCTTGCGCACGGCCTTGGCTTCGATCTGTCGCACTCGTTCGCGAGTCACCTTGAAAATGCGGCCGACTTCTTCAAGCGTGTACGTGTATCCGTCGCCGAGGCCGTAACGCAGCTTGATGATTTCTCGCTCGCGATACGTCAACGTCTTGAGCACGTTGTCGATCTTGTCCTTGAGCATCTCTTGAGCCGCCGAGTTGACGGGATTATCGGTGTGCGAGTCTTCGATGAAATCACCGAAGTAGCTGTCCTCACTCTCGCCGACCGGTCGATCCAGACTGATGGGGTGTCGCGAAATCTTCAACACTCGTCGAGCCTCTTCCAGACTTACGCCTGCGGCGTCCGCCGTCTCCTCGATCGTCGGTTCGCGGCCATTGTCTTGCAGCAACTTTTTGTTGACTCGCCGCAGCTTCGACATCGTCTCAATCATATGGACCGGGATACGGATCGTGCGCGCTTGATCGGCAATCGCTCGCGTGATCGCTTGGCGAATCCACCAGGTCGCGTAGGTCGAGAACTTGTAACCGCGGCGGTACTCGTACTTGTCAACCGCGCGCATCAGGCCCGTATTGCCCTCTTGAATGAGGTCCAAAAAGCTCAGGCCACGGTTGCGGTACTTCTTGGCGATCGAGACGACCAGTCGCAAATTGCCGCCGGACAGATCGCGCATCGCCTGTTCGTATTCCTTATATCGCTTATCGATCAGCTTGAGCTTCGCGCGTAAGGTCGCCGGCGTTTCGAGCGTCATTTGCATCAAGTCTTGCATTTCCTTGTGCAGGTTCACTCGGTCGTCCTTGCCGTTTTTCAGGTGATGCCTCGTGTCACGGAGGCACTTCTCCAATTGAGTCATCCGCTGCGACATTTGCTCCAATTTTTTGAGTGCGGGCTGTAATCGCTGCGTGCGCACGCTCAGTTCTTCGACGAGCGTGACGATTTTTCGTCGCCGGCGAATCATCGTCAGTTCGGCGTTTCTGCGGGCGGAGGGGGAAGCCTCTGAGTCCAACCACGTGTCGGCGTCGACCAAGTATTGCTCGCGCAAGAGGTCGATAGTCCGCAGGTTGTACGGCATGCGGCCGAGAATCTGAGTCTTCTCCAGGCCCTCGGTCATCGACACCTTGATCGTGCGGTCGAACGGCAGTTCGTTGACGCTGACTTTCCGGAGGATCTCGGTCGCCGTTTTCAAAGCGTAATCGGTTTCGAGCAATTGCCGACGAAACCGCCGTCGCGTGATCTCGATCTTCTTTGCCAGCGAGATTTCCTGAACCCGCGTCAACAGTGGAATCTCGCCCATCTGTGTGAGATACATGCGGACGGGATCGTCGACCTTGCGGTTCTTTTCGTCGTCCTTCACCTTTGGCTTGAGTTTCTTCTTCTCCGCCAACGTGAGCACCGGCTGATGATCGTCCTGTACGATTTCCAGGCCGTCTTCTTCCAAGAGCATCAGCAAGTCATCCAGCTTTTCCGGATTGACCGCCTCGTCGGGAAGATAATTGTTGACCTCGGTGAACGTCAGAAAACCGCGTTTCCTTCCGGTGGCAATCAGCTTCATCAAGGGCTCGTCGAACTTATGCACAATCAATTCCTTCGCGTTCGGAGTGAGGTCAACATTCCAACTCAATTAGCTAAGCGGTGTCTTGGCGGCACGTTTCTGATTGAACGTTGAGACCTGTTCGAGCAGGGCCTTCGCGTTGGGATTGAAACCGGTACGCGAATCCGGTTGTTGGGCCAATTGGCCTTGAGTGCGCTGATGCAGCCGTTCTTCACGACGCCACCGCAACCCCTGCAAGGTTTGCACGAGATATTGCGGCAGAGTCTGTTCATTGACGGTCACGAAATTGTCGGCGAGCTTCTTACCGATCTCCTTCAATCGAGCTTGTTCGTCGATCCACACCACCAATCGTTTCAGAGGCACATCTTCAATCGTCGCCATGATGCGTTCGAACGTCGGCGTTTCACCCTGTTCCCACAAATCGAAACAGACCTGCAACACGTGCCGAGTCCGCTCATTCCGAAAGTCTTCGTCGCCGATTTCTTGGCGAATCACAGCCAACGTGTCCGGATCCGTGAAAAGGATCTCCAACAATTCGCATTCACGCCGGTCCTCTTTGGACAACGGTTGATCGAAGAAGTATAAGTCGTGATCTGCTTCGGCAGCGTCCACTCGCAATGATTTATTGCGTCCCGCCGTGGCATCCATGTACGTTGTAGGTGACGTGTTCTCCACAGCACGATGTGGCGTTCCGGCAACAGGGTTGCTGCCGTTGGGCCTTGCCTGCGGTGACGTCAGCCGTGCCGAACGGAGTTCTGCCAAGCGCTGCCTCACAATTGATTCCGCCAAAGCCACGCGACCAGCCAAGCGATTGAGGATTACGTCCTCGCGAGTCGTACCTCGCAGTTTGGGAACCTTCGCGAGTAGTTCCAACATGTTGATCAGCACGCGATGCCGGGCGTCGATCGAATCCAGTCCATGCCGCGACACCTCAGCCTGCAGCTTGAAATCCCAGGCTTCGACGGCATTCTCGATCTGCTGACGAAACGCATCCGCACCGTGCTCGAACAAGAACTCGTCCGGGTCTTTGTCGTCAGGCAAGACGAGCATTCGCAGGTCGATGTTCTCCGACAAAAAGTGACCCAACGCCTTCTCCGCCGCTTCGAGACCGGCTCGGTCGCCGTCGAACATCAGCACCACGCGTTGGGCGAATCGCTTCAGCCGGTTCACGTGAGCCTCCGTTAGCGCGGTGCCACAAACTCCCACGACGTTCATCACGCCGAACTGGTAGGGAATGATGCAATCGGCGTACCCTTCGACGACCACGGCCGTGCGCGACTTGCGAATGGCGTCGCGAGCGACATCGAAGCCGAACAGCAGGTTGCTCTTGGAGTAAACCGGGCTCTCCGAACTATTGAGGTATTTGGCCTCGTCCGGCCGAGCAAGCTGCGGCAAGACTCGTCCTCCGAACGCAACGGTCAGCCCTTTGTCGTTGCGAATTGGAAACAAGACGCGCCGCATGAACCGGTCGTAATATCCGCTGCCATCATCGCTCTGCTTGACAAGGTCTGCCGCTTGCAGTTGTTCCCGTGTGAATCTGTCGCGTGCTCGATTCAACAACCACTGACTGTCCTGCGGATGAAACCCAAGCTTGAACCGAGCAACCGTCTCAGCCGAGAAACCACGCTTTTTCAAATACTCGCGTGCCGGTTCGGCCATCTGCGAATCAAGCAAGCAGCGATGAAATTCGTTTTCCGCCCAAGCCAAGACGTCGAGCAAACCCGCTTTGGTGTTTGTCGACTCTCCGTCGCGTCGCCCGCGATACGCCGGCATCTCCAGTCCAATCCGCTTCGCGAGCGTTTCGAGCGCCACTCGGAAGTCGACTTTGTCGTACTCCATCACCCACGTGAAGCAGTCGCCGCCCACTTGGCACGACCAGCAGCGGTAGGTCTGCCGATCTGGATACACGACCATCGACGGGTTATGATCATCATGGAACGGGCAGAGACACTTGTATTCGGCCCCACCGCGCGACGGTGTGAGCGCCACCGACTCTCCGATCAGTGCCGCAAGGTCGGTTCGCGAGCGAACCTGCTCCTTGAAGTCATTGGAAAAGTCTGGAGACACGATCTCTCCTACAGGTACGGTTGGGGCAAGGCGACCGATCGTGTCAACCTTGAGGGAAAGAATGTTCGTCCAGGAACGGGCTAGGTCTCTAAAGGCAGAGGCAGTGTGCTGATCTCGACAAGTCCTCAAATGTTCAGACCAGGAGTCGCGTCCTTGCACCTCGCTCGAATGCGGCAAGTCTAGCCGACAAACGATGCTGGTCAAGCAGTTGGAGACTCGGTTGGGAGTCACAGTCGGTCGCGCAACTCTAAAAACAGCAGATCGTTGTCACCTTACGGAACCGCTCAACTCCCCACGGAACCGCAACCTCTCCGCAGTCACGCTTTCAGGCAAATCCGACAAACTTCTGAAGGATACTCGTACCGGCGTCGGACAGTTGGATTGTGAGACACGTCACGAACAGCGTGATGGGTCGTGTCATGTGGAGCAGTCGATGGATTCTCTCACTCAACACATACAGCAGACGCGACGCCGATTCTTGACGAGTTCGGCGAGCGGTATGGGAGCCGTCGCGCTGGCCGCGCTGCTGAAACACGATGGGCTATTGGCTGCTGAGTCGAGCCTCGAAACAGCGTCGCCCACCGATCCGTTGCGTCCGCGAACACCGCATTTCGCCGAGCGCGCGAAGGCGTGCATCTTTCTCTTTCTCGCGGGAGGGACGAGTCAGATCGAGCTGTTCGATCCGAAGCCGGAACTCACGCGGCTGGATGGACAGCGGATTCCGGAGTCGTTCCTCCAAGGCGTCCGCTTCTCGTTCGTGAAGCCGACCGAATCGTTCCTGATGGGCAGCCGCTTCCGGTTCCGCCGCTACAGCGAGTGCGGCATGGAGTTGTCAGAGTTGTTGCCACACATCGGCTCGTGCGCAGATGAGTTGTGCTTGATCCGCTCATTGCATCACGAGGCGTTCGACCACGCGCCGGGCGAGTTGGAGATGTGTACGGGAAAGGATATTCCTGGCCGGCCGAGTTTTGGCGCGTGGCTGTCGTACGGCTTGGGGAGCGAATCGCAGAATCTGCCCGGCTATGTCGTGCTGATGAATCATCGCGGGCCGGTCGCGCGGCAGATGGCGTGGGGCAGCGGATTCCTGCCGTCGGTCTATCAAGGCGTCATGTTCCGCAATCAGGGTGAGCCAATTTTGAATCTGCAGACGCCCGATGACATCACCGCGACGGCTCATCGCAGCCAGCTCGATGCGATTCGCAAGCTGAATCAACTGCGGCAGGAACAGAATCACGATCCCGAAGTCACCGCCCGGATCGCGGCCTACGAGCTGGCGTTTCGGATGCAGACGGCCGCCCCCGAACTGATCGACTTGTCGCACGAGACGCGGGACACGCTGACGGCGTACGGCGTGGAGCGGCCCAACCAACAAGGGACGTTTTCGCGGAATTGTCTGTTGGCTCGCCGCTTGGTCGAACGCGGAGTGCGCGTCGTCAGCATCTTCCAGCGAGTCTGGGATCAGCACAAAGGTCTCGAAGGCGATCTGCGGAAGCAGTGCGCCGAAGTCGATCAGCCGATCGGCGCGTTGTTGAAGGACTTGAAGCAGCGCGGGTTGCTCGATTCGACGCTGGTCGTGTGGGGGACGGAGTTCGGCCGCACGCCACTGACGGAAAACGCGAAGCCCGGCCCGGACGCGGGACGCGATCATCATCCGCACGGGTTCAGCATGTGGCTTGCCGGCGGTGGCGTGAAGGGAGGCCAAGTGATTGGCGCGACGGATGAGCTGAGTTGGAACGCTGTCGAAGATCCCATGCATACGAACGACTTTCACGCCACGCTACTGCACCTGTTCGGCTTCGATCACAAACGGCTGACGTATCGGTTCAAAGGACTCGACTTCCGGCTGACGGATGTGGCGGGGAATGTGGTGCCGAAAGTGTTTTCGTGAGGACTCCATGAAACTTACGCAGGCTCACCGGCCTCATCGGCCAGCAGCGTGTAATTCAGCGTCCACGCCTCTTTGAACAACTGGTGGTTCTTGACTGAATCCCCGCTGACGCCGATGACCGTGACCCCTTGCTCGGTGAGCTGATTCATCGTGTCGCGAAACGTCTCCGCCTGCTTGATGCAGCCACCCGTGAAATCGGCGGGATAGAAATAGATCACCGTGTAATTCTTCCCGACATGCTCGGCCGAGTCCCACGGTTGGCCTCGATTGTCAGTGCCTTTGAACGCCGGAGCCGCATCACCCACCGCCAGAACCACCGTTTTGACCGCTTCCGATTTGACCGCCGGCTGAGGTTCCTCCGCCGCCTGGATTGCTCCGCACACCACCAGCACCAACGCCGCCACAAGCCAACTGTTCTTCGCGTTCATGGTCCGATCCTCGATTGAAGGAACACCGCCAGTTGCCGTGACGACACACCACGGCCACAACAATCCAGACGCCATCCACCACTCGACAGAGCGCGGCAAAAACCAAAATCCAGCTCAGAGAATTGCCGTTGCCGAAATCGCCCCGAAGAGAAGAGCCCCCGTTGGGCCTGCCCCAACGGAACCATGACTGACAGCTACAAAAGCCGCCCCCCAACTCGCCCCCGTGGGGCCTGCCCCCACGGAGCGAATGACTGACAGCTACAGAGCGAATGACTGGCCAGAGAGTTTTTCAGTCGCCGCTCCCGCCGGGGCAAGCCCGGCGGAGAGCTTGCGCGATCGAGATTCTGCTTGTTAGCTGGCCAGTCGGGCTTCCGTTGGGGCAAGCCCAACGGAGAGCTGAGCAAACCCAACGAAGAGCGGAGAACAGAACGCGCAGCCCAGCTACTCCTTCTCCAAATTGAGCCGGATCGCAGAGCGGTCGTAGCCGCCGAACGTTCCGACGTAGTAGCTGAAGCGAAACACCGGTTTCATGGCCTGCACCCAAGCCAAGTTATTTAGCAACGACAGCGCGATGCTTTCGGGAGACTCCGTCATCCCGGCTCCCATCAAGATGTGGATGTGGTTGCTCAACAAACCGATGCGTGACAGCCGCCAATTCTTGCGACCTGCCGAGCGGACAATCATGTTGCGCGTCGCCAGCAGCAGATCCTGACGAATTTCATTCCAGCCGTCTGCCGTCTCGATCACGACTTGCAGCGCGTTGACGAACTGCCCGTAGTTGCCGGTCTGGACGGCGGAGAGATCAATCGTCGAATCATGAAACTGCAACGTGACGAGCCGCTCCTGCACGCGCGCGTCGGCCATCGGATGCTTCTCGTTCTGCCGGGCTACGTATTGATCGAGCACCTCGGCGTTGGCATCCCCGACGCTGTCGATGCGATAGTTCCTCCGAAACGCCGAGGGATGTTGCTCTCGCAGAAGGTACTGCCAGCGGCCTTTGATCGAACGCACGATCTCGGACGGCGAGACTCGCGGCTGCGTGCTGACGAAGAACTGCATGACGTTCGGCTGCGTCGCGTGGCATTCCAGGATGCGGACGCCATCGGGTTCAGTTGCCTTGCGGAGTGCGTCGAGCCAATCGGCATCCGGTGGGAAATCGACCGTGCCAAAGAGACTCAACGACCAGTTGAGTTGATAGGCCGCTTCGCAGTTTTCGGATGTGTAGAGCGGCTGCATGAATGGACTCGTCGCCGTTGACTCGTTTCTCCCGCCGGGACAAGCCCGGTGGAGAGCGAATTCGATGGGAGCCGACCGTAGCTGGCCAGTCGTGCTTCCGTGGGGACAAGCCCCACGGAGAGCATCGGAATGCGAGGTTGGTCTTTGGGTAGCTGGCCAGTCAGCGCTCCGCCGGGGCAGGCCCGACGGTGGCGAAGGCCACTCTGTGATGACAACGTGGCGAGAGACACCAACGCTCTGACGATGATCATTCGCGAAACCAATTCCCACATCGGCGGCACCCTCCAACTCGGCCCCCGTTGGGCCTGCCCCAACGGAGCCATGACTGAACCGCTACCAAAGCTCCACCACCACACGCCAAAGCTCTCCGTGGGGCTTGCCCCCACGGAAGCCACGACTCAATTGCTGCTCCGTCATTGGCACCATCCGCCGATCAGTCATTCGCTCCGTGGGGACAAGCCCCACGGGGGCGAAGGCAAATCGCGAGCGGCGTTGGGTAGCTGGCCAGTCAGCGCTCCGTTGGGGCAGGCCCAACGGGGGCCGATTTCATTCTGCGAAGCAGTCAGTCGGCCTCTGGGGGCGGTCGCATCTTGGTCTGAACGGCCTTGTAGTTGGGCGCGCTGCCGTCCGGGGATGCGTGGATCGCGTAGAGCGCGTTGCGCGTGGCGATGAACAGCACATTGTTCGCCACGATGGGCGTCATGTAGACCGACGTGCCCATGTTGCAAGAATGTTCGACGTTTGAGAATTGGTAACCTCGTTCGGGTGCTGGCTCGATTTCACTCAAAAACTTGCAATTGATGGGTTCAAACTGCGTCCGGCCGCTTTTCAACGGGAAGGCTTGCATGGCGACATGCGGATCGGCGGAGTGTCGAAAGATGTGGACGTCGCCGTCCTCGTCGCAGATGTAAACATGGCCGTCCACGAGTAAGGCGGAACTCCAGCACTCGGCCAGCATATCGTAGGTCCAATAGACCTTGCCGGTCTTGGCATTCAGGCAATGAAACAGGCCGCTGAAATCGGCAATGTAGAGGATGTCATCCTTGATGACGGGGATGCTGATGGAGCGGTGAAAGGTCTCCTCGAATCTAAACTTGCCGTCCCCGTTACGGTCTTGGCGATCGTAATGCCAACGAACGGCCGAGTTGGGATTCGGAACGGCTCGTTCTCCGAGACTGGCTTCGACGGCTCGCAGACGCTTGTGCGGAATGATCTCGCCGTCGGCGTTCACGGCGAGTTCCGCGCTGATGTCCGCGCCATCCATGCGTTTGGCGGGATCGATGCACCACAGGTGACCGGGGCCTTCTCCGTGTTCGGGATCCTCGCCGACGACGATGTACACGAGGCCGTCGTAAATGGCGGGGAATGAAATGATGTTGTTGCGGGTGAATCGTCCACCCAACTGGTAAATGGACTCCTTCGGATTCGTATCGAACTTCCACAACAGACGCGAGCCGCCCTGGCCATCCCCTTTGGGATCGAAGCTGTAGACCCAACCATCGCCACCCGGAAAGATCACCTGCGGTTGACCATCGAAGATGCCATAACTCGGCGACGCCCATTGAGCGTGCAGAATGTTCTTGCCCGGCGAGTTGTCCGTCCACAACACCTTGCCGGTCACGCGATCCAACGCGATGAAACTCGGTGCCTCGGGCGCAGGAAGATTGACGTGTCCCTCATCGACTCCATTGGAGGTACAGACGAACAACATTCCATCGACGGTGATCATCGAGCAGTTGCTCATGTTATGCGGAAAGACACCGAGTTCTCGGATCATGTTGAAGCGCCACACCACATCGGCTTCGTTCCAGTCACCGGAGGTGAGTTGTTTGGTGCAGGTCAGAAATCCGGACCCTCGATTCAGTCGCAATGTTCGCCGCTTACCGAATAGCAATTCGGTGAGCGCCCAACGACTTCCCGCCTCGATCACTTCTAAGCGAGTTCCTTTGGGCAATTGCACGCCCGCGGCACGGAATTGGTCATGCAGGAGTTCGTCGATCTCGCCGCGATCCAGACCGGGAAACAATTCGTCACGCTTGGCAAACAGTTCCTTCGTGGCGGTGCGATGGCCTTGGCCATCGACGGGGAAGGCTCGTAGCAGTCCGTCTTCCAGCACAAGCTCGTGCGAAGGAAACAACTTCCACTCCGGTTTCTCGTCAATCCCATGCTGACCGACCAGCGAGTGGGATTTGTCGCCGCTCAAACTGAGACCCTTAAAGTCCGGCACATCGGACGGTCGGATTCCCGCTTCCACAAAAATCCTGCCTAGGCGCGAGATGTCGTGGCGCAATTGAGTCGGGGTGCCGAAGACTTGAACCCACTCGGTCGAAGTTGGAACCGGGAATGCTTCACCGTCATCTTCGGCGTCATAGAACCCCGCGGTATCGAGGCACACGACTTCACCGCGATTGGTCACGTACCACAGCCGATCCCCGTCAATCACGGGCGTTGAGCAGACGCCTTGAATGGGCCAGTCATTAACACGGCCAGTCGGCAGTTTTTCATTGGAATGCTGCCAAAGGAAATTGCCGGATTCCTCGTCGAAGCACAGCAGCACTCCCAAATCAATCCGGTTTGGATAGCGTGGCAGATACCCAGAGCCGTTATTCGTGCCGACAAAGATTCGGCCGTTGGCCACTACGGGATTGCCGTATGTCTCCGAACCCAGACGAGCGGACCACTTGATGTTTCGGCCGGTCTCGACATCCCAATCAATCGGGATGTTCTTGCCCGCGGGAGTGTTGATGCGGCTGCGGGAGCCGCCCCATTGGGGCCAGTCGCCGGCTCCGACGTTGTGTTCCGGGATGTTCGCCAGGATGACTTGAGTCGGATCGGAAGGGGGAGTGACATCCCAAACTTTGATCTCGCCGCTGGTGGCCGTTGCGAGTTGCCGACCGTCTCGGCTGTACGCCACGTCAGTGACGGTCTTGGGATACCAGGGGAAGATGCGATCTCGTTCGCCGGTGGTGCGATTGAATGTCACGACTTTGAATGTCGTCGAGACCGCCTCACTGAATCCGTCGCGACCGCCGCACGCCAGACGTTTGGCATCCAGGCTGAACGCCAGCGAATGGACTTGGAAGTCCAGCGGCAAATGTTGTTCGAGTTCTTTGCGGCGCAGATTCCAAATATCCAACGAAGCCATCTCGCGACTCGGTTCCTTCGGTGGGCTGATGACCGCGATGGCGTGTCCATCCGGGCTGAAGACAAATGGCGCAAGCCGGTTTTGACCGACCGGCACAGACAACAGCGGCTCGGCCGTGTCGTCATGCAATGACTCAAGACTCCACACTTGGATGACCGGATTTGTGGTCGCTCCCTTGGCAGCCGGGACACTCGTCTGAAACGCGATCGTCTGGCCGTCCCGCGCGAAGGCCACACAGCCATAGCCCGACAACCAGCGCTTCTGTTGCCAGGACTCGCGGTCCCACAGGATCACCTCGCCGCGCCACTGATCGCGCACCTGTTCGAAGCTGGCCGTCGCCAGCCAGCGGCCGTCTGGACTGAACGCGACGTCGCTCACGGGAAGCGTATGAACTTCGAATGTGCGCAGCAGGGTTCCCTCTGGCAGACTCCAGACGCGGACCGTTCGATCTTTGCTCCCCGATGCGATCCATTTCCCATCGTGGCTGAACGCGACGGCGGAAACATCCAGTTGGTGTCCCATCAACGCGTGGACTCGCCGCTGAGTGGCCACCTCCCAGATTTCGACCGCGCGGTTGATTCCCGGCATTGCCAAGTGCGCTGCGTCCGGACTGAAGGCCACGCGCGAATGACCGTCGAACTTCTGAACCGCCGGCAGCCACAACCGCTTGAGATGCTGCCACTCGGTCCCGCGCAAAGGCTCTGGGCATTTCTCCAACGCCTGGTCGGCCTTCACGACATTCCCTTTGAGCCACTCGCTGCGTGCGAGCCGGATCAGGTTCTCGCTGAGATCGCGTTCGCCATCATCAACCGCCAGCTTGAGCTGTTGTCGCTTCTGTTCCAAGTCGGTGATGGCGGTATTCAACTGCGACGTCACCCGCTGCTCGGATTCCAGTTCGCTGTGCTTAAGCGTGAGCTTCGTCAGTGTTCGCTTCAGATCTGTCGCCCTGTCGCGTGCCGTTCGTTCGCCCGTTTCGGCTCGATGTCGCAGACTGTCTGCCGCTTTTCGCAGTTCGACTTCGCGCAGATAGCCAAGCGTGGAAATCATCGCGACTCCGGCGAGCAACAACACGGTCGCCGCCGACAACGACGCCACCAGCGGCTTACGCCGACACCACCGCCAAAGTCGCGCGGGAGCGTGAATTGGGCGAGCGGCGATTGGTTCGCCTCGAACGAAGCAGCCCAAGTCATCGGCCAGCGCGGCGGCGGAGACATAGCGGCGAATGGGTTCTTTCTCCAAACATTTCAGGCAGATCGTTTCGAGATCGCGGTCCACTTGCGGATTGAGTTCGCTGGGCCGCTGTGGCTCGGCCTCTTTCACGCGCGCGAGAATGTCGAGCGCGGTCTCGTCCACGAACGGCGGGCGGCCGGTCAGAAGCGCGTACAAGATGGCTCCCAAGCCGTACACGTCGGTGGCCGTCGTCAGGCTGCGGCTGTGGCCGGCGGCTTGTTCGGGAGCCATGTAGCTGGGCGTGCCGAGGACCGCTCCGGTCTGCGTCAGCTCGCTCTCCTGCTCGAACCGCCTGGCCAGACCGAAGTCGGTGACGAGCGGGCTGAGGGAGGAGAGCTGAGCGCCAAAGGCGGACGAATTCGTGTTTGATGTCTTGCCCTCGGCCCTCAGCCCTCGCCCCTCAGCCACTTCCAACAGAATGTTCGCCGGTTTCAGATCGCGGTGCAGGATGCCTCGCTGATGAGCGTAATGCACGGCTCGCGCGACCGCTTCGATCAACCGCGCTGCCTCGCGCGGCGGCACCGGTTTGCCCGCGATGCGCTGGCTGAGGCTGCCTCCCTCGACGAACTTCATGCTGAAGTAGTGCCGGCTGTCATGCTCGCCGACTTCATAAATGGGGACGATGTTGGGGTGATCCAAACCGGCGGCGGCTTCGGCTTCGACTTGAAACCGCTGCACGTCCTGCGGCGATTGCAGCCGACCGTCCATCATCATCTTGAGCGCGACGACACGATCGAGACTCTTTTGCTTGGCTTTGTAAATCACTCCCATGCCGCCGCGGCCGATTTCCTCCAGCACTTCGTAGTCGCCGAAGTAGCGAATCGTTTCGGGCGGAGCAATGAAACGAGTTCGCGCTTCGGAGTCGCCGAACGGCTGAGCCAGCCGATCCATCTGATCGCGATTCGCGAAGAAGTCGCGGAGGTCGGTGGCGAGGACCGGATGACGTTCCAGAATCTGCCGCCGATCCGGCGGGTGACCCGCATCGCAAGCGCGGATGTATTCGGCGATGACCAATTCCAATTCCGCGTCGCGGTGCGCCTCCTCGCTCGATATTGTCAAACTGTTTTCGGACATGGCGTTTTTCACCACCGCCAAATTCGCCAGAATTCAGCCGTGACTCGCGTGCCTCTGAACTCTGGCGAGTTCAGCTACGTTCCCAACAGGCTGTGCAACGACTTCAATCCTCGAAATAACAATCCCGCTACGGCGGCTTCGGTTTTGCCCATTTCCTTCGCGACCTCGGCCAGGCTGAGTTCCTGCAAGTGGTGCAACACGATCGCCTCACGCTGCGCTTCGGGAAGCTCGGCGATGACCTCGGATAGCCGCAGCACTTCTTCTTGCTTGACGGCTCGTTGGCTGGGAGACGACTGCACGTCGGCCAGCCACGAGTTGGTGCGTGAGAACGATTGGTCGATCTCCGCATCCAGCGAGCGTTCGCGGCGGACGTCGCGCTTGTCCCGCTGCTGGTTGCGCACGGCATCGGCCAGATGATTCTTCAAAATCTGACGCAGCCAACCGGCCAACTCGGCGTCGCTGGAACCGCGAAACTGATCTTGCTTGGCGAACGCATCCATCAGCGTCTGCTGCACGATGTCCGAGGAATCCAGCTTCGCCCGCTGTCGTGGGTTCAAATGCGTGCGAGCCAACAAACTCAGATACGGCCGAAACCGTTCGAGCGTCTGATCCTGATCGGAGTGAGAATGGCTCATCGCAGCTTCGCAACAATTGGCTTCAGAAGACGTGACGAAAGGACTGTGACTCTACCAATCGCCCGTCTGCCGGGAAGCCTGCCGTCACTTCGCAGCTCGCGCGCGGACGAACTCCAGAACTTCCTGGCTGTCCTTCACGGGAGAAACCTCGGTGTCTCGGTAGATGACTCGGCCCTCTTGGCTGATGACGAAAGTCCATCGCGGCGCAGTCACGCTTCGCGAGACTTTGACCGCTCGGCCTTCGGCATCCACGATCCTCTGGCCATCTTCATCAGCGATCATTGCCTTGCCGCCCGTTCGCAACGGCACGCCGAACTTTCGAGCGACGTCGCCGTCGCCATCCGACAGCAACGAGAAGTTCAGCTTGTGAGTGGATTGAAACAGTCGATGAGCTTCGACGGCGTCGCCGCTGATGCCGACGACTTCCACACCGTGGTCACTCAACTCCCGCAGGCGGTCCCGATAGCGCACGGCCTGCCGAGTGCAACAGAACGAGAAATCGCTGGGATAAAAATAGACGACGAGCGTCCGTTTGCCGACGTGATCCCGGGGCGCACGACGCACTTTGTGAATTTGGTTAGGCGATGACTTGAGTGAGTCGGTTGTAGTTTCTGGTGCCGGTGGCGTGTTGTGGTCGTTGGAGCCAGAACGTGTCGAGGGGGGCGGTGTCGCAGAGTTGATCGGCTCG
>CAZPUJ010000250.1:0-4991 GCA_964589725.1 uncultured Planctomycetaceae bacterium
TGGAACGCCGCGAACGCCACTCCGGAAGCGACTTTACCTGGTGGGCCGTGCTGCGACGCCCGTTGTAGGATGGGCACTCCTGCCCGTCGTGTCTGTTGTGACCGACGGACGAGCAAGAGTGCTCATCCGACGACGAAAAACCGATCGAGAGGAGAATCCACATGCCCGACGAACAAGCCAAGCAGGTGTACGACCGCGACGGATTTGTCATCGTTCGACAGCTACTCGCTCCAGTGGAACTTGCGGACCTGCGAACCAACCTCGATCGCTATATTCGCGAGGTCGTGCCGACGCTGCCGGATGCCGATGCGTTTTTCGATGACAAGTCTCGGCCGGAGACGCTCAAGCAGATGCAGCACATGCAGGGGGATGCGTTCTTCCGCGATTACGTCCGGCAGCCGAAATGGCTGGCGCTGGCCGAGGCACTCGTCGGCGAATCGGTTGCGTGTGAAACGCCCGAATGGTTCAACAAGCCGCCGGGAACAAATCACATCACGCCGCCGCATCAAGACAACTACTACTTCTGCCTCGCGCCGCCCAACGTCGTCACGATCTGGATGGCGCTCGACGACGTGGACGACGAGAACGGTTGTCTGCGGTACGTCCGCGGCTCCCACCTGCCTCCAATTCGGCCGCACAACCGCTCGAACGTGCTGGGTTTCTCGCAGGGGATCACCGACTACGGAGATGGCGACCGTGCGGCCGAGGTCCGAATTCATTTGGCTCCGGGAGACGTTGTCGCTCATCACGGCAACACGATTCACCGAGCCGACGCAAACCGCTCGACGACTCGCAATCGCCGAGCCTTCGCGATGGTCTTGAAAGGCGTCAGTTGCCGCCGCGACGAAGCCGCGTTCACCCGATACATGGCGGCGGTCAAAGAGCAACATCAGCAAATGGGATTGAAGACATAAAACCCCACCGGGCTCGCCCCGGTGGCTCGCGGGATTTTGCACTACTCGGCGCAACATGCTTCGATTCGTAGTGCAAAATCCTGCGAGCCACCGACACAAGGTCGGTGGGGAACGGAGCGGAGTTGTTTGCTCATCGGGGGATTTCATGAGTCGCCAAATCGTGCGAAACGGTCAGCGTGATCCGCTCGACGTACTGTTCAACACGTTGGCCGATGAGCAATCCAACGGCCGCGTTCACGCGGCGATGAAGTTGTTGCGAAAGATGCTCGACGACGAAAACGTCGATACGCGAGTGAGGGCGGCTCAAACTTTGATCATGTTCTCGCAGCCGCCGAAGCCGTATCGCTTGAAGAGCGAACCCACAAAGCCCCAATAAGGTGTCGCAATGCTGAAAATATTCGATTGGAGGATGGGTACTCTTTCCCGTCCAAATGCATCGACGGGCAAGAGTGCCCATCCTCCGAAGCACCTGACCGCTTGGGCGATCGGCTTGCTCATCGGCGTCTTGCCGTCATTGATCAGGGCCGAAGATTGGCCGCAGTTTCGAGGCATCAACGCCAGCGGCGTGTCGGCCTCGAAGAAGTCGCTGCCGACTGAGTTCTCGCTGGATAAGAACCTGGGCTGGTCCGTGAAGCTCGGCGACGGAGTTGGCTGTCCGATCGTTGTTGGTGGAAAAGTGTTCGTGACCGCGATGACGGCCGAGCGGACGTTTTCCGTCTTCGCGTTCGAGGCTGCGACTGGCAAGAAGCTGTGGCAGAAAGATTTCGAGTCCGGCAAGCTGCCGCGCATCACGCCGCCGAACAGTCACGCTTCGAGCACTCCGGCCAGCGATGGTCAAAGGGTCTACGTCTACTTCAGCACTCACGGCCTCATCGCGCTTGAGGTGGAATCCGGTGAGCAGGCTTGGAAACGCTCACTGCCAAGTCCCAGCTATTTGATGGACTGGGGAGCCGCGTCGTCGCCGATCGTGCATGGCGAAACCGTCTACTTCAATCAGGACGACGATCTCGCGCCCGCGTTGTTCGCGCTCGATGCAAAGTCGGGGGCGATCAAGTGGACCGCCGAGCGGCCGGACATGCTGGGCGGCTACGCGGTGCCGGTGATCTGCGAGGCGAATGGTCAGACGGATGTCGTCATCTCCGGCAGCGGGTTCCTCAAAGGTTACAACCCAACGACCGGTGCTGAACGCTGGAGCTGCAATTCGACACTTCGGACGATGATGGCTTCGCCGGTCGTGCGCGACGGAGTGATCTATCTCTCGTCCCAGAGCTACGGCGATGAGGCCCGAACATTGAAGTTCGCGTTGCTCGAATGGCTCGACACGAACCAGGACGGAGTCTTGACGAAGGCCGAGATCCCGAAGGAATTCGGCTCGCGATTCGACACGTCCGACAAGAACGGCGACGGAGTGATTGCCGACGGAGAACTCGACACCGCTTTTCAATCGGCCAAGAACCAAGCCGGTGGAGGAAACACGATTCAAGCTGTGCGCGGCGGCGGCACCGGCGACGTGACCAAGACGCACGTCCTGTGGAACATCAAAAACAAGTCGCCGTCGAACATTGTCTCACCCGTCGTTGTGGGCGAGCAGCTCTTCATCGTCAAACGAGGCGGCCTGTCGAGTTCCTTCGACGCCGCGACCGGCAAGTCGCATTACGAACTCAGCCGCATCCGCAACATCGGCGACTACTACGCCTCGCCCGTCGCCGGCGACGGCAAGATCTTCGTGGCGGGCGAAAACGGCTTCATCGTCGTGTTGGAACAAGGCCCGAAGCTGAAAGTTCTGGCGACCAACGACGTCGGTGAATCTTGCGTTGCCACACCCGCGATCGCCGACGGTCGGATTTTCATTCGAGGCCGCGAATCGCTGTTCTGCTTCGGAAACGAATAGTTGTCCATTTCGATCGAGCCAGTACATCAGACAGGAAAATGGAGGACAGAAAAATGACACGACCGATCCGCAGTCCGATTTTCCTGTCCCTCATTTTTCTGTCCGCCTTTCTTCCTGCAGCCAAATCAGTTGCCGGCCCGCGCGTCGACATCGTCATCGGCGACAAGGCTCCGGCGTTGGAACGGTTCGCGGCGGAGGAACTGTCCAGCCAACTCCAGCGAATCTACGAAGCTGAGGTGACGATCGGCTCCACCGCGCCGGCCGATGCGCCGCACGTCATCTTCGTCGGAAGTCCCGACACGAACGCCAGCATGAAGCCATTTGCCGACTCATGGCCGAGTGGTGACAAGAAACTGACCGACCAAGGCCACTTGCTGCGCAGTGTGACTCACAACAAGAAACCAGCACTGCTGATCGGCGGCGGCAGCTCCGTCGCGACATATTGGGCGGTATCCGAGTTTGGCCATCACCTGGGCATTCGGTCGTTGTTGCTTGGTGATCTCGATCCGATCAGTCCGCCGGAGTTCAAGCTCGATGGGTTTGTTGTCGTGCTGGAGCCACAGCATCACGAGCGTGAATGGCACTTCCGCAACCGAGGATCGATGGATTCCGGTTCGTGGAGCGTGGAGGAGCATCGCCGCATGCTTCAACAGCTCGCGAAGCTCAAGTTCAATCGAGTCAGCATCAGTGTGCGAGCCTCGCAACCGTTCGTGCATTTCGAATTCGGCGGCGTTGCGCGAAAGTCGGAAGGACTGTGGGGGTTTCGGGAGAATCTTTACCCGGTGTCTGGCGACACCTCCGGCCGCAAGGTGTTCGGCGGTGCCAAGAACTTTGAGAACCCCAGCTTCGCCACGGCGACGAACTATGAAGAACGCATTGCGGCGGGCAAGCGGCATCTGACAGGAGTCGTTGAGGCGGCTCACTCGGTGGGGATGACCGTTCGATTGCAGCTTTGCCCCGATTGGTTCCCTCAGGACTTCAAAGCCTTTGTGAGAGAGCCGCAGGGCATACAAGGCCGCGATGGTCCGCACGTTGTCGCCGATGAGTCGGAATTCTTTCGGGATGACAAGATACTGGAATTGGCGCGAACACAAATGCGTGCGTACCTCGACACCTATCCGGGAATTGATGGCGTCGATCTGGAGTTTCGCGCGGGCGAAGTCTCTCAAAAAGACTTTCGGCGTCTTTTTCCTGATCCCAAATTTTGGCGTCGCACGGATGGTCGAGGTGTGCCCGTGCGAGTTCGGACGAATGATTTTTCGTGGCGAGCCTTCATGCCATTGGATCAACTCGATCAGCGAGTTGATCCCAAAGTAGCTCCGCCAATGCTTCTGCTGACCGAACGGGAAGAAGATTTCTTGCCGAGTAGCCCTGTCGATTTCCCAGAGACGTTTGAGCAGGCACGGCAGCGAAGCTCCAACAACTATGTGGTCGATCCGGATGGCATCAGCGACATTGACCTTCCCGTCTATTGGCTCAGCCGCAGTAGCTTTGGATCGGTGCTGACGTTCGAGCAACTGTGCCGCGACGTGATTGACCCCACCTGTGGCGAAGAGGTCTCCGACCGCGTGCTCGCGGCGTTTCAACGGAATCATCAAGCTCAGCGACTCATGGAGAAATTGCCCTTTGGCGGCGGAATGGCGGGTCCGGTGAACTTGCGGCAGATCGAACGAGTCGCGAGCAAGAACGCTGAGCAACTCACTTCGGCGGCCGACGACTATCTCAACGCCATGAACGAGATGTACCGAGCCAACACGCGGGCACGCGAAGGAGGTCGGGCTTTCACGTTGTACTGGGCGCGGCGATTCGAGTTCGCGTTGGAATACCTAAGCTTCGCTCAAGCCGTCCAAAAGGCGAGCGCCGCCGAAACGGCGAAAGACACGGTGACTCAGATTGCCGAGTTGGAGAAAGGAATCGAGTCGCTCAACAATGGCCTCAACGCGATGGCGGCGATCGCTCGCAACAACAGCGATCGCGGGTTGATCGCGGTGCTCAACAAGTACGGTTATCGTCCGCTCAAGAAGAAACTGGCCGAGGCGGAAAGCGCGGCGAAGTGAGCTTTGGAGTGCGGTGGCTCGACACCGCTTTGGATCGTGGCGGAGCCACTTTGGTCTGCCGAAAAGGATCAACGCATCTGAACAATCCAACGAAAGAAAGCGGCTTCGCCGCAATCGAAAGCGGTGTCA
>CAZPUJ010000251.1:0-8083 GCA_964589725.1 uncultured Planctomycetaceae bacterium
TCGATTCCGGTGGCGAAGCGGTCGCCATTCGAAAACCCTTTGGCTGGATCGTGGCAGCTCGCACAGCTCACTTTGTTGTCGGCCGAGAGCCGGCCGTCGAAGTACAACTGCTTGCCGAGTGCGATCTTCTCCGGCGACTGCGGGTTGTCAGACGGCACGGGAACGGTTGCAAGTCCGAGCGGCGCGGATCCTTTAGCTGATTTGCCGCCGTCCGTTTTGTCCGCCGCGGCGAGGCCGATGGCGAAGCCGAACAAGCTGCACGCGGTCGCGCCTCGTCTCAGCCAACTCCACGAACGAGACCGTGGTTGCAATTGTCTGGTCATGGTGAAGCATCCTTGTGAGTAGTCTCTGCCGACCAAACCGAATTTCAGTGCCCTTGTGAATAAGTTCCATTCGCGCCGTTTGCAAGGGCCATGCCGTCGCCGTCGCCGTCGACTGTTGAGATCCGCCGCAGGGACGCCAGCCAGGGCCGAGGGTTGAATGACGAGCCACGATGAGTCATCGTGTTGCGGCCAACGCTGATCCTTTTCTCTTGCCGTGATGAAGCACCGGACGATGACCGACGCCGCTTGGGTTGATGCTCACGACAAACTGGAACGCCTGAAACGGAATCTGGCCACGGTCATTCGAGGTAAGACGGAGTGTATCGAGGTTCTCACGATCGCGCTCTTGGCCAACGGGTCGGTGCTGATGGAAGACGTGCCGGGCGTCGGCAAGACGACGTTGGCCAAGGCACTCGCGCGGTCGGTCGATCTCAGCTTTCATCGCATTCAATTCACGCCCGACTTGCTGCCGGCGGACATTCTCGGCTCATCGATTTACAACCCGTCCGACGGTTCGTTCTCGTTTCGCAAAGGGCCGATCTTTTGCCACGTGCTGCTGGCCGACGAAATTAACCGAGCCTCTCCGCGCACGCAGTCGGCCTTGTTGGAAGCGATGAGCGAAGCGCAGGCAACGATCGAATGCGAGCGGCACGTACTGCCGGAACCGTTCCTGGTGCTGGCCACGCAGAACCCCGTCGAATTCCACGGAACATACCCATTGCCGGAAGCTCAGTTGGACCGGTTCCTCGTGCTGCTGAACTTGGGCTATCCCGACGTGCAGACGGAAGTCGGCATCCTGTTTTCGCAGCAAGAGTCGCATCCGCTGGAAAGCTTGGAACCAGTGCTCGGCGCTGACGACTTATTGGCTCTTCAAAAGGAAGTCCGACACGTGCGCGTCGAGTTGACTGTGGCTCGGTACATCGTGGAGGTCGTCCATGAAACCCGCAAAGACCCACGCCTGAAACTGGGGGTCAGCCCGCGCGGTTCGCTCATGTTGTTTCGCGCGTCGCAAGCCGCAGCGTTCTCGCGAGGCCGCAATTACGTGCTGCCCGACGATGTGCAAGAGTTAGCGCCGTACGTCTTGCCGCATCGCGTGATCTTGACCTCGCAAAGCAAGTACGCAGGCGTCTCGAAAGTGGACGCCATCGCCGATGTGCTGAAGCGTGTGCCGGTGCCGACGTGAAACTCCACGCGGGCGAGATTGAGAGAATCGTTGCTGAAGCACACTAACCCGAAGCGTAAGCGAGGTAGTTCGTTCTGTCCCTCGCTTACACTTCGGGTTGGTGTCAGCATCGGCCACGAGCGGTAAGAATAAGTCATCGGTCGGGTGTCGTTGGTTCTTTGCAAACCATTCGCAAACAAGGAGTCTGAACAATGAATCGTTTTTGGAAGTTCACAACCGTGGCGTTTGGGGTTTTGGGGATCGTGGCTGGAGAAATATCAATGGCTGACGAGCCAAGCGGCAAGCAGAGGGTGTACATCGGCACGTACACCGGGCCGCAGAGCAAAGGGGTCTATCGCAGTGAACTCGATCTGGCGACCGGCAAGCTGTCGGCTCCGGTGCTCGCTGGCGAGGCGGCTAGTCCGTCGTTTTTGGCGATCGCGCCAAACCAGAGATTCTTGTATTCGGTCGGCGAGGTCAGCGACTTCGGGGGCCAGAAAGCCGGCGCGGTGAATGCCTTCGCGATCGATGGATCGACCGGCGATCTGAAGCTGCTCAATCAACAGTCGTCCGGCGGATCGGGGCCGTGTCACGTGGTCGTCGACCGCGAGGGGAAGAACGTGCTGGTCGCGAATTACGGCGGTGGTAGCGCGGCGGTCTTGCCCATTCAGAAAGACGGCAAACTCGGCGAGGCGTCGAGCTTCATGCAGCACACCGGTACGAGCGTCGACAAAGGACGTCAAAGTTCCCCGCACGCGCACTCGATCAATGTTGACCCGAAGAACCGCTTCGCGTTCGTGGCCGATCTCGGTTTGGACAAGGTACTTATTTATCGCTTCGACTCGGCCAAGGGCACAATCGCGGCGAACGATCCACCAGCGGCGAATGTCGAGCCTGGTTCCGGCCCGCGACATTTCGCGTTTCATCCGACCGGCAAGTTCGCCTACGTCATCAACGAAATGCTGCTGACCGTGACGGCATTCCAGTACGACGCCGACAAAGGAGTCCTCACCGCGCAGCAAACGATCTCGACATTGCCTGAGGGAGTCACCGACCGCAAAGGGATGTCGACCGCCGAGGTGCAAGTCCATCCCAGCGGCAAATTCTTGTACGGCTCGAACCGCGGCCATCACAGCATCGCGATCTTCAGCATCGATCAAAGCAACGGAAAGCTGACAGCCGTCGGCCATCAAGGGATGGGCATCAAGACGCCACGCAACTTCGGCATCGACCCGACCGGCAACTATCTGCTCGTCGCCAATCAAGACGGTCACAGCGTGATCGTCTTCCGCATGAACCCAACCTCGGGCCAACTGGCACCAACCAGCTCAACGATTGAGGTAGCGTCGCCGGTGTGCGTGAAGTTTCTGCCGTTGTAAGGTCTTAGTGCCTCAGTGGAGTAGAAACGAACGAGGCCGTCCCCGCATTCGCTGGGACGGCCTCGTGATCTTGTTGACGTCAGCGCACATTGTAAACGTGTTGGACGTTATGCCTTCTTGTCGGAGGTCGGCTCGGACGTTGGAATCGTTTCCAGCTTCTCTGGCAACGGCTCGACCGGCGACGTCGGAGGCATTGGGGTTTCGCGCGGCTGCTCGACCCCTGGATTGCTGACTCCGCACGGATTGCAGGTCGCCGGAGTTGAATCGCAGACCGTGACAGGAACCATGCGACAGACCTCATAGGCGACTTGCCTCGGCACACAGCGAGCCACGCAGCGCGTGTACGTCGTCGGAACCTGTGTCGCGACGCAACGAGCGACTCGCTGAGTCACTGTGTACGGCACTTGCCGGCAGACTTGATACGGTACTTGGCACGTCTTGGTCTCTTGGACTGTGCGACAGGTGGTGACGGGCACGTTGCGAACCTGCTCTTCCTTCACCCAGCGGCACGTTTGATACGGCACCTTCCTGGTGACAGTCTCATTCACATAATTGCAGGTCCGGATCGGAATGCGATCGACGACTTCTTCGTTGACCCAGCGGCAAGTCTTCGTGGGAATCTGCTCGACCACTTCCTCCGACACGTACCGGCATACCTGTTGCGGGCAAACTTGTCGCACCACTTGCGGCTCGTAGGTGGTGTAGCTCACTTGCCGCTGCACGACCTGCGGAACCCAAACGCGGTACGCCACCGAGGTACATTGCGGTTGCCAACTCATGCACGGAGTCGGACCGCAAGGACCACCCGGATTGCAGCCCATGACTGGGCGCGGCCAAGTCGGCACACAGGCTTGCTTGCAAACCCACGTTCCGCAAACTTGAGGGACCGTCGTGCAGTGCGTGACCGGTCGCATGACCGTGTGACAGACTTCACGATTGACCGTCTCGACTACGGGCCGCATGACCGTGCGACGGCACTCGCGAACCGAGTTCTCCCAAACCGGTCTCGCCACAGTGCGGCGACATTCGCGAACCGACTCTTCCCAGACCGGCCGGCAGACCGTGTAGCTGCAATCTCGTTCGCAGGTCTCGTACACCGGCCTCATCACACAGTAGCGTTCTTCGCGGCAGGCGGTCTCCGAAACTTGCCGGCAAACATTGTAGCTGACTTCGCGATAGGCCGTCTCGACGACGGTCCTGTTGCAAGTGACTTCACGCTCGTCCCAAACAGTTTCGTACACCGTCTTGTTGCAGGTGACTTGTTCGGGTTCATAGACCGTTTCGTACACGGTCCGATAGCACGTTTGTCGTTCGACCCTGCAGGCGGTGTAGCATGCCGACGGTTGGCAAGCGGTCGTCGGACAACAACCGTAACCAGCAGCACCGCAATAGCCGCCCGCTTGCACAGGGCTCGCCGCGGCAACGGCCGCGATGGCCACTAATCCCATCACAAAGGCTCTCATGACTGTCTCCTCTGGGGTGTTCGTCTCGACTCCAAGCGAGGGGTTCAACCTCGCGGCCGGCGTGGTAGACCGCCGGTCTGGTTCTCGGGTTTGTGCGAATAGCGTAAACTGCGGCGACGCTGCACGCGAGCGAAAAGTTCGCGAATCCACGGATTGTGCGACGAGCGACGAATGTTTACTCGCACAATTGTTACCGTCCGCAAGGTTTCCCTGGTCGGCCCTGATCGACAGAACTCATTTCTGCCGCACGGTGTTTCTGATGGACACAACCGGTTCGATCGCTGTCCCGAACGCATTCGCCAACGTCGCCGAGCGAGCGGCTGTCGTGAGTTACCTTCAGTTGCTGCTAGGAGATCGCTGCTGTGTCACAGCCGATGAACGGCAGCGACATGCGAAAGACGTTTCGCATCACGGGCCCGCTCCGCCGGATTGTGTGGCGTTCCCGCAGTCAAACGAGGAAATCTCCGAGATCGTGCGGCTGTGCCACGCGCACCGCATGCCGTTAATCCCGTTCGGCACCGGAACGGCGGTCGAAGGCGGAGTCGTGGCCGTTCACGGCGGAGTCAGCCTTGACGTCAGTAACATGAATCACATCTTGCGATTCAGTCCCGACGACATGGACGTGGATGTGCAAGCCGGCGTCACGCGGTTGCAGCTCAATCGGTACTTGGACGTGTCGGGTACGAAGCTGTGTTTCCCGATCGACCCGGGAGCCGACTGCACTCTGGGCGGCATGACCGCCACGCGAGCCTCCGGCACAGCCGCTGTCCGCTACGGCACGATGCGCGATCGAGTGCTCGGCCTGACGGCCGTGTTGGCGAACGGCGACGTGATCCGCGTCGGCAGTCGAGCTCGCAAATCGTCCGCCGGCTACGACCTCGCGCATCTCTTTGTCGGCTCGGAGGGAACGCTCGGCGTGATCACCGAGGTCACGCTGCGGTTGGCTCAGCTGCCGGAAGCGATCAGCGCGGCGGTGTGCGCGTTCACGGATATCGATTCGGTGGTCAATGCCGTCATCATGATTCTGACGTCCGGTATCCCGATAGCTCGCATGGAACTGCTGGACGAGGTGCAGATGTCGGCCGTGAATCGTTACAGCGGACTGAGCTACCGCGAGACGCCGACGTTGTTTCTCGAGTTTCACGGCAGCGCGGCCGGAGTCGTCGAACAAACCGAAGTCGCCGCCGCGATCGTGGGACGATTCTCGAGCGAACCGTTTCAATGGGCGACCGACGAGATGGAACGTCGTCGACTGTGGCAAGCTCGTCACGACGGCTATTACGCGTCGCTCGCGCTGCGGCCGAACGCCGTCGGCTACGTGACGGATGTGTGTGTCCCGATCTCGAACTTGGCGGAGTGCCTTCGTCGCACGAAGCAGACACTGCGACAAACTCGGATTCCGGCCCCGCTATTCGGTCACGTCGGCGACGGGAATTTTCATATCGTTTTCCCAATCGACCCGAACTCGCACGAGGAGCTTGCTGAAGTGCAACGACTCAGTGACGAACTCGTTCAGCACGCGCTTGACCTCGGCGGCACATGCACTGGCGAGCACGGAATCGGACTCGGCAAGCGCGACGCCCTGTGTCGTGAATTCGGTCCAGCGGTTGACGTCATGCGCTCGATCAAGCAGGCTCTTGACCCGCGCAGCATCATGAATCCCGGCAAAGTGCTGTAGCCCCACAGCTTCAGGAGCAGATCATGGACCACGGCATGAAACGGCGACAGTTTTTGCAACAATCGACAGGGACCGCGACGATCATCTCGGCGGCTGCGGTGCTCGGCGGAGTACATCTTTTCGCCGATGACAAGCCGGCGAAGGTTCGGTTGGGGATCATCGGCTGCGGTGGGATCATGACAAATCATGTCAAAGGTCTCGTTGACCGGCGCGAAGCGGTGTCGATCGCGTGGCTTTGTGATGTCGATCCGGCGCAGATCGAGAAGATGAATGCTCACGTCACTCGCGAGTTTCAATCCGCTCCGCCGAAGCGGACGGCTCGATTCGAAGACGTGATCGAAGACAAGGACGTCGACGCGGTTATCATCGCGACTCCACATCACTGGCACGCGCCGATCGCTCTGGCCACGATGCAGGCGGGCAAGGACGCCTACATCGAGAAGCCGATCTCGCACGTCTTCAACGAAGGTCCGCTGATCATCGCTGCCGCGAAGAAGTTTGGTCGCGTCGTGCAGCAAGGGAGCCAGATGCGGAGCAGTCCGGTGACCGAGAAAGCGGGCCGACTCTTGATGGAAGGGATCATTGGAAAGGTGAAGGTTGCTCGGGCGTGGACGGCGGAAACGCGAACCGTCGAGAAGCCGCTGCCCGACGGGATGGCTCCGGCGGGAGTCGACTACGACCGCTGGCTCGGTCCCGCGCCGAAACGTCCTTTCAACCCGCATCGGTTTCATCAGACGTGGCGCCTGTTCGCCGACTACGGCAACGGCGAGATTGGTGACGACGGGATTCATGATCTCGACATGGCCGCCTGGGGACTCGGCGTCGACACGCTGCCGAAACAGATCACGGCTCGTGGAGGGAGGATGCTGCTCGACGGTCATGCCAGCGAGTATCCTGACAACATGAACGTGACCTACGAGTATCCCAATGGACGGCTGTTGATCTACGAGAATTATCCCTTCACTGCTTATGGCCTCCACGGGTTCGACAACGGCAACGTCTTCTACGGCACCGAGGGCTACATGGTCTTCTCTCGCCGAGGAGCCTTCAGCGTGTTTCAAGGTCCGAAGGGAACTCCGGGGCCGACTGAAGGAAAAGAACTGCGCGGCGAGCGTGGCTATGCCGAACACATGGCTGAGTTCCTGAACGCGGTTCGCAAACGGACGCCGACTCGTGCGTCGGCGGAAGTTGCTCATCGCAGTTGCGCGCTCGTGCATCTTGCCGAGATCGCGTTCCGCACACGCGGCCGGCTCGACTTCGACGCCAAAACCGAAAGATTCCTCGGCTGCGATGACGCCAATCAGATGCTGAGCAAGAAATATCGCGCACCCTTTGGCTTGCCGGATGTAGGTTGACTCAAAAACTGTGGGATTCCTGTAGAACGAGTCTCCAGGCCCATTCAAGATTCACTGGCCGACGGATAGTCCGCGGCGACTGCGCCGCATCGCGAGTTCGACCCGTTTCGTCTGACATGATGTCACGCTCCGATCCGCTGCCTCATTTCACGGACCGCTCGCCATTCTTCGCAGCGCGTCGCTGGGTGCCAAGCGCGGACGTGTGGCGGCGAGTTGTTCCAGCACGCTCACGATCGTGCTCAAACCCAGCGTTTCGGCATATCGCATCGGGCCGCCGCGAAACGGAGCGAAGCCGGTGCCGAACACCATCGCCAAGTCGATCTCGTCGGGCCGCGACACGATGCCCTCTTCCAGACACCGAGCGGCTTCGTTAATGATCGGAAAGATCAGTCGCTGAGTGATCTCGTCGCGCGACGGAGTGCCGCCGGGAACCGCGAATTGCCCGGACTGACGCACGTTTGCGATCGCTCGCCGCACGGTTGGGTTGAGTTTCTTGCGTCGACCTTTGCCGACCAGCAACGATGTTCGACCTTTTTTCGGCTGATTCGACAGTTCTTTCAGCGCGGCCCACAGCGGCGCGGGAGCCATTCGCTCGCCGTACGCCGCATGCATGTTCGCGGCGACGTGCCGAGCGACCCCCAGACCGACAAGATCCGTCAGTTCGAGCGGTCCCATCGGCAATCCGAATGCCACCGCCACGCGGTCGATCTCCAGCGGATCGGA
>CAZPUJ010000252.1:0-2675 GCA_964589725.1 uncultured Planctomycetaceae bacterium
GATCGTGCCGTACAACACGCAGTCGGGGTCGAGGTCGACGTTGTCCGCGATCGCCCGCAGAAGCAACAGGCCCAGCGCGAACAGCGAGGTGAAGACGACTCCCAGTGCGGCACTGCTTTCGACGTTGCCCAGCTTCTGCAACGACTCGCTCAGCCACGCCGACAGTACACCCACCACGACCGCGCCGGCGCACATCGCCAGATGCCGAATCGATGGTTCGGTGGATGGGGCAATCCAGCCGGCTCGAACCAAGGCTTGAGACACCACAAACCCGGCCACAATCCCCAGCAACGAAGTGTGACTGATCGCGTCACCCATCAAGCTCTGCCGCCGCAGCAACAAGAAACTGCCCGGCAACGCACAGGCCATTGCAGCCAATGCGCCGATCACCACGATCCAGGTGTCGAGCATCGACCAGCTTTGAAGGGGTTCGAGGAAAGACATAGTTAGAAGTTAGGGGCCTGCTGTCCCCTGTCCCGTTATGTTGTTCCGGCCGCACCGGCGATCGGATGCGGGCTGGGCGGGACCGGCTGTTGAGCTTGCTCCGCGAGGACGCTTTCAAGCTGTGCGATTTGCTCGGCATCGAGCACGTGTTCGATCCCATCCGCTCCGCGATCGACCAATTGCGGATCGAGGTCGGTTTGCGTCAGCAAATAAATCTCCCACAGTCGGTGATGCCGCGTCGCCCGTCTGGCCTCGTCGGCTCCGTTTAAACTCAATCGCCAACCCGATCCCGTCCGTTCCAGCAATCCGGATCGCTCGGCCGAGTGAGTCAGACGTCGAAACCGCGGCTCGGTCCACGGTCGCATGCGCTGCAAACCGTCTTCCGAAATGGCGAGCCGCGCCAAAGCATCGCAGTCAGACTTGTCAGAGCCGAGCAACGGTTCGAGGTATTCAAAACACGCACGTAACAAGTCGCTGCGACCGATGCGATGTTCCATGTGACGCTGATCTCGCCAGCGAGGCCACAGTCCACGAACTCGGCCGCAGACCAGGCTGACGATGAACAACACCGATCCGGCGAGCACAATCACTGCTCCCGCCGCGAGCTTCGGAAACATCGAACTCAGCAACACACCCACCGCGCAACTGACGCCGCCGATCACCGCCGCCAACGCAGCCATCAGTTTCAGATCGTTGGTCCAAAATCGCGCGGCGGTCGGCGGGATCAACAACAACGCCACGACCAGCAACAAGCCCACGCTTTGCAGTCCGATCAACGTGACGGCGACCGACAAAGAGGTCAGCAGCCAGTCAAGCCAGCCTGTGCGAAATCCTCGCGCCGCCGCGAACTCTTCATCGAAGCAGAGCAACGAAAACTCTTTGAATAACCCGCAACACAACCCAAGGACCACGACCGATACCGCCGCGATCAACCACACGTCGGCAACAACCAGAGTGGCCGCTTTGCCATAAATGAAATGCGACAACCCGGCCGCGTTCCCCGTCTTCGTCCGCTGCACCACCGTGAACAAAGCCATGCCGAGGCCGAAGAATAATCCCAAAACAATCGCCAGTGCCGCGTCGTCTTTGATCCGCGTCCAGCGACGAATCGCCAGTGTCATCGCCATGCCAAGCAAACCAGTGACAAAGGCTCCGCTCAACAACACCGTCGATGACCGCCCACTGCCCGGCGCGAGTCGCTCGGCCAGCAGAAACGCGATCGCGATGCCCGGCAGCGCGGAGTGACTGACGACGTCGGCCGCGAGGGCTCGCTTGCGCAGAACCAGGAACGTCCCGATCAGACCGCCGCTCATGCCGAGCAACGTCGTGCCGGCCAGCACAACCTGCGTGTTGTACCGCGTGAGCTGATCTCGCATTCGCGCCAGAAAGATCAACAAGTGATAAACCGGGCCTTCGCCCCAACCGTCACCGGCAGCGAGCAGGCTCGCGGATATCATCTCGTAGGACAACATCAGCGACTCCCTGGCTGAGCCATTTTCTCGCTGAGTTGATCGAGCAGCGCGAGTTTGCCGCCGTACGTCTTGCGGAGGTTGTCCGATGTGAAGACCTCCGCCGTCGGCCCGGCCGCGATCAACCGCATGTTCAGCAACACGACTTCGTCGAAGTATTCATGCACGGTCTGCAAGTCGTGATGCACGACGATCACGGTCTTGCCGATTTCGCGCAGCTCGCGGAGGATGTCGACGATCGCGTGTTCGGTCGCGGCATCGACTCCGGCGAACGGCTCGTCCATGAAGTACAAGTCCGCATTTTGAGCCAACGCGCGAGCCAGAAAGACTCGCTGTTGTTGCCCGCCGGACAATTGATTGATCTGCCGAGCGGCGAAGTCAACCATGCCCACACGATTGAGCGCGTACTTCGCGGCATCTTTGTATTTCCGCGACACGGGACGCAACCAGCCGATCTGCCGATACAGCCCCATCGCGACCACATCGAGCGCGCACACGGGGAAGTCCCAATCAACGCTCGTCCGTTGCGGCACGTAGCCCACACGATGACGTTGACTTCGATACGGCTGACCGAACACTAACACTTGGCCGGCTGCGCGGGGGACAAGATCGAGAATCGTCTTGATGAGCGTCGTCTTGCCCGATCCATTCGGTCCGACGATCGCGATCAGCTTTCCCGCCGGAGCCTGATAGTCGATGTTCCACAGCACCGGCCGCCGGTGGTACGCAACGGTGACATCTTCGATCAGCAACGGCGACATC
>CAZPUJ010000253.1:0-3849 GCA_964589725.1 uncultured Planctomycetaceae bacterium
CGGAGCGAAAATCGGCGACCTGACCCCGAACCCGCCGACTCTCGAAGAACGCCTCGCCGCCGCAAACGCGGCCGTGCAAATGACAACCGCCGAAACCAAGGCCGCGACCGACGGCTACACCGCCGCGCAAGCCGCCGCCGACAAGGCCAAAGCTGATCTCACCGCTGCCAACACCAAGATGACTGAGTTGACGAAAGTCGTCACCGACACGTCCGCCGCCGTGGTAAAGGGCAAAGAAGCCATCGCTGCCGCACAAGCCGTTCACGATGCCGCTGCGAAGGTCGTCGCGACGCTCGATCCGGTCGTCCCCGCGCTGACTGACTCGGTCACGAAAGGCACCGAAGCCGCCGCAAAGAATGCTGACGACAAAGAGATCGCCGCCGCTGTCGCCGCGCTCAAAGCGCTGCTCGACAACCGAGGCACCACCCTCGCCAACAATAAGAAGGTCGTCGCTGACAAAGTGGTCGAGTTGACCAAGGGCAAAGAACAACTCGTTGCTCAAGAGAAACTTATTACCGACACCAACGTCGCGCTCGAAGTGGTCAAGAAGACGATTCCCGATCTGACCGTCGCAGACAAGGCGATGACCGAAAAAGCGGTCGCTGCCAAGGTCGTCGCCGATGCCGCGACCGCGAAGCTGGCGAATGCTCAGAAGGATGTCGCCCGCTGGACGGCCGAGATCGACTTCGCGACGAAGCTGAAAGGTCTCGCGGAAAAGAAAGCCTTGGCCGAACCGCTCATTGCCATCGCCGATGAAGCGCAAGTCGCCGTCAACAAGATGAAGGCCGACATCGCCGCCGCTCAACAAGTGGTTGCGACAACACAAAAGGGAGTCGATGACGCGAACGCCGCCGTGAACGCAGCGAAGCAAGCGTTGACGACCGCCGTGAACGAACATCAGACCATCACAACCAACGTGAACGGTCTCGATGCGGCACTGCCGGCGTTAAAGGAAGCGCATGCCAAGGGAGCCGAAGCCGCCGCCAAGGCTCCGAACGACAAAGAACTCGCCGCCGCCGCCGAGATGTTGAAGTCCGTTCTCGACAAGCAAACCACGAACCTGACAACCGCCAAGACCACACTCGCCGAGAAAGCCGCCGTCGTCGAGAAAGCCAAAGTCGTCGTCGCCGAAATGGAAAAGAAAGCCGCCGACGCCGTCGCAGTCCTCACCGCTGCCAACGCCAAAGTCACGGAAGTCACCGCCGCGATGAAGCCCATCGAAGACAAGTTCGCCTCCGCCAAACAAGCCGCCGACCAAGCCCTGCAGCCCGTCACCGTGTTGCAGCAAGAGATTCAGAAGCTGAAAGAAGTGAAACTGTGAGCTCGCCCTAGAAAAGAAACTTAAAGCAGATCAGCCGCAAGCCTTGGAATCGGGACTTGCAGCAGCACGAGTGACTAAAGTGCCGTGGGGTTCGTGATTCCGTCATTGGGGTGGTTATTTGCATTTCGGCCCCCGAGCGGCGACCGGTCATCTCATAGTCAGAAGGCACGGCGACGCGACGGACACCTCGGCCTGCACCTTCAAGCAGGAGCAGCGCGCGCCTTTGCAGACGCGAGTGAGGCTGGTGGCTATTCTGAACTAGCGTGACTTCGTGACGCGCGGCCGGATAAGTTGCGAGAGCTGATTGGCAGTTAATTGAACTCCGCGGATTGCGCCGCGTGCGGCGTTTCTATTGCAAGGGATTTGCGATGAGGTTCGGAGCCGTGTTGATGATTCTGGCTGGCCTGTTGTTGGCTGGCTGCAATGACCAGGGTGGAAGCAGTTCTGGAGGTGGAGCACCGCGGGTCAATCCCGTGCCGCGCAGCGCGGAAGCAACGACCGGAGGACCGGCTGCGGCGGGCGGTTCCGGCAGTTCGCCGCAGGAGAATGCGGCGGGATCGGCTGCCGTGGAGTTAGAGCCGGTGCCGATCGACGCGGGTGTCGCCGCACTCACGCCGGACAATATGAAGATCGCCTTCGTGGGAACGCACTCCGGGGACAAGCCCGACCCGAGGACCGGTGGCTTCGGGAAGTTCATGGGAAAGGCGGAAGTCGATTCGGCCGCGAAAACGCTCAAGGCTGTGTCTGCGGAGATCGAAACGGATTCGCTCTGGACGCAAATCGAAAAGCTCACCAACCACCTGAAAAGTGCTGATTTCTTTGACGTCCGCGAACACCCTCAGGCCGCTTTCAAATCCACTAGGATTGAAGCCAGCGATGCCGCCGCGGGCAGCGTCAGGATCACCGGAAACCTGACGCTCCACGGCGTGACCAAGGAGATCAGTTTCCCAGCGACCGTCAGCATCAGCGACGCCGGACTGACGCTCACCAGCAAGTTCACGATCGATCGATCCGAATTCGGGATGGACTTTGGAGCTGGTAAGGTTGAGAACCAAGTCTCGCTGACGGTCGTCATTGGTGAAAAGACCGAGGCCCAGTAGAGGTTGGGCCTGGATTATTCACGGACTCGCAGTTGGCACGATGAAATTCGCGTTCGAAACGATTGGTCGTGGTCTGCTTGTCCCGGCCGCTCTTTCGATCGCAGTCGCGTATGTTCTGCTCCGCGCTCTTCCGCGAGATGCGGCACAACCGTTTGCCGGAGCGGTTGGTTGTGCGGTCGGTTTCTTTGCCGGTTATGCGTTGCTTGAACCCGGACATTTACGACCTGTCACGTATTGGCAGTGGCTGCCTTGGCTGGGGTTTGTCACCATGATTGCCGGTCCTAGCGGGATGGCATTGCGAGTGCATCCTGTCGGGAGTTGGGTGCCGTGGTTGGTGGTCTCGATCATGTCCGCCTGGCTGCTCGTGCCGACCTGGGCCGACTTGAATCCTCCGCGCTACGTGTACCTCACCCTCTTCGCGGCCGGCGTGTTTCTATTAACGGTTCTGCTCGACAGGCTTGCCCGTGGGATATCGAAAACCGTGTTCTCGTTGAGTCTGTGTATTTCTGCGTCGTGTGGTGCTGTCCTTCTGGCGGCCTTCTTGAGCGTACGGTTCGGGCTGCTGACAGTCGCCGCGGCCGCAGCGCTCTCCGGCTGCTGGGTCATCTCATTCCGCGACAGTCGTTGCGACTTGATCCGTGGCATGACTCTCTTTTATTCCGTCGTGGTCGGCGGCCTGATGCTGGCGGGTCAAGTCGCGGCCGTATTGCCGTCGATCTGCTTCGCGCTGATCCTTGCTGCTCCTTTGATGCTGTGGCTGTGTGAATTCCAGCCGCTGGCGAGTGCTCAAGGCCAACGGGCTGTGATGATCCGACTGATGGCCATTAGTTTGCCACTGGCGACGGCGTTTCTTCTCGCTGTTTAGGATGATCAGCAATTCGGCGTCGCTGGAGGTGCTGCGAGTGTCGATTCTCGGCGCAGGCTCGCGACCCGACTGAGCCGCACCCAGCGAAAATGCCACAGCGTGACGAGCTTTGTCGCGGCACTGACCGACGACAGCAACATCAGCGGCCAGCCGGTGCTCGTGCCCATCGAGAGCGCGAACGCGATCGTCGAGATGTCCTTCCAGAAAAAGAACTGGTGCAACCGAGCCGAAACGCCGCCGGTGCGGCCGGTTTGGCGAATCATGATCACCTGATGCAGATACCCCTGAGCCAGAATCACCGTGACTACGACGATCAACGTTTGCGAGGCGGTGCGGCCCCACTCGGCCGCGCCCGGAATCGTGACGAGACCGAGAGGTGCTCCGACCAGCAATGCCACACACACGGTGAATGCACAGGTCACCACGCGGTCGTGTCGATCTCGCAGGATCTCGAACAGCACGGCCAGCGTGAGCAGCGACGCGGCCAATCTCGGCCAAACGAGGTAGTGGTTGAAGCGTTCGAGACATGCGCCGTACAGGAAGAACGAGAAGAACGCCAGAAA
>CAZPUJ010000254.1:0-12880 GCA_964589725.1 uncultured Planctomycetaceae bacterium
CCATGCGAGCACCAAATCGGGGGCGACGTTCGCGTTTCCGTGGGTCGTTGCGCCGGCTTGGCCAACCGCGCCGGTGGCGGTGCTGGCGTCGAACATCACCTGGAATGCCTACAACAACTTCGGCGGCCGCAGCAACTACATTCACTCGGATGAGCTGCCCGCGGTGCCGACGGTCAACTCGCGGCTGGAGATCAAACGCTACACCAACCCGCTGTTTCAAACGTGGGGCTATGAGTCATATGCCGCTCTGTCGTTCGAGCGTCCCGATCCGAATAACGACATCGCGCTGAGCGAACAGATCACCGATCCGATCGAAGGCCGCGCGGCCTGTCATCTCGCGCCGGCCGAGTGGCGATTGCTCGGCTGGCTGGAGCGGGAGGGATTCGCGTACGACTTTTACTCTGAGACGCAGCTTCACGAGGAAGTGCTCGACCTGTCGAAGTACCGCGTGCTGGTCATCACCACACACCCGGAGTACTGGACGCGTCGGATGTACAACCGCGTCAAGCAATGGGTGTTTCACGAGCGTGGCCGTTTGATGTATCTCGGCGGCAATGGGGTCAACTGTGAAGTCGAGATGCTCGACAACGACAGGATGGTCGTCCAAAACGGCGCGATGACGAGCCTCTGGCCAGAGGGGATCGGTGCCGAAAGCCGACTTGCCAAACGATACGAATCCGAGGCGAACCTGCTGGGCGTCGTCTTCAATCCCGCCGGCATCATGACCGCCGCGCCGTACCGCGTGATTGACGACACGCATTGGGTGTTCGAGGGAACGGGCCTGATGAACGGCGATCAATTCGGCGAGAAGAGCCTGCATCGCCGTTGCCCCGGCGGAGCCTCCGGCCACGAGACCGACAAGATTTCCACCAGCTCGCCGCAGAACGTGCGTCTGCTGGCCAAGGGCCTGAACCCCGACGATGGCGGAGCGGAGATGACGATCTTTGATACGCCCAACAACGGCGCGGTCTTCTCGGTCGGCTCGATCTGCTGGCCCAGCAGCGTGCCGATCGACGATCACGTCTCACGCATCACCGCCAATGTGCTGCGACGCTTCTTGGATTGAGCGATTCGACTTCTCGCGTTCGACCTGAGCGACTAACGTGGCATAGGTCAAAAGTCGGGAGAAAGGCGCTCATGGACATGGATGTCGTGATCTTCGGTGGCGGAGCGGCCGGGCTGTGGTTGCTGGATGAACTCGCGCGCCGCGGTCAAAACGTGGTGCTGTTGGAAGCGAACGCTTTGGGCAGCGGCCAAACGGTCGCGGCTCAAGGCATCATCCACGGCGGGTTGAAGTACACGTTGCAAGGCATGCTCACAAAGTCCGCCACCAGTATCCGCGAAATGCCCGCGATTTGGCGTGACTGCTTGGATGGCCTCTGCGAACCGAATCTCAGCGGAGTGCGACGTCGCTCGGACAGTTGCTTCCTGTGGCGAACCGATTCGCTGACTTCGCGACTGGGAATGCTCGGCACTCAATTCGGCTTGAGAGTCGCTCCGCAAACAGTCGCGGCGGACGAACGGCCGGAGTTGTTGCGAGGCTGTCCGGGAACGGTGGCTCGATTGCCGGAGCAAGTGATCTCGGCGGTCAGCTTCATTGAAGAGTTGGCGAAGCGGAATCGAGACAGGCTGCTGAAGGTCGAAGTCGAGCAGGTTGAGTTCCGAAATTATGGTCCGGGTGAGGTCAGCGCGATTCGGCTACGAGCAAAATCTGCGGACGAATCGCTCGAACCACACCAACCCGGCGCGCCAGCGAGGGAACCGCGCCCCGATCCCTCGCTGGCGCAACAGAGTCCCTCGCTGGCGCATCGGGCTAGTGTGAACAGTGCCATCGAGCTTCACCCGCGCTACGTCGTCTTCACGGCGGGTACTGGCAACGGAGCATTACGTCGATGCGTCGGGCTGTCGAACGAGTCGATGCAACGGCGGCCATTGCACATGGTGATGCTGCGAGGTGTGCTGCCGCAATTTCAGGGACACTGTGTGGACGGAGCGAAGACGCGCCTGACGATCACGTCGGATGTCGATTCGGCTGGCCGAACTGTATGGCAAGTTGGCGGGCAACTCGCCGAGGACGGAGTGGCTCTCGACGAAGTGAGCTTGATGAAGATTGCTCGCGACGAACTGCTGGCGGTGCTGCCGGGAATCGATCTGTCTTCGGTGGAATGGAGCACGTATCGAGTCGATCGCGCCGAAGGTCGCATTTCAGGCGGCAAGCGGCCCGAGACAGTGCAGATTTGCCGCGAAGGAAATTGCCTGACCGCGTGGCCGACAAAGTTGGCGTTGGTGCCGCAGTTGGCGGCGGAGTTGTGCAAAGAACTCGCAGTCGCCGCACGGGATTGGCGAAAGACAGGAGACCAAGTACGCACTGCCGACGATCGAGCACGCGGTACTGAGTACTCAGTACTGAGTGCATGGCCTCGGCCAGCCGTCGCGTTGCCGCCGTGGGAGACTGCCCGACGATGGCTGCGCGATGCAGAACTGACGGCGCGAATTCCACCGGCACATTCGAAAGCCGCCTGACCATGAGCGACAATTCTTCCGTTTAATCGATTGAAGGCCGTTCATGAAAGCCAGACCGTTCGGACAGACCGGAGTTCACATCACGCCGCTTGGTTTCGGCGCGTTCAAGATTGGACGCAACGAGAAGGTCAAATATCCGCAGCCGTACGATCTGCCGGACGACGCGACCGTCGAGCGGCTGCTCAATGGCGTTTTGGACTTGGGTGTGAACCTGATCGACACCGCCCCGGCGTACGGCTTGAGCGAGGAGCGGATCGGTCGCTGCCTGTCGCCGCGCCGCGGCGAGTTTGTGCTGTCAACAAAGGTGGGCGAACAGTTCATCAACGGCGAATCGACTTACGATTTCTCGGGGATAGCCGTGCGCGCCAGCGTTGCCTTGAGCCTGCGTCGCCTGAAGACCGACGTGATCGACATCCTGTTCGTCCACTCGAACGGCGACGACCTGACGATTCAGCAACAGACGGACCTTGTACCGACGTTGCAGAAGCTGAAGCACGCGGGCTATGTGCGGAGCCTGGGATTTTCCGGCAAGACGCCGGCTGGCGCGGCAGCCGCGCTCGCTTGGGCTGATGCCGTGATGGTCGAGTATCACCTGCAAGACACATCGCACGCCGGCGTCATCTCCTCCGCGGCAGAGCGAGGCGTTGGAGTCGTTGTGAAGAAAGGGCTGTCGTCCGGACATCTGCCAGCGGCCGATGCGATTCGCTTCGTGTTATCGAATGCGCACGTCGGCAGTTTGATCGTCGGCGGGCTGAACATTGATCATTGGCGAGCGAACGTTGCGACGGCGGATGGCGTTTTGTCGTGAGCAAAATTGCCTGCGTCGGCGGCGGATGCTGGCAGCGTCCGCCGCGAGATTTCGGCGAATTGAGTCGACCGCGCGAGTTTGTCGCTTCAAACCTTTGCTCTTGCCGCTATTCCGCAACAACCGATACAACCCGGCCTTTGTGAAAGAACTTGCGGCAGCGGCCAGGATCTACAAGCATGTCGAATCAGAGCAAACAGTCCGCCTCCCCTCCGGTGAGCCCTCCCATGTCGACTGGCGAATCGGGTGACAATGTCGAAAAGGTCCGCCAGCGGATCATTCAGCTTGCGCGGGAAATTGAGGAACAGTCGCGCTCGAACATGCCGCCGGAGCAGTTCTTCAGCGAGTTTTTGAAGCGTGTTGTCGGTGCGGTGGGTGCGCGTGCGGGAGCCGTCTGGCTGCGGAACGGCAGCAACAAGATCGGCCTGTTCACCGACCTCAATCTGAAGCAGACTGGCTTTTTCGACAAAGCGGACGCCGCCGCGCTGAATCAAAAACTGCTCGATGAGGTCTTGTCCAACGGTCAAGCTTGTTCGCACAGTCCGAACGACGGCAGCGACGTGCATGTGCCGACGAACGACTTGATCGTGCTGGCTTCGTTGCAGCAGTCGAAGAAGTGCGTCGGGGTTGTGGAAGTCTTTCAGCGAGTCGACACGCCGGCCGCCGCGCGCCCCGGCTTCTTGCAGTTCATCGAGCAGATGTGCGGCTATGCCTGCCGGTATCTTGATCGTCAAGCGGCTCCGAAGCCGACGATCGAGGCACGCACCAAAGTGACCGAGGAATTCGAACAATTCCTGCTGCAATTGCATCGCGGCTTGGATGTCGCTGAGGTCGCGGCTACGGCGGCCAATGACGGCCGAATGCTCCTTGGCTGCGATCGACTGAGCGTCGCCGTGCAGTACGGCAAGAAGACCGTCATCAAGGCCATCAGCGGTCAAGACTCCGTGCATCAGCGCGCCAACCTCGTCAAACGCATGGCGGGGATGGCCAACAAAGTCATCCTGATGCGCGAGCCGTTGACCTACACCGGCAAACTCGATCACTTGCCGCCGCAAATCACGACTCCGCTGGCGGACTACATCCAAGAGAGCGGCTCGCGGATGGTGATCGTGTGGCCGCTGTTCGAAAGCGAGCCGCTCGTTCAGCCGGAAGACAAAGCGGTCAAGAAAAAAGACAAGCCGAAGAAACCGATCGGCGGTTTGATCATCGAACAAATCTCAGAAAGTCAGCCCCGTCCCGGCATGCAGGAGAAAATCGAATCGCTGGCCGATCACGTGTCGGAAGCGCTCTTCAACGGTTTGACGTATCAGCGGCTGTTCTTGTTGCCGCTGTGGAAATTCCTGGGTAAGTCGTTCCGTTTCATGGAAGGCCGCGGCAAGCTGAAGGTACTCGCCTGTGTGCTCGCAACGGCAGCACTGATCGCCGCGATGTGCCTCGTACCGTGGGACTACCGCGTCGAAGGCGAAGGCCGGCTGATGCCTGTTGTGCAAAAAGATATCTTCGCGCCGTGGGACGGCCGCGTCGTGGAGATCTTCGTCAAAGGTGGCGACAAGGTCGAAGCGGGCATGCCGCTCATGAGACTTTTCAGCGATGAACTGCATGCGCAATGGCTCGCGGCGAAGAATCAAGTCGAGGAAAAACAGCAAACGCTTGCGAGTCTGCAAACCGAGTTCGAGGCCGCGCGGGGAAATAAAATCGAGGAACTCCGGTTGGAAGGCAAGATGAAGTCCACCGAGGTCGAATGGAAAGGAGCTCGGATCCTGTCGGAGAATTTGAAAGAACGGCTTGAGAACCTCACCGTCGTGGCTCCGCAAGCCGGCACGATCGCGACATTCGAAGTCGAACGACAGCTCAAGCTCCGCCCGGTTCGCCGTGGCGAATTGCTGCTCGAGATCAAAGACGAAACCGGCCTCTGGTGGCTGCAATTGGAAGTCAAGGAACACCGTATGGGCCACTTGTTGCGAGCGGTGAGGTCCGCTGAGGAAGCCGAATCGGGACCACTGGTCGTCGAGTACGTCTTGGCCACGAATCCCGAAGACCGCTTCCAAGGGAAGCTGACGTCCGAAAACGTCGAGACGCGGTCGAATGCTTCCAACGCGAAGGACGCGGCCGTCGTGCGGGTTCGCGTGGATATCAACAAGGAAGACCTGATCAATCGCTGCCGCATCGGGGCGGAAGTCCGGGCGAAAATCAGTTGTGGCCCACGTAGCCTCGGCTACGTCCTCTTCGGCGACGTCGTCGAATTTGTCCAGAAGTATCTCTGGCTCTGAAGTTATCGCCGTGGACTACGAAAAACTCGGTGTTTTCTATCTCGGCAAGCGATGTGACCTCGCGACACAGCAAGCGAAGCCGGAGTATTTGCTGTACGATGCCAAAGACCTGACGACTCACGCGGTCGTCGTTGGTATGACCGGCAGCGGGAAGACGGGTCTCGGTTTGACGCTGCTCGAAGAGGCCGCGATCGACGGGATTCCGGCTTTAATCATCGACCCGAAGGGCGATCTCGGAAATCTCTTGCTGACGTTCCCGCAATTGCGAGCCGACGACTTTCGGCCGTGGATCGATGCGGCTGATGCCACTCGCAAGGGCTTGACGCCTGACGAAGACGCCGCACAAACAGCGAAGGCGTGGAAGGACGGACTGGCCAGTTGGGATCAGTCTCCGGAACGAATCACGAAGTTTCGTGAGGCGTGCGATGTCACGATTTACACACCCGGCAGTCAGGCGGGTTTACCGCTGGCCATCGTGCGTTCGTTCGCGGCTCCACCGCCGGCCGTGTCGGGCAACAGCGATGCGATGCGTGAGCGAGTCTCTGCCGCGGCGGCTGGCTTGCTGGCGCTGTTGGGCATCGACGCCGATCCGGTGCGCAGCCGCGAGCACATCTTGCTGACGAACCTTTTCGACCGCGCGTGGCGAGCAGGCAAAGACCTCAACATCGGGCAGCTCATTCGAGACATCCAGTCTCCGCCGTTTCAGAAGGTCGGCGTGATGGACCTCGAATCGTTTTTCCCCGCGACCGAACGCTTCGCGCTCTCGATGAGCTTGAATAACCTGCTGGCGTCGCCTGGATTCTCGGCCTGGATGGAGGGGGAACCGCTCGACATTCAACGCCTGTTGTGGACCGTCGAAGGGAAGCCGCGACTCTCGATTCTGTCGATCGCCCATCTGTCCGACAGCGAGCGAATGTTCTTCGTGACGATTTTTCTCAACGAGGTCATTGCTTGGATGCGAAGCCAGTCGGGGACCAGCAGCCTGCGTTGTCTGCTGTACATGGACGAGGTCTTCGGCTACTTCCCGCCGATCGCGAATCCGCCGTCGAAAACTCCGATGTTGACGCTGCTCAAGCAAGCTCGCGCGTTCGGCCTGGGGGTCGTGCTGGCGACTCAGAATCCAGTGGATCTCGACTACAAAGGCCTGTCGAACTGTGGCACGTGGTTCCTCGGCCGCTTGCAAACGGAGCGTGACAAAGCCCGCGTGCTGGATGGACTCGAAGGCGCATCCGCCGCGACCGGAATCAGCTTCGATCGGGCCGAGTGCGACAGGATCCTCTCTGGACTCGGCAAGCGCGTCTTCCTGATGAACAACGTCCACGACGACGCGCCGACGCTGTTTCAAACGCGCTGGACGCTGTCGTTCCTGCGCGGCCCGTTGTCGCGCGATCAGGTCGATCAGTTGATGCGTCAGCGCCGCGAAGCCGCGTCGGCGACATCGACTTCGGTCGCGTCGAGCGCTCGCGCTCCGAGCACGTCGCCCGATGGACTCAGCGATCATCACCCGGTCTTGCCGCCAGACATCGCGGAGTACTTCATCCCCGTGCGAGACGAACTCGATGCCGGTGCGAAGCTGGTTTATCGACCGACGCTGCTTGGCTTGGCGAAGGTCCGTTTCACGAAGACGTCGGCTGGCATCGACACGTGGGACGACGTCTCGATGCTCGCGGCCGTCGACGATGACTTGGCGTTTGATCCTTGGGACCAAGGCGAGCTGTCGCACGACGGCCCGCCGGAATTGGAGAAGACGCCACAAGACGGAGCGTTCTTTTCGTCGATGCCGGCTGACCTCGCCAAGCCCAAAAAATACAGCTCGTTGGCCACGGCTTTGAAGGAGTTCTTGTACCGCACGCATCGGCTGACGGTTTGGAAGAGCAAGTCGCGGAAAGAGACATCACAGCCCGGCGAGACCGAAGGAGACTTTCGCGCGCGTTTGGCGCAAATTCTGCGCGAGGAACGCGATCTCGACGTCGAAAAGCTGCGGCAGAAGTTCGCTCCCAAAGCGACGGCCTTGCACGAACAACTCCGCAAGGCCGAGCAACGCAAGGCCAAGGAAGCTGACCAAGCCAAATCGCAAACGATGGGGACCATGCTATCGATCGGCACGTCGTTGCTGAGCGCCTTTCTCGGCAAGAAGACAATGAGCGTCGGCAACGTCAGCCGAGCCGCCACCGCCGCCCGTTCCGCGACCAAACTCGCTCGCGAAAAGGCCGACATCGGTTACGCCGAAGAAAACATCGAGGCCACTCAGCAGCGTCTGCGAGACCTCGACGCCGAATTCAAGGCCGAGGTGGAGAAAATCCAACAGACCTTGAACGCGGACGCGATCCCGCTCGAAGAGATCACGCTGCAACCCAAGAAGACCGACATCAACGTTTCGACTGTTGCGCTCGCCTGGACGCCGTGGTCGGTCGACGCGAGTGGCAACGCCGCACCACTGATTTGAAGAACAGGGCTTTCGCACACGGATGTAAGAAAGGCACACAGATTGATTCATGATCCGTGTGCCTTTCTTACATCCGTGTGCGAAAGCAACCCGAACGCTTCACCCGCGCAGCTTGTCGTACGCGTCGAGGATCAGCGACTCGGTTTCGTCCCAGCCGATGCAGCCGTCGGTGATCGAAACTCCGTAGTGCAACAGCGACAGGTCAGTGGGTAGCTTTTGGTTGCCGGGGAAGAGATTGCTCTCGAGCATCAGCCCGATGATGCGGTCGTTGCCAGCGGTTCGTTGAGCAATCACGTCGCGCCAGACTTGCGACTGCTTGCGGTAATCCTTGTCCGAGTTCGCATGGCTGCAATCGACGGCGAACCGCGGACACAACCCGGCGGCGGCGAGCTTTTCCGTCGTGACTTTCATGTGCTCGGCCGAGTAGTTCGGTCCCGAGCGGCCGCCACGCAGCATCAAGTGACCCCACGGATTGCCCTTGGTGTTGACGATGCACGTGTGACCATCGCCGTCGATGCCTAGAAATGCATGCGGCGTGCGCGCAGCCAGCATGGCCTCGATGGCGACCTGCAAGCTGCCGTCCGTGCCGTTTTTGTAGCCGACCGGCATCGACAACCCGCTGGCCATTTGCCGATGCGTGGGCGACTCCGTCGTGCGCGCCCCAATCGATGCCAGTGTGATTAAGTCGGCGATGTACTGCGGCGTGATCGGTTCGAGCAGTTCCGTCGCCGACGGCAAACCGAGTTCGCCAATCTCCAGCAGAAGCTCGCGTGCCAGACGCAGCCCGGTGGCGATGTCGAACGAATCATTCAAGTACGGGTCGTTGATCAGCCCTTTCCAACCGACAATCGTGCGCGGCTTCTCGAAGTAGACTCGCATCACGAGGAATAACCGCTCGCTCACTTTGTCGGCCAGAGCCTTCAGCCGCGTTGCGTACTCCATCGCCGCCTTGCGGTCGTGAATCGAGCACGGGCCAACGACGACCACGACGTGCTGATCCTCGCCGGACAGAATCCGCTGCACGATCTGACGGCCTTCGATCACAGTTTTGTGGACACCCGGGGTGATCGCCAGTTCGGTCTTCAGCAGCTTCGGCGCGATCAGCGGGACCGTGTTGACGACGTTGATGAACTGAGTCGGCTGCATGAGTTCCTCAAGAAATGGCGACACGAAGAGTGCCATGATAGCGGCGATCAGGGCAGGCTGCATGGCACCGAGAAGTGCCACGGACGTCAAACTTCGCAATGTCCGGTGCCGGCTCAGGCGCGAGCGAGTTTCTCACGAATCCAAGCACGGAAGCGTCGGATGATTTCGTTCTCGTCGGTGCGACCACGCTGTTGCAAGAAACGCTCCAGATCGGTGGACCGCAACCGGTCAAACGTCAGGCTGTTCGGTTGCTCGGAGTACGTGCTGTCGGATTGCAAACGAGAGATCGTCAACGTGGAGCCATCGAATCGCCAGACCTCCGGCACGCTCAACGCCGCGTAAATGTCCATGCGGTTGAGCGAACTCCGCGAAATGTCGACTTCCACCACCAAGTCCGGCGGTGGATCGCGACGCGGATCGTACGTCTGCAAGTTTCGCACGCGGTCGGCGTGCTGAATCCAGAAGCACTCATCCGGTTCCAGCCCGCGTTGCTGGCGACGTCGTTTCAGGGTCATCGAGCCGTAGCCGGCGATGGGCAGGCCCAGCTCTTCCGTCAACGTCTCGATCAGTCGGCCGATCAAATGTTTGCAGCGTTCGTGTTCCGGAGACAGGGTCATTATTTCGAGCGCTCCCCGATCAAAGGTGATGCGCAGATGTCGTCGCTCGTCGAACACCCGAAGCAAGCGTTGATAGGTGCCCCAGTCTTCGCCGTCGAGCAACAAACGATCTTTGTGAAGTGCTGTGAGTCGTGACATGGCCCGGAACCCAACCGGCGAGCCGATCCGCCTGTGGCGGATTAGCCCTCGGACAATTTGGAATTGAAACACGTCCGGGGCTCGCCAAACGATGCGCGCATCCGAACAAGAAAGACCGTACGCAACGCGATCAAGGTATCTCAGCCGGGCGCCTCACGCCAGCAGTAGCTTCGGCCCTTGTGGCCGTTGAACGGTTCGCCGAAGGCGTACGCGAAGGCGGGCGAATTCGGTCACGGCGCGGTTTGAATTGCGCCTGCTGTTGCATAGCATGGCATGACCCCGTTCCAAAGAGGATCATTCTGCGATGGCGAAGCTCAGTCAGATTGGCCAATACAAACTAGTTCGAAAGCTCGGCCAGGGCGGGATGGGGATGGTCTTTGAAGGCATTCAAGAGACGCTGGATCGCCGAGTGGCGATCAAAATTCTGCCCGCTCAGTTCATGCGCGATCCGACGTTCGTCGAGCGTTTCAAACGCGAAGCCAAAGCCGCCGCGCGGCTCAACCATCTGAACATCGTCACGATCCATGAGATCGGTGAGGACCAAGGGTTTCACTTCTTTTCGATGGAGTTGGTGGATGGCCTGAGCCTGCAACAACGGCTCAAAGAACAAGGTCCATTCGCCATTCCGGAGGCCATCGGCTTGATGCTCCAGGCGATCCGCGGACTGGGTCATGCTTGGGAACAGCAAATCGTCCATCGCGACATCAAGCCGGACAATTTGATGCTGACCAAAGCGGGTGTGCTCAAGATCACGGACCTCGGTTTGGCGAGAGTCCGCGAAGACATGGGCACGATGACCCAGACCGGTGCCGTCATGGGCACGCCATACTACATGAGCCCTGAGCAAGGCTGCAACGCGAAGGACGCGGACCTACGCAGCGACGTGTATTCTCTGGGCGCGACGTTCTACCACCTGTTGACCGGCCGAGTCCCCTTTGAAGGCTCGTCCCCGATCGAGGTCGCGATCAAGGTGGCGACGGCCCCGTTTCCGCCGGTGTGCGAGGTCCGTCCCGACACGCCGCCCGCCGTCGCGGCCGTCATCGAAAAGATGCTCGCCCGAAAGCCGGAAGATCGCTTCCAGAACGCTCTCGAACTGCTCGAAGCCGTCGAGTCTCTGAACCGGCCAGCACCACCATTGACGGCCCGCTCAGTGAACCGAGGGATCGGCTCGGAGACTGTTCTCGCCGACGCAGCCGAACCGCCGCGTCAGCCAGCGACGAGAGTCGATCTGGCGGGGTTGGCCGCACAGAAGTTGGTTCAGCAGCGAACCGACGCCGCCGAGGCTCAACGCTGTGCGGATGACGTGCATCGGCAGGCTCGGGAATTGGCGGAACAGAAGCACGACTTCGCGGCAGCGGCGCGGTTGATCGAGACGCTCGAGCTGCATTGGCGCGACGTGAAGCTGTACGAGAAGATTTGCGGCGACCGTGATCAGGTCAAACAGTTGGATGCCGGCATTCAGGACGCGGTTCAGAAAGGCCGACTGCGGTTTTTGCGCGGTCGGGTGCAGGAGTTGTTGAAGTTGCAGCCCAAGCGTGACGACATGCGGCGGCTGCTGGACGTGTTGCCGGAGGAACCGGACTTGCCGAAGAAGTTGTCGAACTCGATCGGGATGCGGTTCGTGTTGATCGAACCCGGTGAGTTCACAATGGGGTCAAACGAAAGTGATAGTGAGAAGCCGCCACATTCCGTTGAGATCATGCAGCCGTTTTACTTTGGCGTGTTTCCGGTGACGCAGGCGGAGTATCAAGCCGTGATTGGCAGCAATCCGAGCCATTTTTCTGGGAACGCGCGCCATCCCGTGGAACGGGTTTCGTGGCACGATGCAGCGGCCTATTGCGAAAAGCTCAGTCAACTCACCGCCGAAGCCGAGCACCGGCAGACGTACCGCTTGCCGACTGAGGCGGAATGGGAATACGCCTGCCGAGCTGGCTCAACGGGCAAGTGCTGCTTCGGAGACAATGAATCGTTGGAAGAATACGCTTGGTTCGGAGGTAATTCTGAGAATCAAACGCATCCCGTGGGGGAGAAGAAGGCCAACGCCTGGGGTTTGCACGACATGCATGGCAACGTGATGGAATGGTGCCAAGATGTGTACGACGCGCGATCCGGTGATGACGTCTGGATCGCAAAATCGCGTGTTGCGTGGCGGTACGTGGAACGGAAGCCGCACCGATGACCGCTCGGCCTATCGCCTCTACTTTGATCCCTCAAATTCACTCCCCAACATTGGTTTTCGGTTGGTGTTGCTGTCGAGTGACGTGAGGACTTCGTAATGGAGCGGCTTGGGGTCGGGCGTTCAAACCCAGAAGGCAGACCATGCCTCGCTCGAACCGCATTGACATCGCCAACGGGCTGCATCACGTCACGCAGCGCGGCCTCGAACGTCGCAACATCGTGCTGGGCCGGAGGGGTCAGGTGTTCTGATTTCTGTTTTGGTGTCACGAAGAGTCTCAGCCGTGGGTCGAGCGATTGACTGGCAAATCGTGTTGCGGGTGGATCGTGGGCCAAAAACAGAAATCAGAACACCTGACCCCGCGTTCGCACGTCCGACAACATCTGCATCGCCGTGGATGCCATTGCCGTCGCATTCAAACTCTGAATAGCATGTCAGGGGCAAGTTCAGAATTTCCCAATTCGGGGAGCGAACCGATGAGTCAAATCGAAACTCGGGAGAGTGTCCTGGATGAAATCCAAATCCTCCTGAAAGACCAACGGATGCCGACGGGATTCGCAGACAATCGTCGTGAACAACGCGACGGCTGGCAGATGGTCCTCGAAAAATGGCTCTGGAAATGGGACCGCGATCCGAGCCAGTTGGAAGATGAAGGGATCACGGCTCCTTCCGCAGAGACCATCCAGCGTGCCTGTGAAATGGCTTTGCGGTTGCGCGACTTGGGACTGCTTGTTCCACAGCGCGTGGCAGCGACCGGGG
>CAZPUJ010000255.1:0-2557 GCA_964589725.1 uncultured Planctomycetaceae bacterium
CGGCCAACTCGCAGGTAGATCGGCTTGTCGTTCCAGTCCAACACGTTGATGTCGATGAACGCGTTCTGCAAATCCCAACGGTTGATGTCGATCCCCAGCGGCGTGTACGGAGCGTCCAAACCGAACATCGAACTGTCGATCATTTCGACATAGACACGGAAGTCGTCTCCCGCGCGGAAGTCGACGTACTGACGCCAGCGCCACAAGTTGTAGTCGCTTTGGCCTGGTCCACCTGGTCGCAGCCGGTTGGACTCGTCCATGTAGCGATGCCGGAGTTCGCCGCCGTAGGACAACGTACTGTTGCACGGCAGGAACTCGAAAGGCACTGGCATATCCTTCAATTCTTCGCCCAGAAAGTATGGGTGATTGGGCGACTTTTTGTACTTGAAGTCGTTATCAAAAAAGACCGGCTTCCATGGCTGCGGCGGTGGTACGGGTTTGGCAGCCGGCGGCGGGCTTGACGGAACGGGTTGGCTCATCGGACCTTGAGCCGCGGAGCTCGCCGAATAGGGAGCCTGCTCGGCTGTGGCCAATCGTTCGATGTTCGATGGTTCTTCGCTGTGAAACACTTGATCCGGTGACAAGTCTGCCGCCGGCTCATCCGCTTGGGAGAGCGTCAACGAACAACTCAAAAGGATTGCTGTGAGCATCCCCAAAACGCGCGGACGCCAGCGGAATCGAACTAGGGATCGCATGGCACCAACCTTTTTCAGACGAATCTGAGCGCAACCAGTGACCAACATTCGATTCGGCTCGCCGAGTCGCTTCGCTCCGTGGAAGACTGTCTGACAGACGCGTTGCGCGATTTTTAGGAATCTGGGGCCGGAGTCATTTCACTAACCGTTACGATCGGCACGTGGTAAGCCTCGGAACGTGACCAGCAACACCGAGATTATCGCAGTCACCGCGATAAGGCTCGGCAACGTTTGGCTCGTCTGACGGATCGCGAACGCGAAGTGCTCGACCGGATTGCGAGTGGTTTGTCCAACAAGCAGATCGCCGCCGAACTGAGCCTCACGCTGCGAGCTATCGAAGACCGCCGCTCCCGCCTGATGCGCCGTCTCGGCGTCCGCTCTGTGGCCGAGTTGCTCAAACTCGTGCAACTTGGTAACGAATGATCTGGTATCGTCCGGAAGGGCATTGAATTGGAACCAAGCGTCCAGAACGAGCAACCGAGAATGGACAACGGAAGGTGGAGCATGCAACGGAACCCGCGATTTCACGGACGACGAACATCGGTGGCAATCGTCTTGGCTGGAGCACTCGTGATCGGCATGATCGCGCTGCGTCAGTCCACATGCCTGAGTGAAGAACGACCCGATGCCGCGCGCTTCGACAGCATCAGTCTGCTCGGCCGTGAAGTGTCGTCGAAAGAACGTGGCTCGTTTCGGCTCAAGGAGTTGCTTGGCGAGAAGGCGACCGTCGTCGTGTTCCTCTCGACGGAGTGCCCGATTTCGAACGGGTATATCGCGACGCTCAATCAACTCGTGCGGACGTTCGCTGAAAAGGGAGTTGTCGTCGTCGGGTTGAATTCCAACGATGGACCAAGCTTGCGTGAGATCGCCGGGCATCGAAAGGAATTCGCAATCGTGTTCCCGGTGCTGAAAGACGCGGCGGCGACTGTCGCTCGGCAGTTGAGCGTGGATCATTGTCCGACGGCAGTGCTGCTCGATGAACAAGGCGAGGTCCGGTATCGCGGCCGGATTGATGATCGGTACTCGAAGCGCGGCGCCGCGGCGAACGACGTGCGTCGGCACGATTTGCAGATCGCGCTCGAGGAATTGCTCGCGGGGCGCTCAGTGTCAGTCGAGAAGACCGAGGTCGTCGGTTGCCCGATCGCGCGGCGGTCGATGCGAGTCGACGCGGATGCCGCGGACGTGACGTACTCGGAACACATCGCTCCATTGTTGCAACGGCATTGTCAACGCTGTCATCGGCCGGGCGGGATCGGGCCGTTCTCGCTGTTGACGTTTGATCAAGCCGTCGCGTGGGCCGATGACCTCAAGGCGTTTACGGCGAATCGGCAGATGCCGCCATGGTTGCCTGTCGACGGCTTCGGTGACTTCCACAATCGCCGAGCGATGTCGGCCGACGAGATCGCGCTGGTCGCGAAATGGGTTGATCGCGGATCTCCAGAAGGGGACCGCAACCTGTTGCCCGCGCCGGTCGCATTCGCGGACCGCTGGTCGCTCGGCGAGCCCGACTTGATCGTGCAACCCAGTGAACTGTTCGAGGTCCCGGCCGACGGCAAGGACGTATACCGCTGCTTCGTGCTGCCGACCGAATTCGCCGAGAACAAATTCGTCGATGCGATTGAAGTGCAGCCTGGTAACAACCGCGTCGTGCATCACGTTATCGTGTTCCTCGACACGACGAACAAAAGCACGCAACTCGACGCGAACGATCCCGGCCCCGGCTACTCCACCGCGGCAGGCTTTCCTGGCTTTTTGCCCGCGGGCGGCCTGGGAGGCTGGGCTCCGGGCAATTCGCCACGCCGACTGCCCACTGGGATGGCGCGAGTCTTGCCGCCCGGCGCGAAACTGGTCATGCAAGTCCA
>CAZPUJ010000256.1:0-3188 GCA_964589725.1 uncultured Planctomycetaceae bacterium
CGGCGTGATGCCCAGCGCCAAGCACAGCCGGACGATGCGCCCGACGCTGTCGGCAGCTCGATGGGAGCCCTGGAAGACGGTGTCGTTGTCGAACTGGGCGTAGTCGGGCAAGCCTTCCTGGCGCCAGCGCTGCAGCACGGCTGCGTATTCCGCGCGATCCCGGACGCCGTTCCGCTCTGATGGCGGGCAGCATTCCGCCGTGATGGCGGACACCGTTCCACGCTGATGGCGGACAGCGTTCCATCCTGATCGCGGACACCTGCGTGGTGTCCTGAGTGACCCAACGAGGCGTAGGCTGCCCGGCTTTTTGGCCGGGAGAAGCGATGCCCACACCAAGGGTCCTCATGAGCAAGATCAGACGAACACTGCAACTACTGGCCGACTCTGGCCTGAGCACGCGCCAGGTGGCCGCGTCGCTGAGCATCAGCAAGACCACCGTCAGCGAGATCGCGCTGTATGCGCGCGATGCCGGCGTGGACTGGCCGCTGGCCAGCACCCTCAGCGACGACGAACTCCAGGCCCGGCTGTACCCGCCGCCGCGCCCTCGCAGCACGCACCGCCGCGAGCCCGACTACCCCGCGTTGCACCAGGAACTCAAGCGTCCCGGTGTGACCCTGCAACTGCTGTGGGAGGAGTACCGCGCCGACGCCGCCGAGCAGGCCTACCGCTACAGCGCCTTTTGCGAGAAGTACCGCGCCTGGGCCAAGCGGCTCAAGCGCTCGATGCGCCAGCTGCACCCGGCGGGCGAACGGCTGTTCGTGGACTACGCCGGCCAGACGGTGGCGGTGGTCGATGCCTTGACTGGCGAGGTCCGCCGCGCCCAGGTGTTCGTGGCGGTGCTGGGCGCGTCGAACTACACCTACGCCTGTGCCACCTGGCAGCAGACCGCCAGTGACTGGGTGGGCTCGATCATCGCGACGCTGGTGTTCATCGGCGGCGTGCCCCGGCTGCTGGTGCCCGACCAGCCGCGTGCGCTGATCGCCAACCCCGACGCCTACGAGCCCGCGACAGCGCGGCTGCTGGAGGAGCTGGGTGAGCACTACGGCGTGGCGGTGCTGCCGGCACGCCCTGGGCGGCCCCAGGACAAGGCCAAGGTGGAGGTCGGCGTGCAGGTGGTCGAACGCTGGATCCTGGCGCGGCTGCGCAACCGGCGCTTCTTCACCCTGGCCGAGCTCAACGTGGCAATCGCGTCGCTGCTGGCCGATCTGAACCAGCGCCCGTTCAAGAAGCTGCCGGGCTGCCGGCGCAGCGCCTTCGATGCGCTGGACGCGCCGGCCCTGAAGCCCTTGCCGGCAATGGCGATGGTGCTGGCGCAGTTCAAGCCGGCGCGCGTCAACATCGACTACCACGTCGCCTTCGAGGGCCACTACTACTCGGTGCCGCACCAGCATGTGGGCGCCGCGGTGGAGTTGCGCATCACGGCCACGACGCTTGAGGTGCTGCTGCGCCGCCAGCGCATCGCCACGCACGCGCGCAGCGCCCGCGTGGGCGGCTTCACCACGGTGGCCGAGCACATGCCCGCCTCGCACCGCGAGCACCGGCAGTGGACGCCGGCCAAGCTCATCGCCTGGGGTGAGCGCATCGGCGCGGCCACCGGCGGTGTGGTGCGCTGGCAGATGGAGCACCGCCCGCACCCCGAGCAGGGCTACCGTTCCTGCCTCGGGCTGATGCGCCTGGCGCGGCAGTACGGCGACGAGCGGCTGGAGGCCGCCTGCGCAAGGGCGCAGTCCATCAGGGCGCCGAACTACCGCAGCGTGAAGTCCATCCTGGAGTGCGGCCTGGACCGCCAGGACGCCGACCTGCTGGGCGCAGCCGCACCGTCCATGCCCAGCCACGACAACGTGCGCGGGCCCGGCTACTACGGGCACCACTGATGGCCGTCGAACTGACCGCCCACCCCACCCCACCCAATCCATCGATCGAGACCAACCCACCATGCTCCACCAACACACTCTGGACCAACTGCGCGGCCTGCGCCTGGACGGCATGATCGCCGCGCTCGGCGACACCGCCACCCAGGCCGCCGCCGAGGGGCTGCCCTTCGAACAGCGCCTGGCCTTGCTCGTGCAACGCGAGCTCGACTGGCGCGACGGCAAGCGCGTGGCGCGGCTGCTGAAGACCGCCAAGCTCAAGCTCAGCAGCGCCTGCGTCGAGGACATCGACTGGCGTGCCGGCCGCGGCCTGGACCGCCACCTCGTCACCGCGCTGGCCGAGGGCGACTGGATCCGCCACGGCCGCAACGTGCTCATCACCGGTGCCACCGGTTGTGGCAAGACCTGGCTGGGTTGCGCGCTGGCGCAGCAGGCTGCTCGTCAGGGCTTCAGCGTGCTCTACGCCCGTGCCACGAGGCTGCTGCAGGAGTTGCAGGTCGCCCACGGGGACGGCAGCTTCAGCCGCCGGCTGGCCCAGTTGGCGCGGCTCGATGTGATCGTGCTCGACGATCTGGCTATCGCCCCCATTGCCGCGCAGGAGCGCCAGGACTTGCTGGAGTTGCTGGACGACCGGGTGGGCAGCCGCAGCACGCTCATCACCAGCCAACTGCCCACGAGCGCATGGCATCAATGGCTCAATGAGCCCACCATCGCCGACGCCATCATGGACAGGCTTCTGCACGGCTCGCACACCATCGCGCTCAAGGGCGAGTCGCTGCGCCGGGCCAAGGCCCAAGCCTGACGGCATCCGAGGCGCGCGAGCAGCGTGCCAGTGGGCCCCGCCTTGCCCACCGCGGCGGCTGTTCGTCGCAGGCGACGCCGCCGCCGTGGACAAGGCTGCCGGGGCGGCGAGGCATAGACCGATAAAACCGCCTTCGGCACCGGGTTATCCACCCGGCGCCAGGGCGCCGCGTGGATAACCCGGCAGGCCTCGCTCGGCGCTGATGGCGGACAGTTGGCCTACCATCGGGCCCGTCACTCAGGCACCCCACCCAGGGTGTCCGCGATCGAGCGGAACGCTGTCCGCGATCAGCTTGGAATGGGTGTCCGCGATCAGTGGAATGCGCAGCCCGAGCATCTGCGCAACCGCGCGGCCCTGCAAAGCGCAACCTCACCCGACATCAAACGTGGCCCCGGCCGCCCTCGAAAGGAGGCCACCGCAAGACTCACCGGCTGAGCACCGGAACCGCTACAGGGTGGGGAAATTTACTCCGGCGGAATTGGGGAAAAGTAGTCCAGTGTTGACAGGCCGCGCAG
>CAZPUJ010000257.1:0-2819 GCA_964589725.1 uncultured Planctomycetaceae bacterium
TGCACGGCTGAAGCGATTCGGTTGACGAAGTTCGCTCAGAAGGCCGGCGCGGACGGAGCATTGGTTGTCGCTCCGTATTACAACAAGCCGACGCAAGAAGGTTTTTATCAGCATTTCAAAGCTTTGACCGAGGCGTGCCACTTGCCGATTGTGCTGTACAACATTCCGGGTCGCACGGCCAAGAACATCGAGCCGGAAACGATCGCTCGCATCGGCGAATTGCCAACGGTCGTGGCGGTCAAGGAGTCGACCGGTTCAATGGATCAGGCGTCGCAGATTCTGGCGCTGAGCGAGCTGACGTTGCTGTCGGGCGACGACAGTTTGACGTTGCCGTTGCTGTCGATTGGCGGACGCGGAGTCGTCTCGGTGGTAGGGAACATCGTCCCGAAAGACGTCCGGGCGATGCTGACGGCGTTCAATCGCGGCGATCTGGCGTCGGCTCAAAGTTGGCATCGCAAACTTTTCCCGTTGTGTCGCGACATGTTGGGTCTGTCGACAAATCCGATTCCCGTGAAAGCCGCGCTGCAATTACTCGGCCGAGACACGGGCGAGGTCCGTTTGCCGCTCACGCCGCTGGACGCTACGCAGCGAGAAAGCCTGGCCGGCACACTTAAGAAATACGGATTGCTGTAAATTTGGAGTGCGGTGGCTCGACACCGCTTTGGATTGTTTGGTTCTTTTCGCTTTACTGGTGTCAGAAAATCCAAGACAGAAAGCGGTGTCGAGCCACCGCACTCCAAAAGAAGAGGTATTGCCGTGGTCTTCGGATTCGGTCGTCGTGATGAAGCGGACGAGGAAGAAGAGGAGGAAGTCGAACTTGTCCTTTTCCAGGGAGCGATCAATGGCAAGGAGGCCAATCTCAAAGAGAACGCGCGGTTGGTACAGGCGGGCCTGAATCCGGCGAAGGAATTGGTCACGGATGGGCTGTCGCGTCGCGCGGAGCTGATTCGCATCGACCCCAAGGGGGAGCGTTCGCAAGTCGCCTTTCTGGTGGACGGCATCGCGTACGCCGGCGGCAAGCTGACCAAGCCGCAGGGGCTGGCGATTACTCAGATGCTCAAGCTGCTTTCGGGACTGGACATCAAGGTTCGCAATCAGCCGCAAGTCGGCGGATTGAAAGCTCAGTGGAACGAACTGCCTTGGGAACTGATCGTTCAAACGAAACCCGTCGAAGGGGCCGAACAAGTCTCCGTCAAGATCCGCAACTTAAAGGAGAAGATGCTCACTCCCGAAGAACTGGGAATGCCGAGCACGCTGAAGGAGAAGGTCCGCGAATGGACCAGTCAGCGCAAAGGGCTGAGCCTGGCGGTGGGTCTGCCGAACACGGGTGTCACGTCCACAGTGTTCGGGATGTTGCGCGCCATGGACTGTTACCTGTACTCGATCCATACCATTCGCGACATGGGGACGCGTGAGGTCAATAATGTTTCCAAGTTCGAAGCGCGGCCGGACGACGAAGTGGAGATGACAATCGTGCGTGTGAAGCGCGTCGAATCCGATGCGGTTTTCATCGATCCGCTGACGACGGCCGACATGGCCGACACCGTATTCAGGCAGCAGGAGAATCTCGCCATCCTGACCGAGATGCCTGCGAAAGACTGCGCCAGCGCGATCTTGCAGTTGGTGCAGTGGACCAAAGACGCCAGCGTGGTGGCCAACGGTTTGATGGCGACCGTCAACACGAAACTGATTCGCAAGCTGTGTCCCGACTGCAAGCAGGCGTATCGACCCAATCCGAAATTGGTCCAAAAAGTCGGTTTGCCGGAAGGGACGAAGACGCTGTACCGCAAGCCGGTGCCGGTCGAGACCGAGGAACGCGAGGTCGAGGAGCCCGAACCGTGCGAGAAATGCGGCGACGTCGGCTACGTCGGCCGCACGGGCATCTTCGAGTACATCGAGATGTCACCGGCCATCAAGGAATTGGTGACCAAAGGGGCCGACGCCGACGCGATCCGCACGCAAGCTCGCAAGGAAGGGATGCTGACCTTCCAAAAGGACGCTCTACGTCACGTCGCCAGCGGACTCACGTCGCTGGAAGAACTGCAACGTATCTTCAAGCCGACGGCATGAGGCGTGTAAAATAGATGGCCCGCCCGTTCCCCGTAGGACGGATTGCCAATCCGTCCTACTGTTCGTGTGGCGAGGCGACGTCTCGCTCGGCGCGGTAGAAGACTTCGTTGAGTCGATTGGTTGCGTCGAGCAGCATCTTCACGAGCGGGCTCAGCGGCGCGAGGTGATTGTCCTCGAAGTTCTGGCTATTCTCGTCCTTCCAGTGCTCCTTGGTCAGTTCCCAAGCTTGCACCAGTTCAACATGAGCTTTGTAGAGCTTGGTTGCGTCCACGGTGAGATCGACGATGCGCATGGTGTTTTCCGTTGATCAAGATGTTTTGGCCGGTGGCGGCGCGGCTTCTTTGGCGGCGGACTCAATTTCCGAGTAGGCTTCGATCGCGGCGATCATCCGTTCCAGCGTCGTCAGCGAACGAACGAAGTCGGTTTCGATGTACTGCTGAAGCTGTCCGCGCCGGCCGTCGTGCTCGTCGATCTCATGCCGGCAAGTGACGCACCAGTGTTTGACCGCTTCGATTTTTTCTTGGGCCATTTCCAGCCGTTGCTTGGCCGCCTGCAGGGCCAGCTTTTCCTCGTAGCATGTCGGACGATGCCCGGCGACGGTGCGCAGCAAACACCTCTCGAGTTGCGCGCGGGCCTCGGCGATGACGTCGAAACTACGAAGCATGTACTGCTTCCAGAAGTTCGGCCGGTCGTGTTCCAGCCAGTCCAGAAAGCCGAGGATCATCTGCTGCTGCGAGGCCAAGACATCG
>CAZPUJ010000258.1:0-2638 GCA_964589725.1 uncultured Planctomycetaceae bacterium
GATTTCCGGCAACAGCGGCGTCAGCGAATGGGCCGTGTAGACATTGACGGTGCTGACCAGCCGCCAGTCCGCGCCGAGATCTCGCAGCCGAGTCTCCATCAAGTCCATCACGAAGCGAGCTTTGATCGCTAAACCATCGGGCGAGGTATCGCCGAGAGCCACGATTCCCTCACGCGATAGGATTCCTTCGGGCAGCTCTCCGGCACCTGCGACGACAAACGTCGGCGGCGAATTGCCGGGACACGGTCGTGTGTACGAGAAGCCATACAGCGCCGGTTCACTAGGTGGGTTGATGACCGGAGCCACGTTCGTCCGAGCGACCGGATTCACTCCGTTCACGAAGAGACCCCAGCGCTGCAAGATGTCGGTGTACTCAGCGTTGAAATCGGCAAAGCCCAGGAAGCTAAACGGGCGCGGCGAACGCAGCGAGATCGCACACAGCGCAGTCTTGGCTCGGCTTTCCGCAGCGAGGTACGCCGCGATCTTTTCAAACCCTTCGAGATACGGGACGGGTCGCTGAAGCGTGACATGCACAATCTCGTAGCCGGGACCGGCGACAACACCGCACGAGTACGGTGCGATGCCTGGCAGGAAGCGATAGTTCCCCGTGGGATGATCGGTGAGCGGCATCAGTATTCCTTATCAATCGTCGCTAAAGACCCATCCCCTCGGCGGACTTTCGCTCAGGTTCTGCCGGTGCTCGTTTCTCCGGCGAGATCCAAATCTCCGCGAGGAGCTGGAACAGTTCGGGTTCGGCTTCTTGCAACTCGGCGCGATTGAACGGGAAGAAGTCGTTGACACCGAAGAAGGACTCGGTCATCTCGGCGAAGAACTCCATTTGGTTGGTCAGGCCGTAATGCTTCACACGTTTGCCGTTGTAGAGCAGCGTCGCGTCGCCGTGGCCGCTCTGCTTGAACTTCTCGTGAGCGGCTTTGATGCGCGGCTCGTCGAAGTTCAACTGCTGATCGTGAAAGGCGTGAGCCAGCTCGTGCAGGATCACCCACGGTTGCTCGTTGATGTTCCGCCGCGTTGCCACGTCGTCGGCTCGCGGCAAATGGACGCACTTCGCCAATTCGGTCGGATATCCATTCGCCTTGAGCCAACCGGCATCGGGGTGATACTGCATCGATCCCAGCTTGCCGCAGTTCAGGTCGAGCACGATCGTGACGCCCTGGAAGTCCTTGACCCGTTCTGCCGGGACCACCGCTTTGATGTCGACCAGCTTTGCTTCGAGAAAGCGGAGTGTCCTCGCACCGAGTGCCGCGTCGGGCGCGTCGCCGAGCAATCGGTCATCCACGCGAATCGTCCATCCTTCGAGCTTACGCACGGAGCGAGAGGTCGGTTGCGGCAGCTCAGCCTTGGCTTCGGGTGGCGGTGACGCGAGCAGCGTCGTCATCCCTTTGCCCAGAGCATCGCCGACCAGGAAGTACGTTTCAGCGTTGCCGAACTCGTGATGTCCGTGACCGGGATTCGGCGAGTCTTCCGGCTTGCGCACGAAATCGTGCGTCTCGACGAACAGCACCGAGCCTTTGAACTCTGGACGCTCAGCCGCCTTCCGCTGAGCTGTTCGCAACGTGGCCCACGCGCCGGGTGCATCCACCCACGGACCGGTCAGCTCGCCGATGATGACCGGCAACCTCGGAACGTTGAATTCCTTGCGAATGTCGTTGATTAGGTTGACCAGATTCTGCTCGTACTGCGGTACCGCGTTCTTTGGATCGACGCCATCGTTCCAACCGTGATACCACACGAAACCCGCCAACTCATGGTCCGCGCCGTTGTCGCCGGGGAAGTCCTGCTTGAGGTTGGCTAGAGCTTCGCGAACCTGCTCGACCATCTTGGTGTAGTACGGCCCGACCTCGCCGCCGGAGGACGGCGGACGAAAGTCATGGACGAGACTCTTGCCGCCCCAGGCCGTCTTGATCAGCAAGACTTGATTCTCGAAGTGATCTCCGAGCACATGACCGAATTGCAGTTCAGGGCCGAAATGGTGTCGGTCGCCGTAAACGCTGAACCCCATCGTCAACGGTCCCGCGAGCAATGGACCATGCTCGCGTTTGTAGCGGCACCAGACGTCGTTGCGCACCTCCCAGCTTCCATCCTCTCTCCTCAGGTGCTGAAACAGCGGAGCCATCTGCGGATCGCGTAGCAGGAAGTTCAACGTCCCTTTGCCGTCGTTGTAGTCCTTGCCGTCCAAGTCCACGACGGCCTGCCCCTCCATATTGGACTGACCGGCGAGGATGAAGACCTTAACCGGCCGCAAAGGGTCGGCGGCACCGACGGAAGCGACGAGTAGCCACGAGATGATGAGAGCCGAGCCGTATTTCATGAATTGCCAATCGTGCCGGAGTTGCGGTTACTTGACCCGCACCAGCTTCATGATACGGCCCGAGATGTTCCAATCCTGCACATACAGGTTGCCGTCCTTGTCCCAGTAGGAGCCGTGCGTGCCGTTGAAGATGCCTTCGATCCATTTGTCTTGCGGGACATTGTGGTTCACTCGCGTCGCCGAGTCCGCATTGTGGCCGAGGACCGCGATGATGGTGTTGCTCTTGTCGAGGATGACCACTCGGCCGTGCAAATCCGGCACGGAGACGTAATCGCCTTGAACGGCGGCCGAGGTCGGCATTCCCAATCC
>CAZPUJ010000259.1:0-6552 GCA_964589725.1 uncultured Planctomycetaceae bacterium
CTCTCGGAGGTTCTGCATCTGGAAGAGGACGATTCCGAAGCGCTTATGCTCCGCGGCGGCGCGCTCGCTGACCAACAGAAGTGGGACGAAGCACTCGATGACTACAACGCGGCCATCGAACTGTCTCCGGAGAACGCCGACCTGTACTACGACCGAGGACTGGTTTGGGAAGCGAAGCAGCAGTTCGAAAAAGCGATCGACGACTTCTCCACAGCGCTGGACTTCGACCCGGAATATGTCCCCGCGATCATGGACCGCGGCAACTGCTGGGACGAACTCAAGCAGATGGACAAGGCGTTGGAGGACTACAACCGCGCGCTGGAACTGTCGCCGAACAACCCCATGATTCTGTTCAACCGTGGGCTGGCGTGGCTGAACTGCGAGAAGCTCGACCAGGCAATCGCGGACTTTAGTGCGGCCTTGGAATTTGACCCGAAAAGCAAACGTGCACTTTGCAGCCGTGCCGATGCGTGGCTCCGCCAAGGGGAAGACACGAAGGCCCTCGCGGACTACACCGCCGCGATCGAACTCGACCCAGATGACGGTGATTTGTTTTTCCGTCGAGGCAACCTCTGGGACACTTTGAATGATTCCGGCAAAGCACTGAGCGATTACAACGCCGCGCTGCAACGAGATCGAACTTTGGTGGGCGCTTGGCACAATCGCGGAAACCTCTGGTTCGAGCAGGGCGATTACCAGAAGGCCTTGGAGGATTACTCGGAAGCGATCCGGCTCGATCCCGAAATGATCATCGCGTACCGCAACCGAGGGGATACGTGGCGCGCGACCGGACGTCACGACCAGGCACTGCTCGACTTCAACCACGCCTTGGAACTCGACCCACAGAACCATGAGGCCTTCAATTGCCGCGGCGGAATGTTTCTTGAAAAGGGAGACTTGGTGCATGCCTTGGCCGATTACGACGCCGCCGTGCGGATTGATCCAAAATGTCCCGTGTGCCGACGATCTCGCGGCGAGGTCCATTGGCGATTGGGGCAGTACGACCGGGCGATTGACGACTTCACCGCGGCCATCGAGATGAATCCTCACGATGCCGAGGCCTTCGCGATGCGTGCCGAAGCGTATTGGCAACTGGGCCACGAGAAGCTGGCCGAGGCCGACCGCCACAGAGCCCGCGAACTGCGCGCGGCGGAGCCTCGACGTTAACCGCGGCACCCAATTGCACGTCAAGCGTCAAACGATTCGCAAGCGCTGTACGCAAACGCGTGTCGTCTGAATTCAGGATCGCTTTTCGCTTCAAAACATGCCAAGGGTCGAGAATCCGGAGTGACGTCGGACGCTACCAGGTTCGGAGCGGTGGCCCCGCCAGTGTTCGCAGCAGGCTGTCGCGAAACGTGAAGAACGTCCGGTCCGCGGCTTGCTGAGCGGACATTGTGGCGGCACCGAAACGGAGCGCTTGCTGCAACGGTTGCTCGGCCGCGAGGCCGGCGGTTTGAAGCAAACTCACCACCGATTTCATTCGCGGATCGTCCTTGATGCGGTCTTCGATGTCCGGACGCGGCTTCGTCGCGTCGGCGTGTTCGACGTGCTGCCAAATGGTTTCCCACGCGCCGTTCGGCAAGCGGACCACGAATTGAGTGGTGACGGATGATTGCCGCAACTCGCCACTCGATTGAACTCGCGTCACGCGGAAGCCGCGTCGCTCGGCGGCTTGAGTCGCGTCAATCGCCATTTGCAGCGCAGCGTCTTTCGCGGGCGTTGCCGGCTTTGGCGAAGCTTCGCCCAGCAAGTCCTTCAGTTGAGCCTGCACTTGTTGCCGCAACAGTTGCACGACCAGCGTGCCGATCTCAGGCGCATTTCCTTTGGCCGACGAATCCGTGCGCACGATCGACTCGCCGGTGCCTTGAAACTCGACCGGCGAGACCAGTGCGTGTTCGACGATCGCCATTCGCGCCGCCCATTCGCGATCGTCTTGCAATCGCGGCGGCAAGCGTTCGATCAACGGCAACGGCCAGGAAGTGGCGGAGACGCTCCGGCCCTTCAACTCTCGCTGCAATTCCGCCAGCTCGCGCGATTCGACGTCGTCCAACCGCTCGCTCCAAGCCCACGCCGCGACGAATCGGGCCTCGGACGTTGCGGGCAGTAACTTCTCGACCTGTGCCGCACGTAAATCGAACCACACAAACTCGGGTTCCGCAGGTTCCATCTGAGTGAGCTGTTGTTCGGCTCGTTCGAGTTCCTGCTTCAGAAAAAACAGCAATTGAGGCTGATCGAGTTCCTTTCGCCGATCCAATTCAACCTTCAGTCGTCCGACCAGTTGTTCGGTCGCACGGAGTTGCTCGTCGGCGGTCGCACGAGTTTGCTCGACAGCAACCTTTGGCTGAGCTGATAGCATCCAGGCGGCTCTGACAAGCACCGTCAACCCCCCTGCCCTGTCGCGGTCGACGACCAACCCCCGCAGCCGCGCGCCCGAACGCAACACGACTTGATCAACCGTCGGCTTGGCCACCGGAACTGCGGAAGGCTTCTCAGACCAAGCCCACGTCGGCTCAACAACGTCCATTAAGCTCAACAGACTGGCGCACCAACCGACGATCCGAACAATCCGCAATTGAGGCATGATGGCTCCGCTTGAATAGCATTCGCATCCACGACACGCAGGGCGTTGCCCTTCGGGGCAAAGGTACAACTTCAAAACGCCCCCGTCACGCTTCAATCGGTCGGTGTTCTTTCGTAGCCTGTCGGGGCCGGATGAACACAGCCGCGTCGGCAACGTTCGAACAACCCACAATGTTAGTCGCGATGCGAACCAAACAGCGATTGGTCGTGTGCCTCGATGGCACTTGGAACAACAAGGACGACAGCACCAACGTCATCCACCATTTCGCCCTGTCGATTGAGCGCTCCTGGCCGGATGCGAACGCCAATTGCAATCAGCTTCGATACTACGATGAGGGTGTCGGAACCGGAGTGCTCGATGGGATTACGGGAGGTGGCTTCGGCTTCGGCCTCGAAGAGAATGTACGCGCGGCGTACGACTGGCTCGTCGAGCATTACCACGACAAAGGCGACTCGGTTGACGCGGACGAAATCTGCATCTTCGGGTTCAGCCGCGGAGCCTATACCGCTCGGTCGCTCGTCGGGTTTATTGCCACATGCGGTTTGCTGCGGCGCGGCGCTCCGCTCTCGGTGAATCAGCTCTGGCAGGAGTATTGTCTCTTAGGCCGCAAACGCGAATATCGCACCAGTTTTTGGGACATCCTCTTTGGCGAAGATCCGACAAACATCCGGCGAATCAATGACCTTGTTGTTGATCCTTGGAATGTTCGGCGATTCGAGGAGCAGAGGCGAGAAGGGAATAAGACCGCAGCGGGTGCGCAGGACCGCGTGCCAGGTCAGTTGGTGGATGATCTCAACTCCGCAGAGCGGTTGCTCGTGCGCTGGTCGCGGCGTATTCGAATCACCTATCTCGGCATTTATGACACCGTCGGTGCGGTCGGTGTTGACGCTCTGGCGATTCCCGGCGTCAAAAGCAAACTGGCGATGCACCATAACCTGCACGCAACGACGCTGGTTCAGCAGTGCCGCCATGCCCTCGCTCTGGATGAACACCGCAGCAGTTTCAATCACACGCCGCTCGTCGAATTCATCGGGCATGGAGAAATCGAGGAGGATAATCAACGCAAGGCCATGATGGAGCAAGACGCCACGACTTATTGGGCGCAAAAGCGCGCCATGTGGCGTCGGAAGATCGAGCAGCGCTGGTTTGTCGGAGCGCATTCGAATATCGGCGGTGGGTATCCGGATAACGAACTGGCGCAGCTCCCGTTTCAATGGCTGCTTGCAGGAGCTCAGCAGGCCGGTCTGGAATGCGAGAGCATTTCTTTTGCGTCGCCCACGACCATGCCTAAACCTCGCGACTCGTATGCGGAATTCGCGAAGCCGTTCTGGACCGAGATCATCAGGGGCAAACGCCATTACCGGAAGATCGATCCTGAGCCGGAAATGCGCGCAAGCCTGAGAAGGGCTGAGGACAAGGCTAAGAACAACGGTCAGGCGCCTGCCGGATTTTCACTTCAATCCATTAACGAACAGATCGACTCCACAGCGCTTATCTGGGCCGCCAAGGAGCCGGACTACCAGCCGCCGAATTTGGTGGACTACGCGCGGCGGAAACTTGATGCGGAGCCGACCTGCGCTGATGCGGCGACTCTACGAGTGATCGCGGAACGAATACCGCAGCACACCTGGCTGGGGACGACACTTGCCGCCTATTTGATCCTGGCATTGTGGGCCACGTTTGCCGCAGTTGGATTGGCTTCCATGAACGAGCTGTTCACGGCGTGCAGAGAATCGCCGCCACTCTTGCTGCTCTGCGGGACGGCATTTGCTTTCGCCTTGGTCGATTGGGGAGAAAGCCGAGCGAATTTCTGGCTCGCGTCAGGACGAGCATCGGCGCGGCGGCGAGCGATTTTCGATTCGATTTATTGGCTTCGCGCCTTTGGCTTCGTGCTTTTCGTTTTCGGCTGTGCGACAGCACTCGTGCGGTTATGGAAGAGTGGATGGTACGCGGCAACGCACGCGAGTGCGTGGACGCACGCGATCGAAATCATCCAACAGTGGTGGGGCGTGCCCATCGCCGCAGGAATTGGAGTGGTGATCGCGAACTTCGTCGATGCGGCTCCGAGAAACCGGCAAGTCCGGGGCGGCCTGGGAGGCCTGCTCGTTGGCTCTGCGGTCGCAATCAGCATCGCTCCGTTGGTCATTCTGCTCGCGCGCTTTTTCGGTGATCTTTTCACTCCTGCCTTCGGACATCCGCACGTGACCGACATTCCGCCAGCGGCGGAAGCAAGAGTCGCGGGACTGCTGATCCTGCTGCAACTCGGCTTTGGTTATTTCCTCAATGCGCTGAACTGGGTTGGGGGACCGATGACGCGGACGAACCTCGGATCGATCATTCCGCTGCAGTTTTGCTGTACGCCCAACGCGGTCACCAGGTGTCTGGAAACTTGGCGGACGATGCTCGCTTGCCGCTGGAGCGAAGCGGACAAAGATGTGCAAAATGGTCCGGCCGCCCGAGTCCTTCGTGAAACGGTGCGGGAAGCGCTCTGGCGCGACATCTTCGGATATATCCCGGTGTATTCCGGTGTATTCGGCTTCGGTCTGTGGTTCGGTGCGCACGAACTCGGCTGGCAATGGCTCGGTGAAGAATACCTCCATCTGCCGCTCTGGTTATTGCTGCCGCTCATCGCAGCGGTCGCAGATTGGGTCGAAGATACCTGCCATCTCCGTTATGTCGCCCTTCATCAACGCGGAAAGCAGCCGCCTGCAATCCTGACACTGCTTTCAGGCGTGATGACACTGGTGAAGTTCATCGCGTTGTGCTTCGCGGCGTTCCCGGCCGCTTGCGCCCTCTTTGTGGGCACCATCAAAGTGATGGCGTTGGAGGAGAAAACCGGCTGGCGCGGAACCGTCGCCCTCCTGATTTCCGCGGCCACACTGCTGTTGGCCCTGGCGGTTGCTCTTAGCGCATTGATTTACCGTGTCCGTACCTGGCGTCAGAAGCGCGAACGGCGCACCTCGTGAGCCTGATGCCGCGCCGTGGCGATAGTCGTCATGCGACCTGTACGGAAACAGACACTGGCCGGCGGCCCTCCAGCCAACCGGCCGTTAGCGCTTGATCGACGATCTTCCGCCAAGCGATCTGACCCAGCGCGACGAAGACTCGCACGGGAAGCGCCGTCACCGTCTGTTCGAACCATTCCGAGAAGTTGGCGATTTCCTCCGGCGTTGCGAGCAGATCGTGGCGACCGTACAACGATTCCGAACAGTGTCGGAGTTTCGAGGATCCTACACCGACATTCTTGTCAACCGCACGTCGTCGGCCACGACAAAGGTCGATGAGAGTTAAGATCGAGCCAATGTTGACACGTCGGGAAATGCTGAAGACGAGTGCCCAGTTGGGGGCTACGTTCGCTTTATCATCTCACCCGGTCCCCGGCCGCGCTGACGAGTTCGAAGGCGTCGAAGTTTACGACGTGCAATCGCAACTACAAGGAGATGTTCGCGGACAAACTTTAGGCTGAAAGCGCGCGAAGAATAACAACCATGCCTGACGCACCTATTGTGGAAGCTGCCGCCCCTGAAGACGCCGAAGCTGCGGCACGCGAGCGCGAGGCGCAAGCCATCAAAGGGCTGGCGGCGGCGTACTTGCGGTTGCGGGATGAGATTGGCAAGGTGATCGTCGGACAGCGCGATGTCGTCGATCAGTTGCTGATCGCGCTCTTCAGCGGCGGGCATTCTCTGTTGATCGGCGTGCCGGGTCTGGCGAAGACATTGCTGGTCAACACGATCTCGCGGATTCTGTCGCTGTCGTTTCGCCGCATTCAGTTCACACCCGACTTGATGCCCTCAGACATCACGGGGACCGATATTCTACGCGACGACCCGGAGACCGGGCAGCGGTCGTTCCAGTTCATGCAGGGCCCAATCTTCACGAACATCCTGCTGGCGGACGAGATCAACCGCACACCGCCGAAGACTCAGGCGGCGTTACTGGAGGCGATGCAAGAGCGGCACGTGACCGTCGGT
>CAZPUJ010000260.1:0-11424 GCA_964589725.1 uncultured Planctomycetaceae bacterium
TCAATCCCAGCCGGCTTGCATCCAGACGCTGAAGGCTGCGATAGCTCCGTGTTTTGATCTTCTCTTGCGGCAGTGCGTCGGCGACTGTGACCTCGACACTCTCCTTGTCCACTTCTCCGGAATGGCAGGTGTCCATGAGCAACAGCTTTTTGCGAGCCCGGATGCCATCCAATAAGCTTTCGATGGCCGCGTAAGACAGCCCATCCTTCGCCGGATCCTCGAAGTCGGTGTCGGCGGTCGCAAAGTAGTAGTCCAACTTGGTGTCCAGCAGTCCGTGACCTGCAAAGAAAATGACGACTTCATCGTCCACCCGCGATTGCAGCAGCAGCTTCTTGACCTTGAGAATATTGTCGCGAGTCGCCTCTCGGTCCCAAAATTTCGCGACATGCACCTGGCCGAAGCGATCCGCTTTGCTCTGCAAGAGCTCCGTCAGGTCATGAGCGTCTTTCTGCGCGTAGGTCAGACGATACCGGTGATCACGGTAGTCGGAGACGCCGACGGCTACCACATACAGTTCCGGCGGTGGCGCGGTGGCGTCGCAACGTATTTCCAATGTTTCCCTGATCGATTCCGCGCCCTGGTCATTGAGTGTCGACACCTGGATCGTGTTCTTGCCGGTCGAAAGCTCGATTTGGATGTTCTGTTGCCAGACCTTCACATTCCGGTCGCGAAGCCGGATTCCCTCGGCCCCGTACAACGGTACGCCGTTGACATCGACGTTCACGCGATCCAGCAAACACTCCGAATCGCTGGCCCGGACTCCGAGCTTCAGCAATTTCTCTTGTGTGAAAAAGGGCTGTTGCGACAGCAGGGCGATCTCTGGCAAGTGAAAGTCGCCACCGAGCCTCGCCTCGGTGAAGCCGAGCTTCGTGATCCGCTTTTCGTAGGCGGTGCGATAGGCGTTCACCAATTCGGTGGGAGCAAGCCCGATGTTTGCCAGCACGAGGTCGGGCCGATTGAACTTGAGGTCGAACTGATCGAAGGGCAAAGCGCGGTTTCCGATCCCAAATGCCACGCTCTTGAGCGCGGCCTTGGGAGCCATGTAGTTCCCTTCGGGTGTGGCCGCTACGGTGCCACGGCCGCAATGGATGAGGGTACAAACCTGGCGGCCAGTTTCGACGTTCCACAGCACCGCAGTTTTGTCCAGGCTGGCGATCACTGCCCGTTGACCGCCCATTGAGAATGCGATTGACTGCCCTGCGCTGGAATGCCCCGGAAAACTCCGTATTTCCGTGCCGGACTGCGCATCCCATAGGCGGGCCGTCTTATCCCAACTCCCCGTCAGAATGCGATTGCCAGCCGGAGAGATGGCGACTGAACTGACCGCGCCGGAATGCCCCTGGAAGATCTGCAACGGTTCCCCGGTCTGAATGTTCCACAGGCGGGCCGTCTTGTCCCAGCTTCCCGTGAGCACGTGGCTGCCATCCATGGTAAAGGCCACGGATACAACCCTGTCGGCATGTCCCTCGAAGTTTCGCAGGGCTTTGCCGCTGGCCGCGTCCCAGAGACGAGCCGTATTGTCCCATTGTCCCGTCAACATCGACCGGCCGTCTGGGGAAAAGGCGACCTGACAGAACAGCGGAATGACGAATTCCGTCCGTCCGGTGTACTCCACCAAGCGGCGGACTTCCTTCCCGGTGACTGCGTCCCACTGGCGGGCTGTGGAGTCGGCACTGCCGGTCAATGCCGATTTCCCGTCGGGTGAAAGGGCCACCGACACGACGCTGCCCGCGTGCCCGACGAACCGCCGGATTTCCTTGCCGGTCACCGCGTCCCAAAGACGCGCAGTGCAATCGTTGCCACCTGTCAACACTCTTCGCCCGTCTGAAGAAATGGCGACTGCCGTGATACTGCCAGGATCGTGCTGAAAGCGATGGGTTTCCCTCCCGGTCGCCGCGTCCCAGAGCCGCGCGGCGCCGTCGTCACCGCCGATCAGCAACCAGCGGCCGTCGCCCGAGAAGACCACGCACTCGACGGACGAAATGCCCTGTCCCTCAAAGAGCCGTAGTTGGCTACCGGTTTCGATGTCCCAAAGTTGGGCTCTTCCATCATCCATCGATAGTCCGTCTCCTGCGGCGCCGACGAGCACCTGCTTGCCGTCGAGCGAAACCGCGACAGCCACGGCGCTGCTGCCGTACTGGCGGAAGCTGCGCACCTGGATGCCGCTCTGCGTGTCCCATACACGGACCGTGTTGTTTTGATCCGCCGCATCGAGTTGGATCGGAAAGCCTTGATTGCCAGTGACCACCTGCTGGCCATCTGTTGAGAAGACAGCGGAGAACACTCGGCGGGGTGATTCATAGACCTGCAATTGGCCGCCGGTTTGGGCGTCCCATCGGCGGGCTGTCTTGTCGAAACTTCCCGTAAGCAACCACTTTCCATTCTGAGAAAACGCGACGGAGACGACCGGCTCGGAGTGCCCTTCCAGTCGCAGCAGCAGGCGCGCGGTCTGGGCATCCCAGAGGCGGGCCGTCTTGTCGTCGCTACCCGTCATGACCTGCTGTCCGTCGGATGAGAAGGCGACGGCCGACACACAACCGGCATGCCCCTCGAAGCTCCTTAGGGGCTGACCGGTCTGAGCGTCCCAGAGGCGAGCCCTGTCGTCACCGCCGCCTGTAAGAACCTGCTTGCCATCCGCTGAGAAGGCGACGGACGTCACCGTGGCGAAGTGCTCGAAGCGGCGGATTTCCCTGCCCGTCGCTGTCTCCCACAGCCTGGCCGACTGATCGTCGCTGCCGGTCAACACGGCCCGAGCCTCGACTGAGATTGCGACGGACCGGACGGGTCCGGAATGCCCTTCAAAGCGGCGGATTTCTTTTCCAGTTGACGTATCCCAGAGTCGCGCCGTCTGATCGTCGCTGCCGGTCAGAGCCGTTCGACCATCCCCCGAATACGCAACCGTGAGGACATTTCTCGAATGTCCCAACTGCACGACCAACTTCGGCCGTTCGTGGAAGGCCACCTGAGCACCCGGCTCCGCCGCACCAGCAGCGTGGGGGCTGGCGCTCTCATCTGTCCCCAACTCCACGAAAAGGGGCGTAAGCATTGCCAGCAGAGATAAAACGAATCCACTGCTGCGCGGCATCATAAACATAAACCCTCCTAATCTTTCTGGTCGCGCTAAGGATACGGCGGCGCCGCATTTTGGCTCAACGTCGATTTGGGGAGCCGGGGTCAGGTGTTCTGATTTCTGTTTTGGCCGTTGAACAGTCGTTGACTTCCATCGCAACTCAAACTCCAAACCACGCTTGACTCCGTTTGTGACGCCAAAACAGAAATCAGAACACCTGACCCCTCGTCTGATCGGTACCAAATCGCAAAGTGCGTCTTGCAACCCGGGCCGAGTCAACCTCGAATAATCCGCTGGTCTTGGAACGCTGTTGCCGTGTAAAAGTCTCGCCGGTCCCGCACCCCCCCGGAACGAGAGGACAAAAACCATGGCCATACTCGCCATCTTGTGTGCACTGGTGGCGGCCACACCCCCGTCGCAACCCTTCTCGACGGAGCCTCTCGCCGGCGCGGCGCGCTACGCCCTCCTCGTCGGCTGCACACGCTATCCGCAGTTGCCGGCGGGACACCAACTCGCAGGACCGGGCAACGACGTGCTGTTGCTTCGCGATCTGCTCAGCGAAAAGTTTGATTTTCCCACCACCAACATCGTGACGCTTTGCGAAGAGACGGGGCGTGAGCAAGACCGGCCAACTCGGATGCACATCGAGCGTGAGTTCAAGCGATTGGCAGCGGTGGCCGGTCCGGGGGACCAGGTGGTCATCTTCTTGGCGGGGCACGGCAGCCAGCAGCCCGATAACAACTCCAGCGATTTCGCGGATTTCGAGCCTGACGGCCTGGACGAGATCTTCTGCCCAGCCGACACGATGGAAGCCACAGACGATAACCCAGACCGAGTGCTCAATGCGATCACTGACGACGAGATACGAGTATGGCTCGAGCGCATCCTGGATCGTGGCGCTGCTGTGTGGCTTATCGTGGATGCCTGCCATTCGGGAACCATGGGACGTAGTTTCGAGAAAGCGCGGCAAATCCCGGCCGCGCAGCTTGTGAAAGAAGACAAGTTGGACAGAGCAAGGAGACAGGCGGCGCGGGTTGCAGAAAGATTGCGTGGCGGCAGTCTCGCAGAGCACACCTTAGAGAGACCTCGCTCCAAGAGCGGCAGTCTCGTGGCTCTCTATGCGTCGCAAGCCGACGAAGTGACCGTCGAAAGGCGCTTCCCGCCGGGCAACTCCGAGGGTAAAAGCTATGGACTGTTGACATATACGCTCAACCAGGTCTTGCGGCAGTCCATCACGCCGCTCACTTACCGCGAATTGGTTGCGCGCATCCATGGCCGTTATGTGCAAATGGGCCGGACTTTCCCCACCCCGATGCTGGAAGGCGACGCGCGAGATCGCGAAGTGCTTGGCTTGGGAAAGCAGCCGGGCCGATCGAGTATCGTGCTGAGTCCTCAGGCGGACGGAAAATACAAGATCAATGCCGGTTCGCTCTATGATGTAACGTCCGGCACGATCCTGGCCGTCTTCCCACCAGTAGGCCAGTCAAAGGACGACGAGCCCGCGGGACACGTCCGCGTTACGTGTGCCGATCTGCTTGTGGCCTGCGTCGAGCCGTGCGGCTACGGCACGTTGCCTGCCCCCGCCATGTTGCCCGCCGGAGGGCGCTGTGAAGTAGTCTATGTAGATTACGGGCAACGGAAGCTAATGGTGGCGCTGGATCAGCGAACGGAGGCCGGAGAAGCGGTCACGTCCGACGACCGACAGCGTCTGCAGGACGAGCTGCAACGCCTCGCAAAAAAACCACAATCGCTCTTCGACGACGGGGAAGATCCAGGACAAGCGGATTGGTTGGTACGTGTGCAACCTACGGAGCTCCGACCGTACAACGTCGTGTTGGTCCCCGCCGCCGGTTGGAGGAACGCGGGCGCCGCTGATTCTCCTGAGTTTGGACCGGTGCCCCTTGACGGCCGCATCGGCACTTGGCTCGAGGAGCGACTGGCTCGTGTGGCTCGGGCCACCAACCTGTTGCGTCTAGCCGAAGCCGCGCGGGTGGAGCATGACCGCGGCGTTTTGGGCATCGATGTGGACGTCCAGTTGCTGCAATTCAACGACGAGAGTGATCTGGCGGGAAAGGTAGTCTCCTGGGAGAGCGACGGGATGGCCCTGAACGTCGGCGACATCATCGCGCTGAGGGTGCATAACAAAGGCCGAGCGCGCGTTGACGCCAGTTTTTTGTTTGTGGACAGCAGCTTCGGGATCGATTTGTACTTCCCGGAAACCGGATTGATCGGCGACAACCGTCTCTCAGCAGGAGCGACCCTGACCACGCCCAAAGCCAGGGTCACGAGCGCTACGCTCGGGCTTGAGCACATGATTGCCATCATTATTAAAGCCAAGCCCGAACAATCCCCGGTCGATTTTAGCTTCCTGACCCAACCGCCGCTTGAGCGGGCTCGCGGTGGCCCCTCCCGGTTCGCGGCGCCGGGATCGCCCCTCGAGCAACTTCTAGAAAACGCGGTCCATGGAGCGGGAACGAGACGAGGGGGTGATAAACAATCGGTCGCCGATTATGAGTTCCGCGTTTTCTCCTGGCGTACCAAAGAGCACTAGTGGTGTTAATACGGGCCGATCAGCTTGGTTTTCGTTTCGTGCCGTCGGTCTTCTTACTTCGGCCGCGCCGAACGTAATCACGAGCACAATTCCCGTGATCCAGCCGATCAGAAGCCCAACGCCTCGGCCAACTAACTCGGTTCGATTATTGGCTGGCAAAAACGTCCCAGTCACACCAGCAAAAATGCTACCAAAGATGCAGAGCTGCTCCAATTGAGCGAGTGTGACTTGGCGGAGCCTGTTCCAAAAAGAGAACTGGCTCCGAGCGCCTCGACTCGAACCTCGTGAAACGACATTGGTCGCGAGGTGGCTGTCCCATTCTTTCAACACGCTGTTAGATCGCTACCGCCAGTCGCCGCTCAGGGAAAAGGCGGCCCAGTAGTGGGGCGAGGTACGTTGCCCCGGCGATTTCGAATCGGTCGTCGCAGCGCCGCCCGTGTTGAGCATCCAGAGTTGGGCTTCGCGGAGTGCCTCCAGCCGGGTGAGTTTCTTGTCCCACAGGTTCGCGTAGAAGCGCTGCATGAGCAGATTGGTTTTCTCATCGGAGACCGTCCATAAGCTCGCGACGGTCGCGCCGACGCCCGCAGTCTGTAACGCGCGCTGCAGGCCGAACGATCCTTCACCCGTTAGCACTTCTCCGAGACCCGTTTCGCATCCGGAGAGCACCGCGATGTCGACGATTCGTAGATCCATTGTCGATAACTCCATCGCCGTCAGAATTCCGTTGTCGCCGTCACCGACGCCGCCAACGTTCGCGCCGGCCATCGCCAGCCCGTTCAGTACTCCGACATCAAAGACTGAGACGCGGTCGCTCGCCTTCGCCGCAGGGTTCATGCGCGACTCGATTTCGGGGGCCGACTTGTTCGGCCGCGCGAAGAATCCGTGTGTGGCGATGTGCAGCCAGCGGTGGCGCGGCACCTCTCGCCGGAACGCCTCTTCGGTGGCGGCGGCCTTGCCGAGCAGAAGAACCTCGCCAGCGGGAAAGCTTCGCTGGAATTGATTGCGGAGGGCCTGAACTTCGGCGGCGGTGCCTTTCAGCGGGCTGAACTTTCCGCTGTGGACTTGCCCTATGCCGGCTTCGGAAGCGGACGGCGTACCGGCGTCATAGTCGACGTCGCCCACCAGGAGTAACGCCTCCTCGGGCCGGCCGATGTCACAATCCGGCGGACGGCCCGCGGCAAACATCACCGGCATGAGTTGCGGCACGGCAACCAGACCAATCGAGAAGTCTTCAATGAGATAGCGTCCCGACTTCCGTCCCGGAAGCAAGCTCCAGGGAAGTCGCGTGAGCACTGTGTCCGGCGAAATCAACACGGTGTTGCAATCGTCCAAATGAGCCCATAGCGGCGACCAGACGAGTTTGCCAACCGTGGCCGCCCAGTCGGTCTTTCCCTTGTTCGGACGAAAGCCCTGCGATTGTTGCAGCTTGGTGACTGCCTCGGTGATGGGAGCCATCTCTCCGAGATCGACGCAAGCGACGGGCCGGTCGGAGCGGACGATGAAGGCGATACAGCGATCGCGTTTGACGAGTTGCAGTACGCCGTCCTGGTTCTCGAAGGCTGTTTGCGAAAACGACAAGAAGTCGATAAGAGCCGTCTGGGGTGGAATGACACGCTGTACGCCGGCCATCGACACCTCAATCTGTCGGCCGCCATGCAGTTTGCTCGTCTCGATCGCGAGCTGTTCTTCGAGGGTCTCTTTGCGCATGTTAAGATTGAAAATCTCGCGGACGCGCTCTTCGCGGTCTGCGACCCCGGGGACGTGCAGCATGAGCGTCGAGAGGCTCCGGCCGATTTGCTGAAGCTCGGTGATGAGCGGCAAACTTTCGTCGCCGGCATGCCGACGGTCGCGCCATTGCGCTATTGCGACCGCACCTTTCCAGGAAAGGACGTGCGGATAGAGCAACTCGGCGGCACTCGAACTCGATGGCAACGACAGATACAGGTCGAACATATTCCGCATGATCATCAATTGTGCCAGCCGCTGGTGTTCGGACGAAAAGGGACTCGTCATCTCCATTCGTAGCTGCGCCAGGCGGAGCCCGCGCTTGAGCATCGGCTCGGCCGTCTTCCAGGCGCCCGCCGCAAGATGTGCTGTTCCCCCGATGCCCAGCAAATCGATCCACTCGGGATGGTCCGGAGGGAACCCGGAATATCCGCGGATCGCATCTTCGATCAACCGGCAGGCTTCCTCGCAGTCGCCGCAAGACAACATGGTTTGGGCAAGGCCGACTTTGGCAGTGGCAGTTGCGTAGTCGACGGGCCCGCCATGCTCTTCGATCAACCGAATCGCCTCTCGATAGTTTCGCTCGGCCTCTTCGAACTTTCCTTGACTCTGGTAGAGCAGCGCCAGCCTGCGGCGGATTTTCGCCGCCGCGAGCGAATCGGGGCCGGAGGTCTTTTCGACGGTTGCGAGTGCGTTCTTGAAGAGCGGCTCCGCGCGGTCGGGATCGTCCACGCCCAAATAGCAGTACGCGAGCTGACTCACGACCTCCGCCGTCTGCAGATGCTCTTCGCCCAGGATCTTGCGGCGGATTTCCCGCGCCCGAAGCAGGTAGGGTTCCGCGAGGCCGAAGTCGTTCATGGCAATATACGCTCGGGCTAGGCGTTCTAATGCGTCGGCGGCAGGTAGGCTGATCTGGCCGCATGATGTCTCGGCGATGCGCAGGCAATGCAGTCGAATCTCCCGGGCGGGTCCGGTGTTGGTACTCAGTTCGTATAACTCGGCCAGGTTGTTCATCACCTTGGCGGTTACGGGATGATCGTCGCCAAGAGCCTCTAGACAGACGGCGCGGCTGTCCATCAAGTCGCTTTCGGCCTGACGCAATTGACCTGCATCCAAGCGCATTTTTCCGAGTGCGTTGCACGCGCTGGCGGTCGCCAGATGTTTGTCCCCGGCGAGCTCGCGGAAGACTTCCAGGCTTTTGACGAGAAGCGGCTCCGCCTCGGCGAACTTCCCTTGCTTGCCGTACATTGCGCCCAGCACCTTCATGGTGTTCGCGGTTGCGAGATGCTCGCCTCCGAAAAGATCGCGCTGCTGCCGGAGCGCGGCAATCAGGATCGGCTCCGCCTCGGCAAAGTTACCCCGTTCGGAAAAAATTCTCCCCACTTCTGCGCGGGCTGCGATCGCGTCGGGATGGCTCGGACCGGTTGTCGCCACGTAGATTTCAAGAATCTTGCGAAGCGGATCTTCCGCATGAGCAAGATTGCCTGTCGCTTCGTTGAATCGCGCCAGCATCCGCAGGCAGTCAATCGTCTGAGGATGCAGCACGCCTTTGACCCGAATTTGCGGCTCAATCAATTCCTGCACGAGAGGATGTGCCTCGTAGTATTGGCCCAACTCGAGGCGGCAGAAGAGCGCATTGGAAAGGCACGTCAGGGTGATCGCGTTCTCGGATCCCAGTAGGTTTCGATAGAGGCGTAGCGCCTGTTCGGCCTTTTCGAGAGCAGCCGGATACTTGCCGGCGCGCTGCAAGGCGGCTGCCTGCGCGTGGAGTGCGTCCGCGGCGAGGAACTGTTCCCACTCTTTGTCCGTGAGTTTCGAAAGACGTTCGTTGAGCGTAACCAGCAGCCGGGCGTCGACCGTCTGCCAGTGAAGTTCGCCCAAGAGCTGCGTCCGCAGCTGGGCAAGTGCTCGCGCGGCGGCAAGGGCCTGAGGAAAGGCGCGCTGCCTGGAATGCCAGAAGCAAGTTAACTCGAGCATCCGGCAGGTATCGATCGGGCGATCAGCGAAATGGCGGCGCTGGAGCGCCAGGAAGGCTTCGCCGGATCGAACGGCTTCAATCCAGTTCTGTTTCGCGGCGAATTCCTTGGCCTCCTGCCAAAGCCGTTCGCGCTCGGCGATAAGTTCTTCCCGGGTTTGCCGCGTCTCGACGGTTGGTTCCGTCCGTGTTTGGGGCGTCTGGGGAACGGGCTGTTCCGACGAGACCGTCGCGAAATCCGGGGGCGGATGTTCTTCGGATGGATGATTCTCGGAAGGCTTCGGAGCGGCGCGGCTGCGGGCGAACTCCTCAAACGGTGGCGGCCAACGGTCGAACTTCGCGATCGACGAGCAGATGACAAAGCACAGCCCGAACACCAAAAGCGCGAGCGCCAGCCGTCGCAATTGGGAGACCATGCGAGTTGACTTCCTCTGCCGCGGGTGAAGCTGGGACGGGGACGGGTTGTATGGCACTCTGCCAGGCAGGTCTACGCCTCTTGGACAAGCCGGCCGACGAAGAAGCGTCGACAAAAACGGCGAGAACCGGGGCATTGGCCGATCGCCGGGCGACGTCCGATTGGTGTTGCCTGGTTGCCGGCGGTTCACTATTTTCCGCCGCCCCATAACCCCCTTATATTTGCCGAGGATGTTATGCACTCTGCGTCTTTGTTCACCACGCTTGCAGCCTGTCTCGTTGCGGGTTCTCTATCGACGGCATGGGCTGAAGATCCGCAGGCGGCCCCCGCCAGCGCGCTCGACAGCATGCAACCGGTGATGGTTTCGCTCGAAGACCGCGAAGCACCGTCCGACGAGGAATGGGAATCCCTGCAAACCGAGGTGGGGCGCACTCTGTTCGGCGGACTGAACGATTTCCGGAGCTCGACCATTTCGTTCATGGACACTCGGTATTTCACGTACAACCGTGCGGAAGGAACGCTCGCCTCCTACGGCAAGATGGACGACAAGAAGCGTTTCGATCGTTACGGCCACATCGCGGGCGTTGAGTACGACGTGGCGTCCAACTCCTGGAAAGAACGATACGTTCTCAACGCCGCGGCGCTGGTGAAGCTGACGGGCAAGGGCAAATTCGAGCAGTTCACCGGCGTCTCGCTCGATACCGCCGTCAACGACTGCCGGCAGATCGAGGTGACGTTTTTGGGCACAATGGTGCCCAAGGACGAGGCGATCCGCCGCCTCAATGCGGACGTGGACGCACTCGAGTACCTGGCCGCGCTGTACGAGAGGCGCACCCAGCACGAGCAGAAGGGCCTCACGCTATTGGCAGGCGCGGCGCCGCCGAAACCGAAGGTTGTGCTCGCCAACGTCATCATGCTCGACGGAAAGACCTCCAAAGTGTTCGAGGGCAACCTGGACGGCAAGGTCAAGACGGTGATCCATGGCATCGGCGGCGAGCTAAAGCTGGTCAAACAGCGCGGCGAAGAAACCACTTTGCAAACTCCGGTGGTGCGCTGCTACCGCACCTATTCGATCGAGTTCAAAACCAGGGGAGGGGGCCAGTTGGAGCGCGTCACGCGCACCGACAGCAAGGGCCACGATCACCAAGTCCCGGTCGTCTTCGACCTGTCGCCGGACCTTTGAGCTGAATGGCCGCCGGGCCGGGAGAGGGCACGCTTGGCTCCAACGAGCGTCGGCTGCGCGTGCGGTGCCCGAGACGCGGCCTCGCCCCGCATAGCGTCGCATGCTGAAGGGCGGTGAACGATTGACGAATTGCTTTTCGCCCCGGCGTGACAAGAATTGAACTGTGCCAGAAAACGTTCGTTTATCGGCGCGCGGCAGCCACAAAACAACCGGGTACGCTGGCCGGGAATGGTCCGTCCCAAAAACTCGTACAAACAATCAACGTCTCGAAAACTCGTGTCCAGCCACGAAAGCGAGACAACGATCACAGAGCCGTTGGCCGCGGAGTAATTGCGCTTGATTGCGCGAGCGCGGACGCTTAATAGCTGAGTACAAACTTTGAACCTGCTCAAGGTGTTCGTGCGCTGGTTTAAGAGTGGGATCGTCGGTTTGACACGGGACAGGTTGCTGAGAATCAGGCTGTAGGCCCGGGGGATTCGCGGCGGCCTCGAAGTCGCTGGGCGAG
>CAZPUJ010000261.1:0-22760 GCA_964589725.1 uncultured Planctomycetaceae bacterium
AATCAGGCTGTCATCGCCGTCCTGACCTTGCAGCGTGTCGTTCCCGTCACCGCCATCGAGCGTGTCGTTGCCACCTTGGCCGGTGAGGCTGTCGGTGCCATCACCGGCCAAGATGCTGTCCCCGTAAAACGGCGATCCCACGATCACATCGTTTCCGTTCCCCGCTTCGACACGAATGCTCGTGATGTTCGGATAGGTCGTGTCGGTCACGGCGTTGAGGTCGATATTGTTCGCCTCATCGCCACCTTTGACGACGATCGACGTGACCGCGCTGGTCAGGACATTCGGAGCCGTCCCTAAAACCGCTCCATTCGCCATAATCTCCACGCGGCTGTTGGTGTTCTGCCGGATGGTGATGCTGTCGCCGCCGTCCGAGCTGACAAACAGCTCGCCGCTGACGAACAACGCGGCAACCGACAACAACGAGCGGTCTTCCAGACGCTCGACGGCCGCGACTCGCGATGCCGTCCGATGCCGTCGCGAGTTCCGTCTGTAGCCCGAGCCCTTGTGGCTCGGAGGATTCGAGAATTTTTGTGGATCATCTGGGCCACAAGGGCCCGGGCTACAGGAAGCAGTAATGCAGCCAAGTAGCCAAGAGGTGAATTGCACGGTGGATGTCCCTTTCTCCGAGGATCGCGGACTAACGGCTTGTGCCTCCGCGGCCGATTCCACGTCAGGCAGCGATTGTGCGAGAAAGTCCGATCCTTTCAGAGAAACGGCATTTGACCGATGTAGGTTGTGGAAACGTGAACGCGCTCGCATTCCCGTCATGATCGCGCCGCTCAGAACAGGAAGCATCGGTGACAAGACCGGTACAACCGGAACGGCGCCTTGCGGGCGCACGACGCACTATGCGCGCGAGCCGGGAGCCGGGGAAGACTGGCATCGCGAGCATGGCCGCTATCCCGAATCGCTGAGCGAGCGGGCTTTGCCCGCAACCCAATAGGCGAGCCATTGGGCGTTAGCCCTCGGACAATTTGGACCGGAAACACGTCCGGGGTTTAACGCGGGCTTAGCCCGCAACCTTGCTCCCTCTCCCCCGCATCGGGGGAGAGGGCTGGGGTGAGGGGGTTCATTGGCCGGTGGAGCGCTCGGCCCCCTCACCCTAACCCTCTCCCCCGCATCGGGGGAGAGAGGACTGTGCCAGGCGTGCTCGTAAGGTGCGGAGACTCACCGCCTCGGCCCAGTCATTCAGCGGGTAGCACTTCGTGCCGGGGTGGACAACGAACACGCGACGCAGATTCAAATCTTGCCGAGGTTCTCTAGCCATGGCGGCAACTGCGGCATTACGAACGCGCCGCACAAAATGTCAAGATGCCGTTTGACTGTGGTCACTCACGGCCGGCTGATTGGTCCGGTTAGGTGGTCTGTGCAGTCATACAAGCCCGACGCGCAAGCGAGAGAAAGCCGCAGAAATCTCTCGCTTGCGCTTCGGGCTTGTATTTGAATCCAGACGCAGATTGAAGAATTAGCCAGCGATGCTGTCTTATGCCGGCCGCGCAGACAAAGCCGCTTGACAGCGGCTACTCTAAAGCTTTGCTGGCACGAACGGATTCCCGGTTTTGCTGGCACGAACGGATTCCCGGTGCAATGGTCTCCTCGCAGAAACCTGAAGAGACAAGCAGTATGACTTCCGCTCGGTTGGTTTTGGGTTCTCGGTCGCCGCAGCGCCGCGAATTGCTGAGCTTGCTGATCCCGCCGGAGCAGATCGAAATTTGTCCACCGAATTGTGCCGAGGAAGCCGACTTCGAGAGGCTGACCACATGGCTGGACATCGCCCAGCGGCTGCAAGCGATCGCGCGGGCGAAGAACGAGGACGTCCGCGCACAACTTTCACGGCGAACGCTCGCCGAAGAGCAGACCACGCAGCCGCGATTGGTACTCACCGCCGACACGGTCATTGTCGCCACGGACGCGGATGGCCGACATCGGGTGTTGGGGCAACCGCCGAACGATGTGACTTGGCCCGACGTCGTGCGCCGCTGGTTTCGCGAGTTGTATGCCGGACGGAGCCACATCGCGGCGACCGCCGTTTGTCTGTCCGCATGGCCCGGCAGCGTGCGGCTTGAGCGGCTGGTGCAATCGCACGTCTGGTTCCATGACGATGTCGACGAGATGCTGGATTGGTATCTCGCCACCGGCGAATCGCTCGGCAAAGCGGGTGGTTACGCGTTACAAGGCTTGGCCAGCCTGTTCGTGAAACGGATTGAAGGGAGCCTCACCAACATCGTTGGCTTGCCATTGGAGGCGTTGCTGGACATGTTGCCGCAACTCGGTTGGTCGCTCGACGACAGAACATCCGCTCCGGGAGCATACTGATGTTGCCAGTTGCCTTCGGCGCAAGCCCACACCATCGTCGGCCGCTGTCGTTGATCGAACGCATCTTCGCGGCCGGATTTGTTTCAGTCTGGTTGCTCTGTTGGTCGTTCTTCGTCCTGTTCTTTGACATTGTGCATCTGACGATGATCGCGAAAACCTGTTGGTCGTGGACATACCCCAGCGTGACAGGAACGATCACGCAGATTGAGGTCGATCAAGCGAGCGACAGCGACGGTGTCTTCTCTACGCGTCTTCGTTTGAAATACAGCTACCTTGTCAGCGGCCAGAACTTCGTCGGTGAACGATTGAGTTATCTCGGCACTGGTCTCTTGGATTCGTTATCCGCGCGGCGTTTGGTACAGGAACGGCCGGTCGGCCAAACGGTGGATGTGTTCTACAACCCAAATCGTCCGGACGACGCCGTGCTCGAGCGTCAACTTGATGGCGGGCCGTTGTTTTTGGCGTTGTTTTGGGCGCCATTCAACACGATCATGGTCGGCGGCTGGTGGTGGGTGTTTCACAAGACCCGCGAAGACAGCCGTCTGCCGATGCGCCGCCAAGGAGATTGTTGGTTCGTGCGACGCTTCCACGGCCAGCCATTTGTGATGGCTTTGATTGTCGTGGGTGGACTGAGTTTCGTTTGGGTTTTCGCCGGGGCTTTCGGCGGCTGGAGTCATAGTCTCGTGGCGACGACGTCCGCCTGGATCGTCATTCTTTCTGTCGCCGTCCTGGCCTATTGGCACACCGGCCACTCGGCCAACTCCGTGCTGCCGAGCCTCATCATCAACGAGCACTTGCGCACGTTGACGTGGCCGGCGGACGCGGCATCAACAAGGGAACTGATGATCGCCGCCAGTCAACTCCGTAGCATCAATATCGACGAGTCGCCGCCGAGTGACGCTGACGCGGACAGTCGACCGGACTATTCCGTCCTGCTGACCTTCGTGACCGAAGACGGAAAAATTCAGCAACGAGTCGCTTTGAAGACGGACAAGACGATCGATGCGGAGTCGCTCGCTTATTGGCTTCACGCTTGGGCCGGGCTCGATTTGGATGGCACGCCCCTGCCAAGGGCGTGGAAAACCGTGATGCCCAGGACCACGCCCTTCGATGACACGGCCGGCTAATTCTTCAATCTGCGTCCTGGCTGAAATACAAGCCCGAAGCGCAAGCGAGAGATTTCTGCGCATTTCACTCGCTTGCGCGTCGGGCTTGTATGACTGCACAGACAACCCAACCGGACCAATTAGCCAGCCGTGCCTTCGATGACTCAGGGACCTGCCACCCAAACTGAACCACGACTGACAGACGGTGCGGAGAATCACAGGCTTTACTTGGCGGATTTCACACCGATAAAATCACACGGCATGCCGCAGTTTTGTACAGAAAGAGGCGTGCGTTCAGTGCGAATCGGCGCCGTGCGACGGTGCGCGGGAGTGCCCCATGCGGTGGGAGCAGAAAGTTCTATACGCTTCGCTCAGCGACATTGGCTTTCGCCGCCGCAATAACCAAGACGCCTGCGTGGTGATGCTCAGCCCCGACGCGGAGACCTTTCAGTCGCGCGGGCATCTATTCATTGTTGCTGACGGCATGGGTGGCCACGCGGTCGGTGAGTTGGCCAGCAAACTGGCCGTGGACACGATTCCACATTCGTATTTCAAGAACCGTACCGACGACATGCCGGCCGCGCTGGCCGCGGCCATTCACGAGGCCAATGCCACGATCCACGAACGAGGCTCGCAGAACATTGACTTCAACCGCATGGGAACGACGTGTGTCGCCCTGGCGCTGGGACCGAGCGGAGGCGTGGCCGGACACGTTGGAGATAGCCGGCTGTACCGCATCCGGCGTGATCAAATCGACCAGTTAACTTTTGATCATAGCTTGGAGTGGGAACTGATCCGGCACGGTCGCCTGAGGCCGGACGATCAATTGCTTCCCGAGGCCAAACACGTCATCACGCGGTCGATTGGTCCCGAGCCGACCGTCGAACCCGAAGTCGACGGCCCGTTTCCCGTGTGGCCAGGCGACATCTTCTTGCTCTGTTCGGATGGTCTGACCGGCCTCGTCAAGGACAGCGAAATCGGCGCGATCGCGAAACACTTGCCGCCCCGCGAAGCATGTCGACTGCTGGTCAATCTAGCCAATCTTCGCGGTGGTCCGGACAACATCACCGCCATCATCACACATGTCGGCCCATTGCCAACCGGCGTGTCGCCGCAACCGGATGAGACACCGACTCCCGATCCTGAACTTGATCACTTCCATTGGTTGTGGCTCGGCGGCCTGTGGATGTGTGCTCTCACATTCGCGCTGGGAGTGGGATGGGCGCTACTCAATCAAGACGTGGCGCGCGGTGCGACGCTGTCTGGTGTGTCGTTCGCCGCCGCAGTCGTGGTCGGAATCTTGTGGCGCATTCAACGTCGACGCTTGGCGTCTGCGAATCCGGTGAAGGTCGAACAAACCGTGCTCTCAAAGGCGTATCGCACTGCCAACGCCAAGCTGACGTCGGAATTCATGGCCATGCTCGTCAAACTCGAAACCGAGATAAAGCGCACCGCGCAGACGGAAAGTTGGTCCTACGACGTCGCTGCGTGCGACGTCGCCAGCCACACGGCGGACGCGGCACTCGACAAGAAACATTGGCCCGCGGCACTGAAGGAACTGGCGATGGTCATCGATCTGCTGATGGACGGACTGCAAAAGCACCGCCTTGCCTCGGCACGCGAAACTGCGGCCAAGAAAGACGCCAGCAGCCATGTCGAACCGGGAGAAAGTGCGAAAAGTGAGAAAGGTGAAGGGTGAAATCCGGCGAATTAGCACTCCAGCGCACCTTCCGACTCGTCGTAGCTGAACTCGCAAGAATTCAGTCCGTCGACCAGGCGCGTGCGGCTGAATTCTTGCGAATTCAGCTACAAGGTGCGCTGTAGGATTAGGTGACGCGCTGAAAGCCTTCGCTTGTGATTTATGCGCGCCGTGGGCGCAATTGGTCCCATCCCCCGCCGCGGCGGAGAGCTATCGTTCCGGTTCCCGCTTGGTCTGCATCAGCCAAACCGCGGCTTGTATTTCCCTCCCTCGATTCCCACAATCCGCGCCGCGTTTGGCGCAAGTGTGGGGAGAACTCAGGAGGAGTATTGCGAATGGAGACGTCAACGGACGAGTACTGGTCTCTTCTGTTTGTGTTGGCACTGTCGACGTTCATCGGCATGGGCGTGATCGGTCGCGTGTCGCGCCTGCTGCACACGCCGTTGATGTCTCTGACAAACGCAATTTCGGCCATCGCGGTGGTTGGAGCAATCATCGTCACGGGCGGCGATTACCCGTTAGGCATCCGGTTCCTCGGCAGTATCGCGCTATTCGCGTCGATGACGAACATCGTCAGCGGGTTTCTGATCACCGATCGCATGCTGAAGATGTTCAAACAGCCGCGCGAGGAGGTGAAGCCATGATGCACCACCTCGTGCAATTGGCGTATCTCGCGGCGACGGCGTTGTTCATCTTCTCGCTGCATTGGATGAGCGGCCCGAAGACGGCTCGCCGCGGGGTCTTCTCCGGCGTGGCCGCCATGCTGCTGGCGATTCTGGCGACGTGGATGCAGCCCACGATTATTCATCACGGTTGGATTTTGTTGGCGATCATCGCTGGGTTCGCGGTGGGCTGGCCGCTCTCACGAGTGCCGCTGACCGCCGTGCCGCAACGGACCGCGATTTCGCATGCGTTCGGCGGACTGGCCGCCGGTTTGGTAGGAACCGCGAAGTATTGCCTGTGGGTCGGCGAGGGCTCCGAGAACCTGACGTCGTTTCGCATGGCGGCCATTGTGGCCGAGGTGCTGCTCGGATTCCTGACCTTCACCGGCAGCCTGATGGCGGCCGCCAAGCTGCAAGAGATCAAGTGGATTCCGCAACGGCCGGTCACCTATCCGCATCAAAACGTCAGCAACATCGGCTTGCTGTCGCTCGCAGTGTTGCTGGGAGTCGCGTTGGTGCTCAGCCCGACCGGAACGGGATCGAGCGTGATGTTCGCCGCCGTCATCGTGCTGGCGTTAGCCTTCGGCGTGCTGCTGATCATCCCGATTGGCGGCGCCGATATGCCGACGGTGATTTCGATCCTCAACTCGTACGCGGGTCTCTCCGCGGTGGCGATGGGTTTCGTATTGGACAACAAGTTGCTCATCACAGCCGGTGCTCTGGATGGTTCGAGCGGTTTAATCCTGTCGATCATCATGTGCCGCGCGATGAATCGGTCGTTTACCAACGTGCTGTTCGGCGCGTTTGGACAGGTGCAGGTTGCTCAGAAAAGTTCGGATCAACGGTCGTACAAAGCGGAAACGATCGAGGGCGTGGCTCAGGTGCTCGAGCAAGCCAACCTCGTGGTGATTATTCCCGGTTACGGTCTCGCGGTCGCGCAGGCTCAGCACCGAGTCCGTGATCTGTACGACCAACTCACGAAGCGCGGCATCACGGTCAAGTTCGCCATTCATCCAGTGGCCGGACGCATGCCGGGCCACATGAACGTGCTGCTGGCCGAGGCGGAGATTCCCTACAGCGATCTGATCGAGATGGACGAAATCAACCTGGACATGCCACAGTGCGACGTCGCGCTGGTGATCGGCGCGAACGACGTCGTCAACCCGGCCGCGCGGCACGACAAGTCGACGCCCATCTACGGCATGCCGATCATTGATGCCGACAAAGCCAAGACCGTGTTCGCCATCAAACGCAGCAAGAATCCCGGGTTCGCCGGTATCGACAACGAACTCTATTTTCAAGACCGAACATTCATGCTGTTCGGAGACGCGAAAACAGTCGTCGGCGACTTGGCCAAGCAACTCGCCGGCGATAACGGCCCGCACTGAAATTCTGTGATGGAACGAAACGGACCGACCGTACGAACGTTTGGACGCATCAGGGGGCTAACGCCCCCCGCTCGCCTCTGCGTCCAGCAACTCGCGGACTTTCGGATGCACGACTTGTCTGTCGCTCGTGACAAGCGTTCCTTGCACGATTTCGTCGTCGCGGTTGATCGCCCAGCGGCCATCCTTCACCAGCGACAGCAAGAACGTCGTGATGTTTTTCGAGAGCATCTGGCTGGCGTGAAACGGTACGCTCGCGGGCAAGTTGACGCAGCCGATCACCGACACGCCGTTCTCAACGATGGTCTCGCACGGCCTTGTCAGTTCGCAGTTGCCGCCTTGTTCGGCGGCCAAGTCGATGACGATTGATCCCGGCGACATCGCTCGGACCATCGCGGCCGTGACCAACTGCGGAGCTTTCTTTCCCGGCACGGCCGCCGTCGTGATGACGACGTCGGACTTAGTGATCGATGGAGCAATCGCCTCTTGCTGACGCCGATAGAAGTCGGCATCCATGCCCTTCGCGTATCCGCCAGCGCCAGCAGCGTCACCGAGACTAAGTTCGATGAACTTCGCTCCCAAGCTGAGGACATCGTCCTTCGCGGCCGCACGGACGTCGGTGGCTTGCACGATCGCTCCCAATCGCCGCGCCGTCGCGATCGCTTGCAAGCCGGCGACACCCGCTCCGATCACGAACACCTTCGCGGCGGTGATTGTGCCGGCGGCGGTCATCATCATCGGGAACATCTTCGGTGCCAGATCGGCTGCCAGCAGCACCGATTTGTACCCCGCGATCGATGCCTGCGACGACAACACGTCCATGCTTTGCGCCCGCGTGATGCGCGGCAGCAATTCGAGCGCGAACATGGTCGCACCACGCTCGGCCAGTTGCCGAGCGATGTCCGGACGCGTCATCGGATCGCACATGCCAATCACGGTTTGACCAGCTCGCAACATGCTGATATCGGCTTGTCCGGCGTCGGCATTCGCTCCAGCCGCGCGCGCATGAACCAACACGTCCGCCCGCGCGAACACCTCTTTTCTGTCGGCCAGTATCTCCGCGCCCTGAGCTTTGTAGTCGTCGTCGCGAAACCCGGCCGCCTCTCCCGCGCCGGCCTGCAGCACGACGTTGAGCTTCGCCTTTCGCAGGGCGGCGACCGAAGCGGGAATCAAGGCGACGCGACGATCGCCGGGAAATGTCTCGCGCACGACGCCGACGATCAGCGGCTGTTCTGGGGGCGAGGAAGCGGACAATGAATACGTGTCGGCCACTTCGGAAACAACATCCGTGGTCATGGTGCCTGCGACATCAGAGGCTGAAAAATCTCGCGGGCTCCGACCCGCGAAGTGGCGGGAAGTTACCGCACTTGCGGGGAGCGAGCCAAGTCACTGGACTCGCGAGATGTCGGATTTGACAGCAGTTCGTCGAGCAGCTTCCGCGGAACTCCGATGCCCACGACCGTCACTTCTCCTGTGAAGTCCGTCGAGGCGGGATTGTCGAACCCGCGTTTGCGAGCGACGAACGTGACCGTGTGCTGAGCCACCACGCACAGCGGAGAACCGTCGGGCCGCCGTTCGATCGGCGAGCCGGTGTCGCAGTCGAGACCTGACGGCAAGTCGACCGCAAGGACGCGCCGCGCTGAGCGATTGATCGCAGCGATGGCCGTGCGGTACGGCTCGCGGATTGCGCCGATGGTCCCCGTGCCCAGCAACGCATCGACGATCCAGTCGGCGTGCGCCAAGTGATGCTCGATGTCAGACAATTCAGGTTGACCGCCCATGACGATGCGCGGCGTGTCGGCGGCCTCCAAGATTCGCCAGTTCGCCGCGGCATCTCCGGTAAGTTCTTTCGGACTTGCGAACAACAGCACGCGCACGTCGAACCCATGAAGCTCCACATGCCGGGCGATCACCAAGCCGTCGCCGCCATTGTTCCCTTTGCCGGCGCAAACAAGGACTCGCTCGTGAATCCCCAATTCGATCAGCCGTTCGGCCGCTCCTCGCCCGGCGTTCTCCATGAGGACGAGACCTGACATGCCGAACTCCTCGACCGCCCGCCGATCGACGGCACGCACTTCGTCGCGGGACAATGACCCGGCCATGAAATCGGACTCCCCTGCAGAATCTGTGGGTGAACTGAGAGAGGCGGAGTATCAATCATCCGCGCGCGCGGCGGCTCGGAGGGCGGCGTCTTTCGAGCTGACGCGGATGTTCAAAAACTCCACGAGCAGTGAGAAAGCCATCGCGAAATAGATGTAGCCTTTGTTGATGTGCGTGCCGACCGCTTCGGCCACGAGCATCACTCCGATCAGCAGCAAGAAGCTGAGAGCCAACATTTTCAGTGTCGCGTGCCGCTCGATGAAGCGGCTGATCGTATTGGCGAAGGTCAGCATCACGCCGACTGCCAGCATGACGGCCACCATCATGACCCACAATTGATTGGCCATGCCCACGGCCGTGATGACGGAGTCCAGCGAGAACACGAGGTCCATTACGGCGATCTCGGCGATCACGCGCCGCAGCGTGGCTTGGCGCTGATTTGACCGCGAGTGATCGCTGCCTTCCATTTTGGTGTGGATTTCATGCACGCTCTTGCCAATCAGGAAGAGGCCGCCGACAAGTAGAATAAGGTCTCTCCAGGACACACCGTTGATCTCGGCGAAGGAGTGTTCGTCAATCGGAAAGAGACTTCGCGGCAGGCCCAGCGACGTCCACTCAAAGAAGGGCTGGTCCATGCCCATAATCGCCGTAAGCGTCAGCAGCAACAGCAACCGCGAGACCAATGCCACCGCCAGCCCCAGCTTCCTCGCGAAGGGTTGCTGCTCACGCGGCAACCGGTCGGCCAGGATCGCGATAAAAACGATGTTGTCGATTCCCAGGACGATCTCCATCGCCGTCAGGGTGACCAGCGCGATCAGCACTTCCAGAATTTCCTGAAATTCCATCTCTCACTCTCCGTGCCGATTGGTCGTGTGGTTGCGAGGCCAAAACGCCGTCGCCGTAGCTTGTGCTCTGGTGGCCTGCACTAGCCGACGTGGCCGGCACGAGGCCGGAGGCTACCAGCAGCAAAAACTCCAATTCGCTGCCGGGCGGGTTGTAGAGCACGCTTCGGACAGCGTCTAGCGGTTTCGTCCGTCTCGTTCTGCGTTCGCGAGCTATGTTTAAGATTGAATTGAGGCCCAACACTCCAGCGAATCTCGCAAACCGGTGCGGCCTCCACAAAGTGGCATTTCCAATGAGCGGCAGCACCCCCTACCACTACTACCTGTACTACGCCGACGGCATCCGTTCCTTCTTTCACGGCATGGGCCCGGGGTCATACACCGCACTCTTGGTAGGCGTTTGGTTGTTTGGCTTCGCGTTGCTCAAGAGCGGTGCTCGCAAATAGAGACGAAACGAGTGTGACGAATCGAGACAAGCCCGGCTTCTTTGGCGAAGCTGGGTTTTTGCTTTTGGGAATGCGGCGGCACTTTTGTGAAAGATCGCTAGCCGAGTTTCGTCACCGCTTCGCGCACAGCCTTCAGACAGACTTCGAGGTCCGAGACGGGGTTCTGGTGATTCTCTTCGTACTCGAGCGACAGTGAGTACTTGTAGTCGAGCTTCTTGAGCGCCTTCAGACAACCGACGACATTCAAGTCTCCCTCGCCCAGGATCGTCATTTTCTTTTCGCCGCCGGGCAGATTCTTCACATCCTTCAGATGGACGCCGAAGACCCGTTTGCCCAGCTTCTCGATCACCTCGACCGGATTTTCGTCGCTGCGCAAGTAATGTCCCGTGTCGACGCAGGCTCCGATTTTCGGATGCCGGTCTTTGACCCAGGTCTCGACGTCGGTGACTTTGTCGTATGACGACTTCGGCCCGTGATTGTGAATCGCGATCGCAATGTCGTATTCGGCGACCAGTTTGTCGAGCAGATCAAATGTCTCCTTGTTCTTTTTGGGATCCGCGCTGATCGACATCACACCCATCGCCTTGCCGAAGTCGAACATCTTGCGAGCCATGGCCTCGTTCGAGTCAAAGCCCACGACGCCGAAGGCCAGCAGCGTGATGCCGGCGTCGCTGAGCATTTTCTTCGTCTCAGCCAGCTTTTCCGGGCGAGTGTCCACCGGCACGTGATTCGGGAATGATTCCCAATACTTCAGCCCCAATTTTTGCGAGTGCGCCAGCGCCGTCTTCGCGTCGAAGCCGCGCAGCGAGTAGCTCTGAATACACATCTTGAAGCCGCCATACGGATCGGAGTCCGCGGCGAACCCGGTGTGCGGTGACAACAATACGGATCCTCCGGCGGCGGCAGCCGTCCACTTCAAGAACTCGCGACGAGAGCCAAATGACTCGGTGAGAGATCGCATGGTGATCAGGCTCCGAAAAGGGGGACGAAGAGGCCGCGATCCGCCACCTCACGTAGCGGCGGAAACGCCTGGGAAGAAGTATATCCGCCGGTCGCTCCGAGTTTGGAGTCAACGCCCACCCACTGATCCCGCGTCGGTCGGGGACCGGCACGGTGACATTTTTCGAAAAACGGTCCAGCTCGGCAAAATCGGCGAGATCTGATCGTGGCGGTTGCCGATCTAATTCCTGCTCGGCTCCCGTCAGCACCACGACCTGTTCGACGCCCTTATCCACGTCGAGGTCCCTCACAAAAAGTGAACACAGCCCATCGGCAACCGAGTTCCTAACCTACACTTGGGACATCGCCAACTTCTCGTCAGTAATTCGGACGGAGGTCTCAAACCATTTTGCGTGGGTCGAAACCAACACGAGTACGTGCTTGACACGACTCGGTTTCCACCCGTCTCGCAGCGACTCCAACCGTCGCAGTTCCGCACGAGAAGCGGCACACCGACCGCGGCTGTCTCACGACGGACCGCGGTTTTTTTTCGTTCGTAATTCCGCCGTCAGGCGGTCCCGCTGGTTCCAGCCGGAACTACCTACCCTTGCCACTCAGCCGCTTCTCGATCGCTTTGATCATCGCCCCGCACTCGGATCGCGCGGCGGCAAAGTCTTTGGCGTTGAGGTTCGAGACTTTGAGGTAATTCAGCACGACCGCCTCGGCTTCGGCAACCTCACGGCAGACTTGAGGGACTTCCGTGGCGATCTCGACCGGAATCGTCGAGACACCGTTGCGATCACCGTGCAACAAATCGCCGGGATAAATCACCAAACCGCCCACCATCACCGGGACGTTCACCGAAAGCATGTGGCAATATCCGTGAGCACAGATCGCTCCGTTGGTGAACGCGGGAAAGCTTAAGGCCTCGACTTGATCGAGATCACGGCCCGTACCCGACGTGATCAGACCCGCCGATCCGAAGGCTTTATAGGTCGAGCACATCACTTCGCCGAACGTGGCCGAGGCACAGGGGATGTCGAGGTCTTGAAACACGATCACCGGCGGTCCCGGGAAATCAGCAAAGGACTCAAGCTGCTGCGTGATGCCGGAGTAAACGTCACCACCGCGCGGCGGCGACATACTGCGGAAGGTGGTGGTCAAGGCATAGCCGACCATCGGCGGTAATTTCGGATAGCACGCCACAATGCTGCCATTCATGTAGCCCAGATTGCGAGGCCGCATATTCCACAGCTCGACCGCATTCGCGATCGTCGGAGTGTCAAATTGAGCCAACTGCTTGAGAACCTCGCCAGTGACTCCGGGATACTTCGCCATGAGTTGTCCTTTCACTTCGAATGATGCTCTGAGATGCGATTGCGCGGACGTACATACCGATCCAAGCCAAAAAATCGGACGACAGATCACTTTGGGTCGCCAAAGTGAGCCGCGACTATACCTCGCGCGGCCAACAATGAGCCAGGCGAGCGGGGTGGCGTCAGCCCCCCGGTCTTGTGGCGAAAGCACCGAGGGGCTGACGCCGCCCCGCTCGCCAGAATGTCTCATGTTTCGTTCGCCGCGAACTTGTCGGCGGCAGGGTGGCACGCTGAAATGCCGCGTGCAGCAGAAATCAGATCGTAGCCGTTGAGGCCGCACCAACGAATTCCGCCAAGGTCGGAGCCCATGATGTCCAAAGCGGCTCGAAGAACTCTTCAATACGCGACATTGTCGGACGTCGTCCGCGATGCCGAGCGGCTTGTCTCGGACCACGTCACGGTGGGGAACTGGTCATTCGGCCAGATTTTGCAGCATCTCGCCAAGTCCATGAACGCGTCGCTTGACGGATTCGGATTTCAGGCTCCCTGGTTTGCCCGCTGGCTGATCGCACCGCTGGTCAAGAATTCATTGCTGACCAAGCCGCTCAAACCAGGCTTCAAGTTGCCGGCGTCCGCAACAGCGATCATGCCGGATGAGCAGGTTTCGGTCGGCGACGGCCTACGCCAGTTGAAAGCGGCAGTTGACCGTGTCACGCACGAGACGCCCAGCGCCGACCATCCGTTTCTCGGCAAGCTGGCGACCGAAGAATGGACGCAATTGCATTTGCGACACGCCGAGTTACACATGAGCTTTGCTCTTCCCGGCTCGACCAAGTCGACGACAGGTTGAGTAAACGAATGGACGAGAGTTGAGTGAACGAATGGACGAGAGGCATTGACGGCCATGAAACTCACGGAGTTGATGGCGGGCTTCGACGGACTCGACGACGAAGAAAAACTCGAACTGCTGGTCGACCTTTCCGGCGAGTTGCCCCCCTTGTCGCCAGAGCGAGCCGGCAGACCGCCGTCTGACGCCTGTCGTGTTAAGGAATGTCAGACTCCGATTTTTTTGTGGGTCGAAGTAATTGATGGCCGCACACGTTTGGAGGCCGATGTCCCCAAGCAGTCACCGACCGTCCGCGGGCTGGTGGCACTCATGGTGCAAGGGCTTGACGGTGCCTCCCCAGCCGAAGTGGCCGCGATTCCTGATGACATGGTCGGCCATCTGGGCCTGCAACGGGCGCTGGGAATGACCCGCCAACGAGGCTTTCGCGGCGTGGTGGATCGGATTAAGCGTGAGATTCTTTTGCAACCTGTTACTTCGAAAGTTGTTGCGCCATGAAGCTTGTCAATTCCTGGCTGCGGACCGCTATGCGGTCTTCTCTTCCTGGCGATCTCGGCTATCTTGAGGCCTCGCACCGATAACGGTTGCGAAAACGCCGCCGCTGTTTCATCACGAAGAATTCTGAAACTGCCAAGAAGTCCGATTTTTCATTTGACCCCATCGTCGCGGCTCGCTCAGATAAGCGACATGCCGTGCCACTGTTAATGTTCCTTGACGTCTGAGACGGCACTTGTTCAACACGTTTCGCAATACAACTGGAGGCTGAGACGGATGGCTACTGCGACTGCTTCTGAACCGGAGCTGACAAAGCTGTTGCCCGGAAATCTTCCGGGATACACCTACATTCCGGGATCATCGACCCCACACCCCGTTCGCCACCCGCAGGGACATAGCTACGGGCGCAAGAACCGCTCGGCGAAGCCTCTTTCGGCCGAGAGTTGGCAAGAGAACCGCAGCTATCTGCTGGCGATCGACTTGTTCAATCACGGTTACTACTGGGAGGCCCATGAGGAGTGGGATCGTCTCCTGCGCGCGTCCGGCCCCGAGTCGTCCGTCGGCCATTTTTTGAAAGGCCTCGTGAAGATGGCCGCGGCGGGCGTCAAAGTGCGCGAGCACAGCATTCATGGCGTCCGGCGACATGCCGCCTCCGCTGGCGAAGTCTTTGCCGATGTCTCCGCTGACTGCGAATCCGAACGTTTTTGTGGCCTGGAATTGACTCAATTGCAATTCGCCGCCGACCGTGCCGCTCAGTTGAGTTACAAAGAACGACATGCCGCTGGGAAACCGGCACGCGTCTTCCCATTCGTCTTGGAGCCATATCCACTCCCCTTTGCCTAGCGCGGTCGAAACATTCAGAGAGATCGGCTGGCACGATGCCCGCCTGAAGGAACCGCGCCCCGACAGGCGATTGCCGGCGGCCCCTCGTGCCGGTAATCGCCTTTGTCATTTTGGCCCGGCACAGTCACTTCACGCTCAGCTTCCGTACGCGGTGATTGCCGATGTCACAAATGAACAGAGAACCTTTGCCATCCAGTGCGATCGAATGTGGCCGATGGAACGTCGCCTCGCGAGCCGGCTCGCCGTCACCACTGAAGCCCAATTTCCCCGTCCCGGCGACGGTCGAAATCACGCCCGTCACTTGGTCGACCTTGCGAACGAGGTGATTCTGCATCTCGACAAAATACATCGATCCAGCCGCGTCGAATTTCGCCTCGTACGGTTCATTGAGCAACGCCTTCGTCGCCGCTCCACCATCGCCGGAATAATTTCTTTGACTCGTGCCGGCGAGTGTCACGACCTCGTTAGCGCGTAGGTTGGTCGGAGCACTCAACAATGAGAGGACAGGCATGAGAAATCCAAACCATCGAAGTCGAGAGAGGGCGATCGTCATTCGAGAGTTCCTGTGATTGACGCCTGTGCTCACAGCGCTTCCCAATTTCGTCCGCGGTGTCCGAAATCGAAGACCTTCTGATGCAGGATCTCCGCCAGGATCTCCGCCGATTCAATCAGCCTTGGTCCTGGTCGGTTGAAGAATTGATGCCCGTCCGTGACGAACACACATCCGTCCCGAACGGCGGAAAGCTGATGCCAACGCGAGTCTCCGGTCAACACGCCGGCCTCTTGGCGAGCGCGCGGAATATCCCAGCCGCACGGCAGCAGCACGATCAGGTCGGGATCGACGGCCAGCAATGAATTCCAATCGGACCACGGCGAATGTTGACCGGCCTCGGCACCCACGTTCTTTCCGCCGGCAATGTCGACCAACTCGGGAATCCAGTTGCCGGCGGTCATGAGCGGCTCAAACCATTCGAGACATGCGACTCGCGGCCGGTTTTCGATCGCGACCGTACGTTGTCGCAGGTCGTCGAGGCGTTGCCGCAACGAGGCGATCAATTCCCCGCCTCGATCGGCAACGCTCAACGCGGACGCGACCGTCGCGATGTCCGCGAACAAATCTTCCAGCCGCTGCGGACGCAGGTTGATCAATTGTGGCTGGCTGTTCGAGTTCGCGCGCAACGCGGCTTCGACATCACGCGGCGTGACGGCACACACTTCACATTGCGTCTGCGTCAGGATCACGTCCGGCCGCAAGTCTCGCAGTTGATCGGCGTCGACTTGGTAGATTGATAGTCCGTCTCGCATGCAGTCTTTGACCTGCCGGTCAATGTCGACTCCCGAAAGAGACGTGTCAATACGCGGCCGGCAACAGATTGGCAACCGGAGCACGTCCTCCGGAAAGTCACACTCGTGAGACCGACCCACCAGACAATCGGCAAGGCCGAGTGCCGCGACGATCTCTGTCGCGCTCGGCAGCAACGAAACGATGCGAGAGCAAGATCGCACGGTTGTCACGTCGCGCTCCATTTCACAGACCTCTGTACGGCAAACATTCGAATTTGTACCGCGGCGCAACGGTTCCTCCCTTTCCCGTGCTTCGGGGGAGAGGGTTGGGGCCGTCGTTCTCTAATTTGCCAAGGCAGGCATGTTCGTGTGTAGGAACCAGCGATCCAGCACGACGGACTTCGTCAGCCAGCGCGACGCCAGTAAACGAGCCGCCGCAAAATGCATCCAGCTTTCCGGGAGCCAATGGTTGGCCGCCAAGCGATTCGGCGAGCCGAATCGCGCCAGCACGCGATCCGCGTACGCTTCGAGTCGCTGCTGAGAGTAATCCCCTGCCGACTCGTGGATGACCTGAGCCGCCATCCAGGCGGACTCGACTGCCGGGCGGATGCCTTCGCCGCTCTGCGGATAAGCCAAACCGGCCGAGTCGCCGATCAACAGGACGCGATCATCGCACAGTCGAGTCACAGCGCCGTCGTAGAGACTGTACGCATGGCCGTGAAATCGCGTCGGCAGCTCGAGAGTGACCTTTTGGCGGCGGCGTAGGAATTCGCAAAAGCCGCGGACATTTTCGGTCAAACCGTCCGGCGTCGTGCGGCCCAGTCCGACGTTCAACACCGGACCCTTGCGAAAGCACCAGCCGTAGCCTTGCAAGTCGTCGCAGAAAAACAGCTCCGGTCGATCGGCCTCGATCCGCACGTGCGTGGCCTCGTGAGGCGGGATCACGAACTCCACTTCCTGCGCCGTCACCACCGACACGCGACGCGGCGTATCTTGTCGCATCAGCCGCGAGACAGGACAAAAGTGCCCACCCGCCCCCACCAACATCGAGGCCTGCCAGCGGTCATTGATGACCCAACCTTCATCGACGCGATCAAGACTCTCAATGTCCTCACCCAACTGGCAGGGTACGTTGGCTCGTTGCAACAGGTAATGATCGAACTCGCAACGGCGAATGCCGAAGCTGACCACACGGCCATAATCTGTGTCGATCTCAAGGCCGTCGATCATTCCGGTGCGGAATCGCGTGATGGGCTGCAACACGTGTTGTTGGCGGTACTCGTCCAAGTCCAACCGCAACAAGTCCACGACTGGCGGCGTGATCCAACCGGCACAGGTCTTGTCTCGCGGGAACTGCCGCTTGTCGAGCAGCAAGACTTTGGCCCCGGCTTCACGCAGTCTCCAGGCACACGTCGAACCCGCCGGTCCACCTCCGACAATCAGCACATCCACGTGTTGCATGATCATGACCTCTTTGGGAGGGAGTCCCGCCTTCAGGCGGTTCATTGCCCAACTAACACGAGGTCTCCCGCAGGTAAAGATGCTCGCGTGTCCGAGGAATCTGGTTGTTGCGCGAAGGTGTGAACACCACTTGAAAGAGCTGCATGTTGCCTGCTTCGAACGTGGCGATGGAGGCCGCCAAATACAGTCGCCACATGCGCACGAACCGTTCGCCGAACATGTCACGGATCGTCGCGACCTGGCGGTCGAACCGGTTCAGCCAGTGCTCCACCGTGCGTGCGTAGTGCAGTCGCAAGTTCTCCACATCCAGCACCGAGAACGAACCGGCTTCGAAGATCTCCATCATTTCGGCAAGTGTGGGCACGTACGAACCGGGGAAAATCCGTCGCTGGGTCCATGCATCCACGGGCTGACTCGAATTCCGGCCGATCGTGTGGATCAGCGCCAAGCCGTTGCTCTTCAAGCTGTGCTGGATGACCTGACCCAATTCGCGGTAGTTGCCCGGTCCCACGTGCTCCAACATGCCGACGGAGACGAATGCCTCAAAGTGTCCGGTGATCGTACGCCAGTCCGCTTCGATGAATTCAACTCGGCGATCCAACCTTTCTGCCGCTGCTCGCTGTCGAGCGAACGCAATCTGCTCGCGAGAGACGTTGTAGGCTTTGACATGCACGCCGTAGCTCCGAGCCATGTGCAACGCCAGTCCGCCCCAGCCACAGCCGGCTTCGACGACCGTTTGACCCGGCTGCAAACGCAGTTTGCGGCAGACGTGGTCAAACTTATCGCGCTGAGCTTGTTCCAACGAAGCCTCAGGGGTCCGAAAGTACGCACACGTGTAAGCCAACTCTTGATCCAACCACAGGCGATAAAAATCATTTCCGAGATCGTAATGGTGATAGACGTTTTCGCGCGACCGCGCGAGCGTGTTCGGCCGCGATCGTCGCGCGATCGGCCTCGTAGGAACAGCGGCCATCGCCTGCTCGACCGTTTGACAAAACTCGACGAGGTCACCGTCGACTCGGATTCGTCCGGCGGAGTATTCATCACCAAAAGTCACGCTCGGAGACCAACACAACCGCCACAAGGTCGCTCGATCCGGCAGCGTGACGACGGCCTGCGGCGACCGTGCGGTCGTGCGAATCTGCTCGCCATTCCACAGCGCAATCGCGATCGGTGGGTTTCCGATTGCCTTGAGAACCGAATGCACCATCCATCGGTCCCATGGCCAAACCTTCTGCGCCGACCGCGCGGAGTTTGGTTGCAAGACGGAACCGTCTGAGCGAACTGATCGCGAGGAAACCACTTCCCCGCAAACGGCGACGTCGTCACGACGATCGGTCATCGTCTCGGAAACAGAGGAACCCGGGGCATTACGCATCACCATCCCTTTCGTTTCTCGAGCGGGTACCAGAGTTTGGTTCCCGTCTGTCGTCTTCACGAGCGTGGGAAGTCGCGGTACCTTCCTCTCGAACACGAACTGCCCCGCGACATCGCGGCACTGCCCCAAAGCCGCTCGCTCGCTGAGCGTTCCCGCTCACATCACGACCGCAAGCAACCCCAACGTCCAAACACGTCCAGAAGTCATCGCTCTCAGGAGAGCCTCACTTCCTGCTCGGTGCCGAATATGTCGCTTGTATCTCCGCGATTGTTCTCGCAAATCAAGTTCCCAGGATTCTATCGACCCATCGGAGGTGTTTGTCGCCAATGGTCTATTGAGGAACGCTGGCACAAGCGTTGCTTGAATTTTAGTTGTGGCGTGAGGACATTCACGCCCACAGACTCTTGCGAGATTCATATTTTAGTCGCTCACTCCACCTATTCTTCAAGCGATCCTGAGGCCGTCGGCCGCGAGCCAACGATGTCGCTGACGCGATACGTTGACCCGGCTATCGCCGTGCTGTGTCTCGCGGCGATTGTGGTCCATTTGGGATTGCGCTTCGGTGGCGGTGAGAAATGGGACAATATCTCTCTATATATCGCGCTCGGGCTGGGTGGGTTGCCGGTCCTGTGGAAGCTGCTGCAGCGGTTGATCCGATTAGAGTTCGGTTCGGACCTGATCGCCGGAGTCTCGATCGTCACGTCGGTGCTTCTGGAAGAATACCTTGCCGGAACGATCGTGGTTCTCATGGTGTCTGGTGGTGAGACGATTGAGAGCTATGCGGTGCGGAGTGCGTCGTCGGTTTTGCGAGCACTCGCGCGAAGAATGCCGTCGAAAGCGCATCGTCGAGTTGACGGGCAAGTCAGCGATGTCGGGTTGGATGACATTGTCATCGACGACGTCCTGGTTCTCTTTCCGCATGAAATTTGCCCAGCAGACGGAGTAGTGCTGGAAGGGCACGGAGTGATGGACGAATCGTTCCTCACCGGCGAGCCGTATCAGATGTCGAAGACACCGGGTGCCGACGTGATCTCCGGAGCGTTGAACGGCGAGTCCGCGATCACGATTCGCGCGACGCGACGGCCGGTCGATTCGCGATACGCCCAGATCATGCGGGTGATGGAAGTCTCACAGCAGACGCGGCCCCGCATGAGGCGCTTGGCCGATCAGCTTGGTGCGTGGTACACGCCGCTGGCGCTGGCGATTGGCGTCATGGCGGGGCTGGTGACGGGCAGTTGGCATCGCTTTCTGGCAGTCATCATCACGGCGACTCCCTGTCCGCTGTTAATCGCGATTCCCGTGGCGATCATCGGCGCAATTTCGTTGTCAGCTCGCCGAGGCATCATTATCAAGAACCCGGCAGTCCTCGAACAGGCGGAGCTTTGCCAGACCATCATCTTCGACAAGACCGGCACGCTGACCTATGGACAACCGCGTCTGACGGAAGAACTCACCGCTACCGGCTTCACGGCAACAGAGGTGCTGTCGCTCGTGGCGAGTGTCGAGCGGTATTCCAAGCATCCTTTGGCGACGGCCGTTCAACGCCGAGCGTCAGACGCCGGCGTACCGGCGTTCGAGGCATCGCAGATCAGCGAACGTCCGGGGCAAGGACTGACTGGACTCGTCAACAGCCGCGCCGTGCAGATCACCAGTCGCAATCGTTTGGCCGAGAGCCGTCCCGATGTGGTCACACGGCTGCCGCCCATCGCCAGCGGTTTGGAGTGCGTCATTCTGGTGGATGACAAATATGCGGCGACGTATCGTTTTCGTGATGAACCGCGTACTGACGGCAAGTCGTTCATTGGCCACTTGTCACCGCGCCATCAAGTGCGGCGCGTGTTGATCGTGTCGGGGGATCGCGAGTCCGAAGTGCGATACCTCGCTGAGCGAGTTGGTGTCAAAGAGATTCACGCGCAACAAAGCCCCGAAGACAAACTCAACTTGGTGCGCCGCGAGGTGGCACTCGCCCCGACGTTGTTTGTCGGCGACGGGATCAACGACGCTCCCGCCCTCGCCACTGCGACGGTCGGTCTGGCGTTTGGCTCGGCCAGCGACATCACCAGCGAAGCGGCCGGAGCCGTCATCCTGGAAAACTCGCTCGGCAAGATCGACGAGTTCTTGCACATCAGCCGGCGAATGCGGACCATCGCGTTGCAAAGTGCCCTGGGCGGAATCGCGGCTAGTCTGTTGGGAATGCTCTTGGCCGCGTTTGGATATGTTCCACCGGTCGGCGGCGCGATCTTGCAAGAGGTCATTGATCTGGTCGCCGTGCTCAACGCCGTTCGAGTCGCATGGCCACCGAAGGTGCTGACAGACTATGCAGAAATCAAGATAGCCGACCAGAAGTAATTCGCCCGTCAGCGATACTAACCTGAAGCGTCAGCGAGGTCGGCCCTCGCTGACGCTTCGGGTTAGTGTAGTAGTTAATTTCTGACCATCTGCCCAAAGCTTGACGTTCACCAAGACGACCGAGATCATCCATCTCACGCACGGAGAAGCTGGACAATCTCAGCCATCGAGCGGGCCATGATGCGTTCCACGGGACGTGCCGGCCACCACTTCTTCCAGGCTTCTTGGAATTGTTGCAACTCGTGATCGGAGGTTGCCGGAATGTCCCCGTTGGTCGGACTCGAGTTTCCGGCGGACAGTTTGGCCAGCCGCTGTTGCCGCACGACGGCATCGTGAAATCGGCCTAAGCGGTCTTGCATGTCGATCAAAAGGTTCATGAGGTCAGTGTGCTTGGTCTCGGGCCAAATGTCCGCGGCGAACTCGATGGTGTACCGTAGCCGCTTGACCGCAATTCGCAGGCGATGCAGTTCCGCCGCGTTTGCGGAATCATTCGGAAAGGCGAGAACGAAATGATGCAACTCCTCGAACAACCGCCGTGCCACCGCTCGACGCCACGAGCCAGAATCACGGCCGTTCTTGGCCGATGAATACAGACGTTTTGCATGATGCACGAAACGACCGCCGTGTGTCAGGGCCTTCGCAAGTTCCGCGATCTGCGGCTGATTGGCTTGCCGCTGTCGGCGAACCGTTTCGAACAATTCTCGCATCGCGTGATACTCCTTCTGCGTCTTGAGCCACTTCAACAGGACATCGTCATCACGCAACAGATTGCACGCCTGACGCAAGCGTCGCAGATGTTTTCGGAACCAAGCCAGCGGCTTGGCTGGCAGCAGATCGCGACATGACTCCAGCGCGGCCTCGGTGCGGCGGCAACCAACTCGCAGTGCGTGCAGTGTCTTCGGCGAGAGCGTTTTGGCTTGAGCCGCCTTCAATGCTCGTGCCACATCTTGCAGTCGCTGCCGCACGACCCCCATAAAAAGCGTGTCCATTGATAGTCGTCGCGTCATGGCCGTCGTCCCCGAAGATTAACGAAAAACGCCCGCTGTCAGCGGCTGACAACGAGCGTCTTGAAGGGTGGCCAACCGGACTTGAACCGGCGACCTCCAGATCCACAATCTGGCGCTCTAACCAACTGAGCTATGACCACCATGAATCTGACCGGCGTGCGAGCGCTCCCTCACGATCAGTAGGGCAAAACGTACCGGCCCAGACGAGTGCTCGCAAGGGTCCGTCGCAGGCTTTGCGAGGTTATGGCTGAGCGGTATCTTTGGAAGCCTGCAAAGTCGTCGTGC
>CAZPUJ010000262.1:0-2669 GCA_964589725.1 uncultured Planctomycetaceae bacterium
GTCCAGGGCATCTGGTGGAAGAACACGCTGGAAAACTACGCCCACTTCGGCAATCTTTCGGCCTCCGAGTCGCAGGGGCTGCAGCACATCGAGGATATGATTCGCAAGATCACCGCGGTCCTGATGAAGACGGGAGCGATCGGGCGCGACCCGACTGACGGAAGCCCGAACAAGCTGTACTTCAACGACATCTTCACCCAGCTTCAGCGTGAGAACTTTCATCCTGGTGTGGCCGGCACGGGCGAGGGCGAGAGCATTCGCGCGGAGTCGGAGCTGCCGTCCTTGAGCGAAGACGAATGGACACAGCTTCTGCCGGTGGGCACGTTGCAGGTGGAGCCGATCAGTTTCGGGCGGGCGAGCGCCGAGTTGCTCGATCCGGGCCGGGCCGCACTGGAGAACTTGGTGTCCACGCTCAAGACGTGGCCTCGCTATTATTTGCTGATTCACGGGCGTGCTCGACCCGAAGGCGACCCGGACGCCAATCGCCGCTTGGCCACGGACCGTGCCCGCGCGGTCGAAAGATATCTTGCTCAGCAAGGTGTGCCGGCCGCCCGGATTCATTCCGAGGCCGGCATCGAGGCGAGCGGCACGGGCGGGTTGGGGCAGTCGGTCGCGTTTCGACTCTTGCAGAAGCCCTATTAAGTATCGAGGTCGCAATAAAAAAGGCTGCTATGAGCCGCTGGGCGCTAGTGCCGGTTCGGATGACACAAACCGGGGCTAGCGCCCTGCGGCTGATCAGGAAGAGGAAAGCCCATGGACCGGTCGAGCTTTCGAAAGAAAGTCATCCTCGACCTCGTCTCGTCGCCGTGGACGATGGTTCCGGTCGCCGGCGGATTGAGTTTACTGATGTCCTCGTGGGCAATGGGTGGGGGCGCCGATTGGTTGGCGTTCCTCGGGGTCAGCGGCCTGCTGGCCGGGGTCGGCGCGCTGTTCACACGCTGGATTTTCAGGTCGGATAAGATTGCTCGTGACGCTTTCGAGGCGTTGCAGGCAGAGGCCCAGAAGGAGCAGGAACGGACGCTCGATGACCTGGACAAACGCCTGCGGCAAGATAAGGATCCGCGGCCGGAGGCTTGTCTGGAAGACCTCCGTTCGATGTACGACGCCTTTCGGAAGAACAACAACCTGGATCGCCGTCTCGGCCACCAGTCGGCCATCGAAATCACAAACAAAGTGGAGAAACTCTTCAGAAGTTGTATCCTGTCGCTGGAACGTTCGCATGAACTCTGGAAAACGTCGCGAGAAATGAAGACCAGCAAAGCCCGCGACGCCCTGTGCGAAGAGCGCGAGCGGACTGTCGAAGAGATTCTCGCGAGCACGAAACAAATGGCCAAGTCGCTGGACGAGATTCAAGCCATGCTGGTCGTGCAAAAACACGATGAACGGCAGCTTGCTCAAATCCGTCAGGAACTGGATGAGAGCCTGGAAGTGGCCCGGCGAGTCGAACAACGCATGCAATCGCTTGAGGACGAACTCGGCGGCCACATCGCTCAAGCGGAAAAAGAATAGACCTCAAGGGGAACTCTCATGTTCGGTGCGATCGGCAGATACTTCCGGGCGTTCGGCTATTTGATCACGGGCCGCATCGACAGCGCTCGCAAGGAAATCACGAAGAACCCCTATGTGATTCAGGCCACCTTCGAACGGATCATCCACGAGAAGACGACCCGAATCTCTCAGTACAAAGATGCCGTCTCCACGATGATCACTCAGCAGGAGAAAAAGCTGTCCACGCTCAAGAACCTCTCCGACGAAGTCAACAAGTTGGAGCGTCTGAAAGAGGGCGCGGCGGCAAAGGCGAAGACCGTCGTGGACAAACTGAAGGGGCAGGGTGTCTCGCAGGAAGCCATAAAACACAACGAGGAATACATGAAGTGCCTGGCCGCGTTCAACGATTTCAGCTCGACGCTTCAGGAAAAGAACTCCCGCATCACCGAGTTGGAAGGCGACGTGAAACAGCTCGGCGACAACATCGGCAACCACAAGGTCCAACTCCAGCAACTGCTGCGGGAGATCGACAAACTCAAGGAGGAGTCGGCCGCCACGGTGGCCGATATGATCACGGCCAAGGAGGAGGAAAACGTCGCCAACATGATTGCCGGCATCAGCGAAGACCGCTTCGCCAAGGAACTGCAAGACATGCGCGACTTGCGCGACGGGCAAAAGGCCAAGGCCCGCGTTTCCCGCGAGATGGCCGGCACCGACACGAAGCGGCAAGAAGCCGAGTTCCTGGAATACGCCCGCACCGGCGTCGCGACCGACGAGTTCGACCGGCTCATCGGCCTCGCTCAGCAGACCGACGCCGCTGCCGCCGCCACGCCGGAACCGACTGAAAAAATCAAGACGCAGCTTCCTGAACACTAACCAAAACCGCTGAAAATTCGATCAACATCCGAAAGGAATTCGCACCATGAAAGCGACCGCGTTTCGTGACCCACTGCTCTTTGCCCTTTGCACCATTCTCTTCGCAGGTTGCTCTGGCTCAACTGAGACGACGAAATCCAAGGGGACAACGTCCGAAGGCAAATCGTCCAAGAAGCCTGCCTTCAGTCTGGCCTGGAGCGAGTATCCGTCGTGGAGTGTCTTCGGCGTGGCCCACGAAAAGAAACTCATCGACGGGGCGGAAGGGAAGCTCGGCCCGATTGAAGTCAAGTGGGGCGTGGACATCG
>CAZPUJ010000263.1:0-25504 GCA_964589725.1 uncultured Planctomycetaceae bacterium
CGCGCGGCTTTGATAAGTCCAACGATGGATCGAATTCAACTCGCAGGGTCGCTCGCAAGACCTTCGGTGTGCCGCGGTGGATCCGACGTTGACCACCCTGCACGAGCGGGTACGACTTCGGAAAGGCGCGCGCGATCGCCACCTGCAACGGCTGAAACGGCAGCGTGTGAAAATACCAATACACCCACAAACCGCTCGACATCATCGCGGCAAAGAGGAACACACCGACGACGAGTTTGGAGCCGGAAATTTCGCGCGCCGGCCGCGACGCGAATGCGGTCATTGCCTTGGAGTTTGTTTCGTGGGACGGTGCTGGATGAATCGGTTCGGACATTTCACATCTTCTGTTTGGCGGTCGCGTCATTCAGTGGCGGCAGGATTTCGTCGAGCCGTTCTTCGGGGCGCGGTGACTTTCCGGACCACGCGACTCGCCCGGCACGATCGATGTGGAAAACTCCGGTCAACGGACGCTGTTGATCTTCGTCGTATCGCCCCCATGTCTTGTGGATCAAGAGTTCCGGATCCGATAACAACGGAAACGGAAACACTCCGCCACGAACAATCGCTTGGCGATTGTGCTGCGGCAAGGCCGTGCTGACACCGAAAATGAATATCTTTCGCTGCCGAAGTTGCTCGAAGTTCTGTCTAGCGCGGAGCAACAGCGGATCGCAGTCGGCTCCTACTTCACCGTCGAAGAAGATCAGTAGGATTTCGTGCCGGCCAAGGTATCCGTCGAACTTCAGCAACCGGTTCTGGCTGTCAAGAGCCATGAAGGGTTTAACCGCTCCGCGCTCTTCAACATTGCTCACCTCTTTCGATGGGGGCGGTTGTGACAGCTTGTACGCGACCAGGCCCACGATTATCGCGGCGGAAAAGGGCAAGATCAGGATTCGTGGACGATACACCATCGGCTGGCTAGTCCTTGCGGACACGAATACTCAGTGCCGGCTTCTGCGGCGCGGCAGTCGCGAAGTGTGTCGACTGCGCGGGCCGGTCGCCAGTAAGCCGGCAGGCGGCACGGGTCCGGTTGTGCCGATTGTGCCCGACAGGCGAACTGAAGCGGAAGAGGCTATTCGGCCACGTCTGATTTCGCCCGCTTGTTGAGTTTTGGCGACGTATGTTTGCCCCGAACATCAACCGCTGCGCGCGGAGATCGTCCGGCCTGTGCGGCTCGTGGCGTTGGCACTTTTTCGGCAAATTCAGTCAGGGCACGAGCGTCGTGCATCCGTCCCATGGACCGAGTGATGATCCACACTTGGAATCGTCCCGCATCGTCGCCGACCGCGTTCGCGCTGCTGTTGAGTTGCTGCGCCGTGCTGATTCTGCGTCCGGCAGAGATACTTCCCTCACTCAACGGCCTGCCGATTTATGAGGCGCTGGTTGTGGGAGCGCTGCTATTCGGGCATCAGTCCTTGATGCGGCACTTCGGGTGGCAACACTTAAAGCAACAGCCGGCGACCTTGTGCGTGGTCGGTGTGTTGCTCGCGGTTGTCGCTTCGCATCTGTCACATTTCTATTTTTACGGCGTGATTCACGGAGCCATCGACTTCCTGAAGACGTTGTTGTTCTTCGGGCTGGTTGCCTCGCTGACGAACACCGTGTCGCGGATGCGGAAGCTTTTGGTCGTGCTGGCGGTCTCGGCGACAGCGGCGGTCGGTCTGTGTGTCATTGATTACCTCGGAATCGAAGATTTCACGCTCATTGATCACATCGTCGAGGCGAACGGCTACACGAGCACAAACGATTTGGCTCGCGTCACGCGCATGCGCGGCATCGGCATCTTTCAGGATCCGAACGACCTTTCGCTGCTGATCGTCTTCGCCGGAGTCATTTGCACGTACTTTCTACTGGACCGGTCGTTGAAGATCTTCCGGTTCGGCTGGTTGTTTCCGCTGTCGATTCTGGTCACCGGACTGATCTGCACGAAATCACGTGGCGGGCTGATGGGTGCGGGTGTGGCCTGCATGGCTGTGATCATCTGTCGATACGGCAAGACAGCGGCGATCGCGACCACCCTGTTAGGTGCGTGCGCGCTGCCACTGATTGCGGGTCGACAAGCCGACATCGATCTGGGAGAAGGAGGCACGGCACACGAACGGATCACGCTGTGGCGAGAAGGTCTGGTCGCGATGCGATCTCACGACATTTTGTTTGGGATCGGACAAGGGTTCTACGCGGATTGGGCCGGGCTGGTGGCTCACAATTCGTTCGTGCATGCTTTTGTCGAGTTGGGACTCGTGGGCGGCACGCTGTTTCTCGGCTGCTTCTTCTTCCCCGCGTTGGCCCTGATTCGGCTGAGGCATCGGCGTCACGAACTGCAACACCCCGAACTGCGGCGGCTGTATCCGTTCATCGTCGCAATGCTGACTGGTTGGACGATGGGACTGCAATCACTGTCGCGAACGTACGTTGTTTCAACCTACGTGATGCTGGGCATTCAAGTGGCGTACGTGAATCTTGCGGAAGCCTATTTGGTGCCGCGTCGCCTGCTGACGATTTGGGACCGACCGCATCTCGTTCGTTTGGCGGCGTGCAGCGCAGTCGTGTTCGTGGGGTTCAACGTGTTCGTGATCGTGTTTGCGAGGTGATGCAAATGGGTCTGCGGAAACGAGTGACGATCAACCTGCTGGCGATCTGGGGCGACCACTTGGTGGGGCTGGTGCTGGGCCTCATCATGATGCCGTTTGTGTTGGGCGTGCTTGGCGACGCACAGTACGGGCTGTGGGTGTTCATTAGTTCGATCGCGGGGTACTCAGGCCTGTTGCACCTGGGACTGGGGCAGACAATCAGCCGCTTCGTGTCCATACATCACGCTCAGCAAGAGAGCGAACAAGTCAACCGCGTCGTTAACGTCATCGGCGCCGTGTATTTGGTGATGGGTGGCGTGGCGTTGGCGATCGCCGGTGTGTTGGCGTGGTTCGCTCCGACGTTGTGGCCGTCAGCCGGCGTGCCGGCCGACGAATTGCGCTGGGTCATCTTGATCCTGGGCGCGAACGTTGCGGTTTGCATTATCGGCAGCGTGTTCGGCGGCGTGTTGGTCGGGCTGCAACGCTTCGATCTGGAGCGTGGCATCGTCGTGACGTCGGGCGTGACGCGGTTGGTACTCACGTTAGTGTTTCTGCAGCAGCGGTGGGGCCTGCCGATCCTGGCATTGATTTTTTTGGCGACGACATTCGTCGAGATCCTGGGCTTCGTGTACTGCGCCTTCCGGCAAGCTCGCGAGCTGCGATTGGGCCTACGGTTTCTGTGTCGGTCGACGCTGCGTGAGTGCTTTTCGTTCAGCGCGTTCGCCTTTTTGGAAGTTATCGCCAGCAAGCTGATTGACTCGACCGACTGCATCGTGATCGGCTGCGTGCTCGGAGCCGAGGCGATCGTGCCGTACTACGTCGCGCAGCGGTTGTGCCAGTTCATCACGAAGCCGGTGCAGGTCATTGGACAAGTCTGTCTGCCGCGTGCGAGCGAACTGCACGCGAAAGGACAAACCGCCGAACTGCGCGAGCTCATGAGTCGGGGCATGGGTTTCGCGTGGATGTTGACGATGGGCCTGTTCATCGGAGCAAGTTACTTCGGCCCGACCTTGATCGAGAGCTGGCTTCACAAGCCGTATCCGCAAAGCCAAATGCTGTTGCTGGTGCTGCTCGGCGGACAACTGATCGCGACGCCGATGAAGGTCGCCAGCGGCGTGCTGTTTGGCATGGGAGACGTGCGCAAACCAGCGGTGACGTACCTCATCGAGGCGCTCGCGAACTTCGCGCTCAGTCTCGCGCTGATTGGTCCATTCGGGTTGCTCGGTGTGGCGCTGGGCACGGCGATTCCATTGTACCTAGTCGAGCTGGGCATCTTGCTGCCGTACGCCGCGCGGCGTTTGCAGTTGGAAACTTGCCGCCTGCTGACAGAGGTTGTCGGTTCGCATCTGGCGGCGCTGGTGGCGCTGGTGGGCTACTCGTACATCGTCTGGTCGCGAGTGCCGTTGGAACCAGGCTGGATGCGGATGCTGGCGATTACCGGCGGCGGCGCGGCGGTGCTGGGAGCGGTGTGGCTCATTCAACACAAGCTGGCGGGAAGCAAGAGTGTTCAGTCCGCCGTGCCGTGTGCCCAGGCGATGATCACTGATCACTGATCACTGATCACTGATCACTGATCACTGATCACAAACAACCTTCAACGAACCAACAAGGGAATTAGCATGTTTCAGTGCGAGCTTCATCACCTTGATGGCAACGAGCGGCTGTGGCGGGATTGGCGTGATCTGCTGAATCGCGTGCGGCCGGAGCTGCGCTTATTTGGGCCGGAGTGGTTCTCGATTTGGAACCAGACGATTGGCTCGCGGCAACCGTGGACGGGCTCCATGCACGTGGCCGCGGTCTACGACGAAGAAGATGGACGACTCTGTGGCGTGTTGCCGGTTGGACATCCGAAGGTCGGGCTATTGAAGGTCAACGCGCTGGGGGGCTATTACCAACCGTGGCGACTGATCTTGGCCGATCAAGCGTGTGAGTATCAGGTTGGCCGCGCGCTCGGTTGGTTCTTGGTGGAACTGGGTTGGAGCGTGATTCAACTCGGTCCGTGGCCGCAGTCGCATGATGCTCATCAGGGCGTGCTGTCGGCGCTGGATGAACTCGACATCCACATCCGGCGCAAGAGTTCGTACGGACTTGCGGTCGCCGAGGTTCCACCGACATGGAGTCAGTATCAAGAGCAAGTCGTCGGCAGGAAATTCTTGAGGCGAATTGGCAACTACGAACGCAAGCTGCGTCGCCAACACCAGATCGAGGTACGACATTATCGCCAACCGTCGGAGACCGAGACGCGTGAGATGCTGTCGGCGTTGTCGCATGTCGAAAAACGTTCGTGGCTCGCCGAAGACTCGAAGGGGAGGCCACGATTCCTTGCGGCTGCCGACCAGCAATTCTGGACCACATTAACGCGCGAGGTGTTTGCTCCGCACGACCGACTGGACTGCTGGTTGATGCTTGCTGACGGCCAGCCGGTCAGCTTCGTCTTCTCCTTGGACGTGCTGCCCACGCGATACGTGATTGCCAACAGCTACGACGAGGCGTTCACTCAATATCGCACCGGATCCATTCTGTATCGCCACCTGTTCGAGGACGGCTATCAGCGCGGCGTGACGCGATACGACTTCGGCACCAACGAACTGCATTACAAACGGCAGTGGGGAGCCCAATATCTCGACGGGGTCAACACGTACACCGTGGCCACGAATCGCCTTGTCAATGGATTCTTCAAGGCCGGTGTGAAGCTGAAAAGTCTGTGGGACAGCTCGCCGTGGGGCTACTCACCGACGACCGAGTTGTTCCCGTCGCCGGATCCCGTTTCGTCACGTTCATCCGCAGCACCTGAACTCGACACGGCGACGGTCTCATCTGCGAGGCGTCATTTGCCGCTCAACGCTCTCACCGAGAAACCCGTGACTCGATGATCAACTCAACTGCCACTCAACACAGCCGACAATCCACAGTCTGCAATCCAAGATCCGCAATGTCGATCACCACACTCGCACCGACGACAGACGTTTCTGTCACAATCGCGTTTCATCTGATTGATGACGCTGATCGATGGCACCTCTCAGCTCACTATTGGCGCTGGTGCGAGCTCTTGGATCGGGACACGTCCGCATGCATCTCGCAGCATCCAGATTATGCCTTCGCCGCAACACACACCGAGTCACGTCGGTCGGATTCTCGATCTGACCCGCTGGATGACTCGGACGAATTGGCAATCCGTCCCACGGGACTAGTGCTGTGCGAGGCAACTCGAAACGATCAACTCGTCGCACTCGGCGTGTTGGCTCCCAAGTCGATGTCGTGGCGTCAGGCCGGCGGGTTTGGGCCGGCGCGCGACATTCATGGATACCGCCTCTGCGGCAATCGTCTGCTCGGCAATCCGGGCGACGAACTACAACGGCAGATGCTCGCCGCCTGCGCGACATTCGCTCTCGAGCAGCACGCGACCTTTCTGCTGATTGAAGACCTAGAGCGCGATGCCCCGTTGTTCGCGGCGGCTGAATCGCTCACTCACGACGGCTTCCGCCTCTTCAGTCCGACTGGCATTCAGGAGCGATTGAAGATCGAGTTCCCTTCGAAGCCTGACGACTACTGGTCGAAGTTTTCCTCGAAGACTCGCAACACATTCCGACGCAAACAAAAGAAGATCGGCCCGACGCGCGTCATCCGCATCACGGAACCGGGACAAGTCGCCGAGTTCATCGAAGCCGCGCACGTGATCTCTCGGCGGACGTGGCAATCCGACCAACTCGGCCTGCGAATCCGCAACAACGAGTCCGAATTGCGACTGTTCACGTTCCTGACCACGCAGCGCGCGTTGCGCTCGTACTTGCTGTTCGTCGAGGACAAGCCGGTCGCCTTCCTTTTCGGCACGCAGTTCAAAGGCCTGTTCAGCTACGAAGAGGTCGGCTACGACCTCGACTACGCCGAGCGATCTCCCGGCCAAGTGCTGCTGCTGCACGTGCTCGACGATCTGTTGAAGGACGATCCGCCGCGAGTGTTCGATTTCGGCGGCGGCGATGCCGACTACAAACGTCTGTTCGCGACGAAGACGTCCACGAGCGGCAACGTGTGGCTCGTGCCGCCGGGACTGAAACCTCAAGCCTGTCTGACGTATTTGCGTGGCTGTCGGTTCCTCGACCGGATGGCTCGCAACATGGTGCGAAGGCTCGGTCTGACGACGTTGCTGCGGCAACTCATTCGAGGCAAACGCGATTTCGCAGCGCGAAGTTCTGCGAGAGATGCCGTCGGTGATGACGACGGCACCGACGGAGGCGCGTCATGAACACCACTCGCCAACTGCTGAAGTCCGCCTTCACGATGGTACTGCCGACGTCGTGGTTGCTCGTGCGTGGACCGGCCAACGCCTCGATCTCCGCGCCACCCGAGATCGCGCTCACGTTCGACGACGGCCCGCATCCCGAACACACGCCGCGACTGCTCGATCGACTCGCCGCTGCCCGCGCGCGGGGAACGTTCTTCGTCATCGGCGAGAAAGCTCAGCAACATCCTGATCTGATTCGCCGTATCGTCACGGCCGGTCACGACCTGGGCAATCACACCTTTACTCACGGTGAGCCGTCACAAACTTCGGCCGCGCAGTTTCTCGACGAATCTGCCCGAACACGCCGTCTGTTGCAAGACCTCACAGGGCGCGACTGCCGATTGATGCGGCCTCCCAAAGGGAAGCTCTCAGTCGGCAAGGCGATCGGCTTGTGGCGGCAACAACAAACGATTGTGCTTTGGAACGCCGACCCCAAAGACTTCTCGATGCCACACAGCCGTGACATGTACGACTGGCTCGACCGCTTTCAACCGCGCGGCGGTGACATCGTGTTATTGCACGACAATTGTCCCCAAGCCGCCGCCTGCGTCGAACGACTGACGGCTGACGCTGGCACACGGCTACGATTCGTTACGGTGTCTCAGTGGTTGGGACGTTTGAAATTCGTGATTTGAGATTTGAGATTGGGATGACGACGACCATGATCGGGGATCTCTCACCAACAGTTTGGCTGGCTCTGGGCGCGACTGCGCTCGCGGTGCTTGGCCTCAGAGCGCTCGTGTGGTGGGCGATCCGACAACGGCACCTGCAACTGTGGTTGCCGAGCTATTTGGCGCCGCGCCGGGAAGATCGAGCCGCGCGGAAAAATGTCGCTCGGCAAGTCGGTTCCGTGCTGAGTCGACCTTTCGCCGGTCGTGCGGGCGATCGTGAGGTCGAGCCGATCGACGTGTTCCTTGCGATCTGCGATCACTACGAACCGCAATGCGATCGCGTCGATCACCAAACGGCGCTTCGTCGCGTCGACCGCTGGTGTGCCGAGTATCCGCGCCTATTCGAACGATTCCGCGACTGCGACGGACGGACGCCGCGACACTCGTTCTTCTTTCCGCAGGACGAATATCACCCGGAGTACCTCGACCGGCTGGCCGACCTCTGTGCGGCGGGTTGGGGTGACGTGGACATTCACTTGCATCACGACGGCGACACGGCGGACACACTTCGCGAGAAGCTGGAGTCATTCCGCGACACGCTGTTTCATCGGCATGGGCTGTTGCGACGCGATCCGGCGACGGGGCAGATCGTTTACGGCTTCATTCACGGCAATTGGGCGCTGTGCAATTGCCGTCCCGACGGCCGTTGGTGCGGTGTCGATCAGGAATTGACGGTGCTCCGCGAAACCGGATGTTACGCCGACTTCACACTCCCGTCCGCTCCGACCGCCACGCAAACGAGCACGATCAACTGCATCTATTATGCGGCCGACGTCCCCGGCCGGCGCAAGTCGCACGACTCGGGGATTCGTGCTCGCGTGGGCGCCGTTCCGCCGCGTGAGCATTTGCTGATGATTCAAGGCCCGCTCGAGCTTGACTGGAGCCGCCGGAAACATGGTTTGATCCCACGTATCGAAAACGCCGACATTCATGCTGGCTTCGTTCCGTCGTGCCGACGCCTGCAACTTTGGCTGAAGGCCGGAGTGCATGTGCTCGGCAAGCCTGACTGGCTGTTTGTCAAACTGCACACACATGGCTGCAAAGACGGCAACATCGACACGCTGCTCGGTGAACAAACCGTTCGGTTCCACGAGGAGCTATCACAACTAGCCGCCACGCATCCGGGTTTTCGATACCACTATGTCACGGCTTGGGAGATGGCTCAGCTCGTGCATTTAGCTGAACGAGGTCAGGGTTTTGGTTCGTTATTGTCACCGTCGTGGGCTCGTGAGCCGGCAACGGTGATCTAAAGTCGTGTCGTGATTCCTCTCCCACTGGGAGAGGGTGGGCGAAGTCCGGTTGAGGGTGTCGGATCGTTTGAGGTCCGCTGGCAACGGCGCCCGCACAACGAAACGAACGCTGGCTCGGAATCGTCCGCGCCGGTCGATTTGTCCGACGAAATCAAAGCTTTGGAACTTGGTCAATGAATCGCTCGGGATGCCAGAACCGCACGTGAGCCACCGCGGCCAGCAGCAACAACGTCGCCACGCTGATCGCGGCTCCGAAAGCGACGCAGCGCGGTCGATACGTCCACGTCAGACGATGTTCGCCAACGGCCACGTTGACGCCACGAAACAACTCGGCGACACGAATGGACTCGGCAGAGCGACCATCGACGCTTACGGACCAACCGGGATAATCCAAGTCGGTGAGCGAGACCAATCCCTCACGCCGCAAATTCACGGTCAGCTCGACCTTGTTCGCTGACCACGTCGCGGATGTCACCGTCAACGCGCCGGCATCAACCGCACCTGTGCCAGAATCCTGCCACTGCACTCGGCCGGGAGCGCCTTCGATTTCGTACAAAAACAGCGGCTGCCCCGAGCGTCCCCACGCGCGATTCAAGAACGGGTCGTCTCCCCGCCACACCAGCGTCAGCGAAGCAAGATCACTCGGCGGTTCGAAGCAGAGCACATGCGTCACGCCGTTGCGACGCATCCAGTCAAGTTGCTCTCGCGTCGCTGGAGCCGTCTTCACACCTTCGGGCGCACGGGGCAGCGTCAGCTTGTCGTCGACATACTCTACCGGACCGAACGTGAGATAGATCGGAGCACTCGACACGCCGAGCGTGCTCGGCAAGTTTGCCCCCGGCGCGAAGAGCCTCAGTGCCGGCCGAGTCTTCGCCGCATCCAGCAACACACGCCTTACCGGACTTTGTTCGAGCAACTTCAGCGGCGGCGAGTCGACCATCTGTGTGAACGTCACCAATCGGCTGACGAGCCAGAATTCCAACGTCGTCGTCACAAACACGACAACGAACAAGAGACGCCAGCCAGACGTCTCCGCTTGGCTTCGCCAAACAAGCCATGTACCAACGACGGCTGCGAGGACGCCCGCCATCGCAAGCACAAGCACTGGCCCCGCTGTCAACGCGGTTGAGCCAATAACGAGCAATGGATGTGGCACTCCCGCGTTGGTCGCTACGAAGTCGGAATCTTCGGCCAAAAACCACGCGGAGACCAAAGCCCACGCCACGCCCAACGTCATGGCCACCGCGAGCCATCGCGGCGGCTGATTCGTTTCGGCTGGAGACGAATTTGTGCCGAATCGAATTCCGAACGCTCGCCCGCTGACGATCAGCCCCACCAACATCGCGACGGACCAGGAAGTGATCAGCCCGTAACGCCCAGGTCCTTGAAAATAACTAAAGCCAGACAAGTGTTCCGTGATCGGCAGCAGCCAGCCCTTCGTGTACGAACAGGTTATGCACTCCATCAGAACCCAGAACACGGCGGGATGTCCAAGGTGCTTCAAAGTGGACTTCACATTCGGCGTCGGACAGTGGATCAGAATCCGGAAGCACAACCAGAAGCCCCACACAACGAACAACGCGAAAGAGGCCAGTCCGAAATACAAATGAGCCTCCGTCGAATTGGTCCGCGCATGACCCAGTGGCGGATTCTTTCGGAAAAAGTCTTCGCGATCCGTCAGCGGCGAGTACCAGTGCGATGGCAAGAAAACCTGCTTGAGGTACGTTTCGGGGATCGAACCGAAGTCGAGTTCGTGATCGCGGCCGACCGCGGCGCGCTGGCTGCGCAGCTTCAACTCATACGTCGGTAGCAACTGCACGGCAGCGAGGCCCAATCCGCACAGCATCGCCCCGAATGCGACAACGGCGATGTAGCGGCGGACGGAGTTCGGATTTGAGATTTGAGATTTCAGATTTGAGATTCCCTCCGGAAACCACCATAGTCGCGCCGGCACATACGCCGCGAGCAGCAACAGTGTGAACCAGGCGATCTGAAAATGTCCGGCGAGCAACTGCACGCACAGCACAAAACTTGAACCAATCGCATATCGCCACAGTCGTGTCGCCAAGAACGACTCGACGCACCACAGCGACAACGGCAGCCATGTGCCGCCGATGATCGCCCACTCGACGCACGTGCGCGGCGGGAACCAGCCGTAAACGTAGATCAGTGCCGTCAGCCACGCCGGGCCAAGCGAGATTCCCAACCGCCGCGCGGCGAGCGTCGCGAATACGAAGGCCAAGACGTAGTGCAGCAGGAAGTTGACGTGATATGCCGTGTGGACGTCGAGCACTCGGTACAGCAGCAGATTGAAGGGATAGAAGACACCGGTTTGGCTTTCGGCCAGCAACGGGTAGCCGAAGCCGGCGCGAGGATTCCACAAAGGCAATTCGCCGGACTGGAGGGCCTCGGCGTAAACGACTTTCTGCGGTAAGAAGTACGAGTACACATCGCCGCCGACAAAACCGGCTCCGCACCAGATCGGCAGCCAGAAGATCAGCGTCAGTCCGATGGCGAGCGCGAGCGTCGCTCCCCAGGATTGCCACGCACTCCGCACCGTTTCCCCCTCACCTAGCCCTCTCCCCCGATGCGGGGGAGAGGGGACTGGAACACACAACGTGCGCCGCTGTGTTGCTCACGTTGTCGTGTTGCTCAATTCGCTTCGTGGCGATGGACCGACAACCGCACGTTGTCGACGAAGTACTCGCCCGGAGGCCAAAACGGATACAGCAGCACGCGTACGTATTTCACGCTCGGCGTGTTCTTGGTCGGAGCGAACGGCTTCTCGCGGCGCGAGAACGTTTTCCACTCGGCCGACGGTGCGACGGCGAGTTGTCCCTTCCAAACGTACTTGTGAATGAACGGCTCGCGATTGCGAACGTTCGGCTGTCCCAGCCCTTGTTGCTTGGCGATGTATTCCTTCACGGCACCGGCATCGGCGGCGAACGAGATGTCCGGCTTTTCGGGATACCCAACCAGCCAGACCAACATGCCCGAACCCTTCGCATCCAACGTCAGCCAGTACTCCGTGTCCTTCGCGATCGGAATCGCGTCGCTCCAGAACCAGACGCCATCCAGTCCGGCCAACGTGTCATACTTCGGCTCGATCGTCGGCAGCCTTTTAGGCGCATTCAGTGGCGACGCTCCGTCCGAAATCTTTTTCCACCAGTCATACGCCTGAGATTGGGCGACGTCAGAGTCAAACTTCAGTACCTTGCCGTGTTCTGGGTCGGCGTCTTGAACCCAGAAGGAACTCAGCCCGTCGATCGTCTGCCAGTGCTTAGGCGTGACGTCGCCGAGTTCAAAATCGCCGTTCGGCAGCAGGTTTTCGGTCTCTTCAGCACGTCCGACCGCCGTGGCCACGCAGAGACAAAGGAATAGGAACGAGGAATGAAGAATGAGGAACGGAGAACGGCCATTGGACGAAAAAGTCTCCGGCGGCTGATCGCGTTTGTTCATCATGCAGTAGTTCCAATTTCGCCGCTTCCTCATTCTTCATGATTCTCCGCTCGCTAGTCCTCAATCAAGCGGCCCCGCCGACCTTGCGTCGGCGGTTCACGGGTTTTTGCACTACGTTTGATTCACTCGAAGACATTGTGTGCGTAGTGCAAAAACCCGCGAGCCACTGAGGCAAGCTCAGTGGGGTCGCTGGATTGAGGGTTAGTCAAACAGCCCGCTGACCGACTCGTTGCGGTGGATGCGGCGGATTGCCTCGCCGAGCAGCGGGGCGATCGAGACGACTCGTAGGTTGGGCATCATCTTTTCCGGAGCGATCGGCAGCGTGTTGGTCACGACGATCTCTTTGATCGGCACTTCACGGAGCCGGCTAATCGCCGGGCCGCACAACACGGCATGCACGGCGCCGACGTAAATCTGGGCCGCGCCTTGCGCCTTCACAACGTTGATCGCACCGACAATCGAACCTGCCGTCGTGATCATGTCGTCGAACAACAGCGCAATCTTCCCATCAATCGGGCCGCCGATCAGATTCGCCTGTTTGGTTTCGAGGGCATTGGCTCGGCGCTTGTCGACGATCGCCAGCGTGCCGCCCAAATTCTCCACATGCTGCAACGACCGCTTGATACTCCCTTCGTCAGGGCTGACGATTACGAGCCTGTCTTGCGGCAGATGCAGCGACTGAAAATATGCGTCAAGCGTTCTGGCCGCGTACAAGTGATCGACCGGGCAATCGAAGAAGCCCTGAATCTGAGCGGCGTGTAAGTCGACCGTCAAGACCCGGTCGGCGCCGGCTTTGGTCAACAAGTTGGCCACCAGCTTGGAAGTGATTGGAACTCGTCCGGCGTCCTTGCGGTCTTGTCGAGCGTATCCAAAGTAGGGAATGACAGCCGTGATCCGTTCGGCGCTGGCTCGCAAGCACGCGTCGATCATGATCAACAGTTCCATCAGGTTTTCGTTGGCTGGCGGCCCAGTTGGCTGGATCAAAAACACATCACGGCCGCGAATGTTGTGCTCAAGCTGCACGAAGATCTCACCGTCTGGGAAGTTGGAGATTTCGACAGGACCCAATAACAGTCCCAGGTACTCGGCAATTTCCTGCGCGAGCGAGCGATGTCCTCGGCCGCTGATCAGCGTCAGGTGGTCATACATGGCAAAGACCGTTCCACCACGGGGGTTTCGGGATCGAACGGCATTTCAGTCGGCGCGTGCGGTGGCGTCAAGCAAGTAGGTTGGGACTCTGTCCCGACCGGCTCGGGACGGAGTCCCAAGCTACCTCCCCATCTTCCTTCCTCCCACCGGTAGCGACTCCGCCCGAATGCCAAGCTGGGTGTGCGCGGCGATGGGGGCATCGAAGGATCGCAAGGTCGAATCTTGAGGACGATCAAGCGCCTCGCCAGCGAACTCGAACGTCGCAGTGACAAGTCCTTCGATGTTCAGCCGCGATTCATCGACGGCCGCGTGTCGACCGTTCGTCGGATCAACCAGATTGACGACATCGATTTCGGACGGGGTCAGCGTCCCAGAACCTTGCCACTCCAGGGCCGACTCCCAATTCGACGGCAACCGGCGAGACATCCAAGCGATCAGCGCCGGTCGAGCGTTCGCCGCGCTGGAGCCACTTGCCGACCGAGCGACATCAAGCACGCATCCGTGAGCCGCAAGAGTCAGACGACTGAGCTGAGTCCGTTCGCCGAGTGGCCACACGCGAATCAACGGACCGGTTTGACGGAGTGTGACTTGACGCAGTTCGCACTGCCATTCGGAGACACCGTTGTCTCGCAGTTGCACGACATCGCCGGCTCCGGCTTTCAATACATTCTCGACGCTCAACTTTGTAGGCGGCAAGTGCAGATAAACGGCCGCTCCTTCGCCTGCAAAGACGGTATCTCGCAAATTCACTTCGCAATGGTCGCTCGTACGCGTTTCTTGATGAGGCCGCCACGCGATCGCGGTCCCTTGGCGGACGCCGCCAGTGTCTGCGGCCAATGCAGGCTGCGTCGGCCCCGAGGCCTCTTGCTCGAACCGACAGCCCGTGACCTCCAAATGCTGACAATCAGCGGCAAGCAGCGGCACCATTTTCTGACTTCCGTCCTCTGACCTCTGACGTCTGACTTCCGACTCCTGAGCCCTGACCAATCGCACGTGTCGCACTCGCACATGCTCAGCCCATAGCCGCAGCGATTGCTCGGCCACGATGATTGTCGCGGGATGTTGCGGATCGCCGACGATTTCCAAGGCACCTCGCGCGGAAACTTCCGACGCCGCGAAGCGACCATTCGCCGCCAGCGCAATCAATCCGGAAGTGTTGACTGGCGGCAGCGGAGTGACGGGGTCAGCTGCTTCTTGAAGTGACATCGGTGATTCGCGGCCTAGCTCGCCATTCTGTGGACTCGGTTCAGTGTCTGAACCACGTAAACCATCAGTCGCTATGTTTTGGCGATTGCCGTCGACGGCCGCGTCCAACGACTTGCGAGGCCGCGCGAGACTCGCGAGGTAATTGCGGACTCTCTGATCTGATAGAGCGAAGGCACCCGCTGCCAAAGCGAGCACGGCGGCGACCGTCATCGGCCAACGCGTCCGCGATCCAGATTTTTCTCGGCGTGGCAGCGTTCGATCAAACTCGCCACGAAATCGCGCCAGCCGACGTCGACCTGCACGAGTCCCTGCGCCGAAGTCTGCTGCGGCTTGACGCAAAGAACTCGGTCGCTGATCCGGATGCATCGCGGTCCAATGCCTTAGCGTTTCGGCCAACCAGTTGGGAACGTCGGGCACCCATTCACGAACGTCGCCGATCGCCTGCGTCTGATGAGCAGCCAGTTTCGCCAGCGGGTCTCCCGCCGTGAACGGCGGTCGCCCGGCCAGTAGGTGCCACAACAAACAGCCAAGCGAATACAGATCGCTCGCAGGCGTCGGCGGCTGTCCTGTCGAAATACGTTCCGGTGCGAGACCGTCATAACGATCAGAACTAAGAATTGTGTGAAACGAAAACTCCGGCCGCAAATTGGGGACGAGGCTGGCGTCGACGAGCACCGCTTGGCCCTTCGGCGTGATCCGCACGTTCGACAACAAAACGTCACCGTGAACCAGTTCGCTCGCGTCGAGCGTGGCAAGGGCGTCGAGCAGTTGCCGTCCTAAGTCGATCACGATCGATATCGGAAAACGACCGCGTCGCATGAGCAGCTCGGCGAGATGCGGCCCGCGCACGTGGCGGCAAATCGTCACCAATCGCCACTCGCCGGAAATCGGCCATTCGACGGTTTGAGTTGCCTGCGGCAGCGCGACGGCGGGATGCGAGATATTACTCGAGGTCGCGACGAGTTTCGCCAGTCGGTCACTCAGCGGCTTGATTTGTTCCGGCGCGATCGACGTCAGCTTCAGCACACAGACATCGTTCGCGTCGCGGCGTCGAGCGAGAAACGTCTCGGCCTGCGCGGTCCCTCCCAAGCGTTCGAGCAACACGCATGGCCCGACCGACAGCCGCTCGGCCTTGCCCGCTTCAATCTGCTGAGCCTGAAACGCCGTCAACCGCCGCGACTGCACGAGCGCGTCGATCCAGATCGAATCAAACGCCGGCAACTCGCGAGTCAACCTCCGCACGTAACCGCGACACCGCCGCAGATCACGAGGCGCACACAGCTTCAATGACGACAGCGTCTTCAACAGTGATGCGGACGGAGGCTCCAGCACGCGGACTTCCCTTTCCAGCGGCAAGGCTCTGGGTAAACCGGCGACCGTTATCTCAGATCACCCCAAAACCAGCAAGACGAGTGAAAACGACCGGCTGAAAGCCATCTCTCGCAATCAAACCCTGGCCAATCAGCCATCCGTCCCCCACAATGCCGCCCCGCAAACTCACGCAGGAATAGAACCATGACCGACCAATGGATCGCTGATCGGATGCACCTCATCGACGCTTCCGGCATTCGCAAAGTGTTCGACCTAGCCGCGAACATGAAAGACCCGATCAATTTGAGCATCGGGCAGCCGCATTTCGACACGCCGGAGCCGATCAAGCAAGCGCTCTTTCAAGCGGTAAACTCCGGCAAGAACGCTTACAGCCAAACACAAGGAATTGCGCCGCTGTTGCAGAAGCTGCAAGGCCGCGTCGACGCCGAGTTCGGACATCCGGATCGCAAGGTGTTCGTCACGAGCGGCACAAGCGGCGGGTTGATGCTCGCGCTCTTGGCGATGGTCAATCCGGGGGACGAGGTGCTCGTCTTCGATCCGTACTTCGTCATGTACAAGCACCTGACGACCGCCGCCGGAGGGACGGTCGTGCCGGTCAGTATGTATCCCGACCTGAGGCTCGACGTCGCAAAAGTGAAAGCCGCGATCACGCCACGCACAAAAGTCATGATCCTCAACAGTCCGTGCAATCCGACCGGTTACGTCGCCAGTGCGGACGAAGTTCGCGAGGTTGCCGAACTCGCCGCCGAGCGGGACATCGCGTTGATCAGTGATGAAATCTATCGTGCCTTCTGCTACGACCGCCCGTTCGTCAGCGCCGCCAAGTTCAATCCGCAGACGATCGTGATCGACGGCTTCAGCAAATCGCACTCGATGACCGGCTGGCGGCTTGGTTGGATGCACGGTCCCGAGTCACTGATGCAGCAAATGATCAAGTTGCAGCAGTTTTCCTTCGTCTGCGCCCCACATCCGGTCCAATGGGCGGGCCTCGCGGCGCTCGATGTCGACATCTCGGCCTCGGTCCTCGAGTACCGCCGTAAGCGTGACTTCTTGCTGCGTGAACTGAGCAGCCTCTACCAAATCGGACCCGCTGGCGGTGCGTTCTATCTGTTCGTGAAAGCTCCGTGGGGCACCTCCTCCGAGTTCGTCGCCGAAGCCATCCGCAACGGCTTGCTGATAATTCCCGGAAACGTGTTCAGCTCACAGGACACTCACTTTCGCATTTCTTACGCCGCGGAAGATCGCACTCTGCAACGAGGCGTCGAAGTTCTCCAGCGAATCGCGCGGCCGAAGCCCGCGCGAGAAAACAATACGCTTTTGCATTAACGATGTCGGTCAGGATTTCCAGCCTGACGCGATGCCAGATCGTCGCGGTCCGGAGCGCTCGTGTCAGGCTGAAAGCCTGACTTACTGCGGCGGACCGGCAACCCTCGGAACCGTCACGCGCCCCGCAGTGAGCAGTCCGCACAGGAACCGCCGCCCAACGCAAAAACCTTCAATGGTCGAATCTTATCGAAAATCCTGGAACCAGACGGCCTGACCAACCGTCGTTATCTGCGTCGAATTCTCTTTGAGGACATCTGCCATGCGACTTGGACTGGGGGGGATTGTGGTGCTGCTGGTTAACTCGGGAGTCGTGGGTCTGTCCGATCAGCCGTCCCAGACAAAGCCACCAGTCGATATTCCAAAGAGGATCCTCCAAGCGCCGTTGAAACGGCTCGTGCAGTCAGCTCAAGCGGCCGATGGTACTGCATCACCGATGGCTCCCAAGAACAGCAAGATCGAGGCGGGCAAGGTGAATTGGCACGCCAGCTTTGACGCCGCGAAAACGGCGACACAGCAATCTAGGAAGCCGATCCTCCTGTTCCAGTTGCTCGGGCGACTGGACAACCGGTTCACCTGAACGAACGGCCGCTTGGCGAGAACCGTGCTGTTCTCCGACGACACCGTTGCCCGCTTCATCAACAAGAATTTCGAGCCGACGTGGGAATCAGTGCGGTCCGTGCCCACGATCCGGATCGACTTTGGTGACGAGCGAATCGTCACGCGCACCCTGCACGGCAACGTGGCCACCTACGCCTGTCTGCCGGATGGACAAGTGCTCGACGTTCTGCCGGGAATCTATGATCCCGGAACCTATTTGCGGCAACTTCAGGAACTGACGAAGCTGCACCGGTTTGTCGGTCAAAGCGGCAACGCTGTCACGTCACTCCGCGAGTACCACCAGCGACAGGCGGACGCGCTTCAAAAATCTCGGCCTCGGGAAGTCCTCGTGGAATCGGGTGGTGGATTCTCGATCAAGGGAACCGAGCAGCCGCTAAAAGTCTTTCTGGTCCCCGCATCCCGGGCGGCCGCGCGACAAGCGATTGCTCAGGGACACGATCCCCTTGCGGACGACAAGTCAACACCCAACACAACCGAGGGTCTGGACGAATGGAAAGCGTTGGTCGATGACGCTCGGATCAATGAGACAACTCGCCGACAGAAAATTCACGAGTACCTTGCCGCAAAATCGGAGCCTGTCGTTCCGGCGGACATCACCAAATGGCTCTACCGCGAAGTCCTCCACACCGACCTCGACGATCCATACCTTGGACTGGGCAAATTGCTTTTCGACCGCTTTCCGTTCGCCAGCGAAGACAACACGGTCAATGACACCTCGACAAAGTGAAGATCCTCAGCCGCAGCGATGAGGTGTCATGCATCGCCAATAAATCAGTGTGAGACCGACGCGGCAGCCTTTTCGCCGACGAGGCGGTCTTCGTAGAAGCGCGTCAGGGCAAACGGTTCGAGTGTCGGTGGAGTCTTGCCGGTTGCGATCAACTCGGCCATCAGTTTGCCGGAGGCGGGGCCGGCTTTGAAACCGTAGGTGCCCCAACCGACCGTCATCAAGAAGCCTTTGACATCCGGAGTCCCGCCCATGATCGGCGAATAATCGGGGGTCATGTCGCACAGTCCCGCCCACTGCCGCAGGATTTTCACGTTGGCCAGATGCGGGAACAGTTCCAGCAGGTGCGTCGCCGCTCCTTCGAGAAACGCCAGCGTGCCGCGCAGCGAGTAGCTGGCGTGGTCGTCCACTTCGGCACCGAGCACCAATTCGCCGCGATCGGTTTGCGAAACATAGACGTGCAACGTCGAAGAGACGATCACCGAGTTGAGAAACGGCTTGAGCGGCTCCGTGACGCCCGCTTGCAGCGGATGCGTCTCGATGGGGATTTCGAGTCCGACCATCCGGCTGATCAATCCCGCGTAGCCAGCCGTTGCGTTGAGCACCGTCTTTGTCTTGATTTGCCCGCGATTGGTGACGACCGCCTCGACTTGCCCGTATTGAACTTCAATGCCGGTGACTTCTATCTTCTGATGCACATGCCCGCCGCCGCGATCAACTCCGCGAGCAAATGCCCACACGACCGCGTCGTGACGAATGATGCCGCCCGGCGGATGGTACAGCGCCGCCTGAATCGGAAAGCGGCTGTGTCCGAACACGTTGAGGTCGGGGACGATTCTCTGAATCTCGTCGGGGAAGATGACGCGCGAGTTCACTCCCATCAGTTGGTTCGTGTTGGCTCGTTCCATCAAGCCGGTCACGCCGCGCTCGTTATGAGCCAGCGTGAGATGCCCGTGCTGCGAGAACATCACGTTGAAATCGAGGTCGGCCGCCAACTGCTCGTACAGCTTGACCGACAGGTCGTAGAACGCGATCCCCTCCGGCGTGCGATAGTTCGAGCGCACAATCGCCGTGTTCCGCCCCGACCCGCCGAAGCCAATATACTTCGCCTCCAACACAGCGATGTTTCGCACACCCAGTTGCGTCAGATAATACGCCGTCGCCAACCCATGCACGCCGCCGCCGATGATGACGACGTCGTACTGGTCCTTGAGTTCGTGCTCTTGCCACATTCGCTGTGCAACCATTTCATTCCTCGCGATGCCAGTCACTTCGGGATGAGGGATAAGAGATTAAGGGATAACGGATTTCCGCAGCGCCTTTCTCTCATTCCTCATCCCATATTCCTCATCCATTCAATTCCCGCCGCGCGCAAACCGAACTCCGCGCCGGCATCCATGAGTACCTCCCAAAAGAACTCTGCCGAGTCGCTGCACACATGCAACTCGAACCGATCCGCGAACCGTCCAAAGAGCGTGTTGACTCCAAAGATCGGCCCTTGGCAACATGCCTGCACGGGCAGAGTTCGCTCGCGCAGATCGAGCGCCGTGACCTTGTTCAAAATCCGTTCCCCATCCGGCCCGATCAGAGCCAGCGACGCCCAGCCGCCGGTGACGTCAATCGCACCGGTACTCGGCGGCACGTTGCCGAACACAATCGCGCGGCTCGGAGTCAGCCGATAAACGTGTCGGCCATCGCCACTATGAATCTTTTGCAACGAAAGGTCGGTCCCACACAGCGCAACTATCGCTGCGCCGGCTTCCGAACCATTGATTTCGAACGTCGGCACGTGCGACAGATCGACCAGCGCGTTGCCGGTTCGATCAGGCGACTGCGGATAACGCACAGCAACTTGCCAACCGTCGAGCAATTCGACTGTCGCACACGACTGGCGATGTCGTTCGAGCAGCGGTCCACGAGCAATTGACAACGTCATTATTTCAACCACCCCCACCGACCTTGTGTCGGTGGCTCGCGGGATTCTGCACTACTCGACTTCGGTATGGCTACAAGTAGTGCAGAATCCCGCAAGCCACCGGGGCAAGCCCGGTGGGGCTTGCTTCTTCGAGTATTAGCTCTTCAACTTCGCTCCCGCCGGATCGTAAAACGGTTCGTCCTGCACGACCGCCGGGATCAATCGGCCGTTGACCTGAATCTGAATCGTCTCGCCATTGCGTGCGAGATTCGCCGGAACCCAAGCCAGTCCGATCGTCCCACCCACCGCAGGTGAATAGCCGCACGAAGTAATCCGTCCGCCGAGCTTGCCGTCGCAGAGCACCAGTGAGGCGAGTTCCGGCATGACCGATTCGGACAGACGAAAACCAACCAGCTTGTTGCGATCACCGCGTTGTTGAGCACGAGCCAATGACTCCTTGCCAACGAAGTCGTCTTTGTCGAGCTTCACGATCCACGGCAGGTCCGCTTCCAGCGGATTCGAGAGTGCGTCGGTATCGATTCCAGGCAGCAGATGTTTCTTCTCCAGCCGCAGCACGCGCTGAGCTTCGAGGCCAAACGGCGCAATCGAGAACTCGCGGCCAGCTTCGAGGATCGCTTCCCACACGTGCAGGCCGAATTGACTGGGGACGTGAATCTCGTAGCCGAGTTCGCCGACGAAGCCGATTCGCAACACGATCGCTGACACGCCCGCGATCTTGCATTCGCTGGCGGCGAGATACGGCATCGCGTCGGACGAGAGTTCGGCGTCGGTCAGCATCTTCAACACCTCGCGACTGCGTGGGCCGGCGAGGTTCATCGCCGCGAAGCTCCCCGACACGTTCGTCATCCGCACATCCCACTGCGGCCGAGCGGCCAGCCACCAGCGGAACCAGCTATCAATCGCGTCGGCGTTGCCGGTTGTCGTCGTCAGAAAGAATCGGTCATCCCCCAACCGCGCGATCGTGCCGTCGTCGAGCAGGATGCCGGCGTCGTCGCAGATCACTCCGTAGCGCACGCGGCCGATTTTCAAGTTCGCAAAACGATTCGGGTAGATGAACTCCAGAAACTTGACGACGTCCGCCCCGCGCAGTTCGATCTTGCCGAGCGTCGAGACATCAATCACTCCGGCTCGCTGTCGCACCGCTTCGTATTCCTGAGCGACCGACGAATACACCTGCGGGCGCTTCCAGTTGCCGGCATCGCCCATCTTGGCTCCGACCTGTTCATGCCAAGCGTGCATCGGCGTGCGGCGGATCAACGAGAAGTGCAGCGTTCGTCCCGCAAGCACTCCCAGCGGCAACGGCTGCTCCGGCGGCCGAGCGGTCGTCACGCCGGTCTCCGCAATCGACTGCCCGTTGTGCCGAGCACAAATCGCGATCGACGCCGACTGGCACATCTTCCCCTGACACGGCCCCATGCTGACCGTCGAGTACCGCTTCAGCGTCTCGATGTTCGAGTAGCCCTCGTCGATCGCGTCGCAGATGTCTTTCTCGGTCACGTCTTCGCACAGACAAACAAATTTCTTCTTCGCACCGGATGGCGAAACGTAATGGCCTGAAAGCGCAGGCTCGTCTCTGTGCCCTCCGTGCCTCTGTGTTTCCAATGCGCTTTCCTCCGGAGGATTTGAAACACGGAGGCACGGAGAACACAGAGATTCGGCGGCAGCCCTTCCGGCCCGTTGTCCGTCCATTGCGGCATCGCGCGGATCGTGCAAAGCATTCACGGCTCCGGCCGAAAACATCGCTGGGGCGTGTTGAATCACCACGGCTTGATCGACCGACTCGTCATACCGCAGCTTGCAGCCGTTCTGATACAGCAGCGAGTTTGCCGGAGTGAACCCCACCGCCTGCACGATCCAGCGGCACGACAACGATTGCTTCGGATGTCCCGCGAGCGGCGCGATGACCGCGCCGCTGACGTGCCGCGAACCGCTGGCCGAGATGATCGTGTGACCGCGAAACGTGCGGATGCCATCGACCGTCTTCGGCGGATTGTCGCGCACATCGACAATCGCCGTGATGTGCGTGCCGGCAGCTTTCAGTTGTTTCGCGACGCGGTATCCCTGAGCGTTGTCCGTGACGACAACCGCTTCACCGGGGAAGCGACAGCGATCGAGATGCAACAGCCGTTGCACTCCGCTGGCCAGCATCACGCCCGGCAAGTCGTTGTTCTCGAAGACGAGCGGTCGTTCCCAGCAGCCGGTGGCGACGATCACTTGAGCCGCACGCAGCCGGATCATCCGCTGGCCTTGTTGGATGCCGAGATAGTTTCCCTCGTAGCAGCCGAAGACGCCGGCGGAGGAAATCACGGTGATGGCGGGATGTTCGGAGATCTTACGGATGAGGTCGCTCACTGAGATCAGCCGGCACGCGCTAGCGTCCGGTTCTCCCACATCCGAACCGGACGCTAGCGCGTTCCGGCTGATGGTGTCAGCTAACACCCGGTCCTGCCGCAGATGCCCGCCGAGCGCCGGTTGTTCGTCGATCAGCGTGACGGCGACTCCCGCCTTGGCAGCCGCGAGCGCCGCGTTCAATCCCGCGAGACCGCCACCGATCACGGCGACGTCGGTGAAGAGGTTTTGTTTGTCGTACACCCCTTCCGCACCGTGCTTGCGGTTGATCGTGCCGAGGCCGGCGATGCGGCGGATGAATTTCTCCCAGACCGGCCACATCCAGCGCGGCTTGTACATGCTCTTGTAATAAAACCCGACCGGCATGAAGCGGTGCAGCTTGTCGAAGATTCGCAGCAGGTCGAACTTCACCGACGGCCAAGCATTCTGCGACTTCACCACCATGCCCGGCTTCGCGGCCTGCGTGCAGATGCGGACATTCGGAGTCCCATCGACCGTGCAAATGCAATTCGGGCAACGGCCTGACATGCACAGCAGCCCGCGCGGCCGGTGATACTTGAAGCTCCGCGAGACGATGTGCTCGCCAGCGGCGTGCAGTGCGCCGGCGACCGACTGACCGGACTCAGCATGCACGCGGTGTCCGTCGAATTCAAACTCGATGGATTCAGGTTGAGTCGTTCCAGATTCGGATGTCATTGAGTGGTCTTTGCGGTTCCGCCCCGAAGGGGCAGCCATAAGCCAGCCCAGGGCAACGCCCTGGGTGGCGGATGTCTCGGAGAATTCAAAGCCCTGAAAGGGCGACACCGTTTTCGATCATTGTTTCGCCCCTTCAGGGCTTCAGGATCATTGGGGAATTGTTGACCCAGGGCGGCGCTCCCGATGGTCGCTTGCCCTGGGCTGGCTTATGGCTGCCCCGTTGGGGCGAACACGACTCGCCTATTGGGTACTGGGTTCCTGCTGTGACTCGAACCGCTTGGTTTCCAGCACTTGGTTCGTCCGAGTGTCTCGGCGGACGAGGAACCACAGTTTGCAGGCGGAGCGGTGATACCACCACTCAGTCTGCTCCCCGGCGATGTTCGACCGGTTGTAGAGATACTCCGCCCATTCCCGCTCGGTCGCCGGGCCCTCCGGCCGCTCGCGCGGCGTCCCGCCGTAGTGATACTCCCACACGGGCCGGCATCCGCAGTTCGGACATTCAATTTGGAAAGACATTTGCGAGTTCTCGAAATGTAATTAATCATCAACATCTGGTGGGGGAGTCTCAGAACGGTCGTCAAAAACATGCTTGGCGTATTCGAAAAATTGCGCCTCAACTGATGGAGGAGTTTGAGGACGGTGGCAAATGAGAAAGAATATGCCGAGGGCAGTTGCGAGCGGACCAAGAATGATTTGAAGCCAGGCGAAAGTGGCCATATTCTCTGATGGAAACATCCCGAAACCGGCAACGGTGGCGATCACGCCATAAATAATCAAACGTGATGAGAGTGATGTGTTAATCGAAAATTTGGGCATTTGTTTCCCCGTCGTTTTCGTTTGCGAATCAAGTGGGCGATGTTCGCAACTGTATTTTCCCTGTCGAAATCGTCTCACAGTGACGTCAAATATTGTTCGACTTCCCAAGCCGACACTTGCTTGTGGTAGCTCTGCCATTCGCGGGATTTCAGGTCGATGAAGTCGTCCGCGATCACTCCCAACGCCGACTTCACCACGGCGTCGTTGCGGAGTTCTTCGACTGCTTCGTTGAGCGATTGCGGGAGCAGCTTGATGCCGGAGTCGCGGATGTCGGCGAGCGTTTTTTGATACAGGTTGCCGAGGTTCGGTTCGCCCGGATCGAGTTTGTTTTCGATGCCGTCCAGCCCGGCGGCCAGGAATGCAGCCAACGCCAAGTACGGATTGCAGCCGGCCGAGACGGTGCGGTCTTCGCAGTGGCCGGGGCCGGCAACTCGGATCATTTGCGTGCGGTTGTTGTCGCCGTAGCTGGCGAACGCCGGAGTCCAGTTGAAACCCGAGCGGCTGGACATCAAGCCCGCTCCGACTTGCAGCCGCTTGTAGCAGTTGACCGTCGGGCTGGTGACGGCGCAGATGGCGCGCGCGTGGTGGATGACTCCGCCGAGGAAGTGATACGCCAGCTTCGACAAGCCGAGGCCGCGCGGGTCGGCGTGATCTAGACAAACATTTTTGCCCGACTCCGCATCGGCCAGATGAAAATGGACGTGCAGGCCGCTGCCGGTGCGGTCGGAGAATGGCTTGGGCATGTGCGTGACGATGGCTCCGTACTTCTTCGCGACCTCGGTGCTCAACATGCGGAAGAAGGTGACTCGGTCGGCGGTGACGAGCGCGTCGGCGTAGTTGAAATTGACTTCGTACTGCCCGTTCGCGTCCTCGTGATCGACTTGGTACGCGCCCCAGCCGAGCTGATTGAGCGCCGTCGTCACGTCTTGCAGATAGCCCATTGCGGCGGACATCGAGCGATAGTCGTAGCACGGCTTCACGAGCGTATCGACTCCCGACGGATCCCACGGCCGGATCGAACCGTCCTCGCCGCGCGTCACCAGAAAGTGCTCCGGTTCCATGCCGACGTGGAACACAAAACCCTTCGCCTTGGCCTCGTTCAGCACGCGCTGCAAGTTGGTCC
>CAZPUJ010000264.1:0-7914 GCA_964589725.1 uncultured Planctomycetaceae bacterium
GCGAACAATTTCAGTGGCTTGCCACCGAGATCACGGAATTGGGAGGCGAGGCGACGCTGTGGACGTCGGACTTAATTTATGCCACCGACGAGCAGGCGTTGCAGCGGCAGTTCGAGCAACAGGTGGAATCAATCTACGGCGAGATTCTCGCAGACCTGAAGCACAAGCAGCATGACTTAGTCGTGCTTTCGAAACACTATCAGCAAGCTCAAGCGTTGGACTTCTTTCCGAGCCGATTGGGCCAGCAAGTTCGCAGCAAGTTGCTGGCGGCTGAAGGCCACCGCGCCAAACGCCCCAAAGGACGCAACTCATGAAGTGGGTCACGTGGGAACATGAAGGAGAGAGAATCATGGCTAATGCAAATCGCTCGTTTGGAAGAGTGTGTATTCTTGTGTTGGCCGTGGGTGTGATGTCGGTGCCATCGGCGAGCGCGGCGGAATGGAAGTTTGAGGACGCCAAAGTGGGCGAGTTGCCGAAGGGATGGTCCGCCGGGAAGACGGGCGAAGGTCCGGGCAGCGTGTGGAAGGTGCTGGAAGACGCGACCGCACCGGCCGGCGCGAAGGTGTTGGGTCAGACGTCGAGCGACGGCATGGGGCCGCTTTTCAATTTGTGCGTGAGCGCGGAGCCGAAGCTGGCCGATGTGGAAATCAGCTTGTCGCTGAAGGCAGTCAGTGGCAGGATCGACCAAGGGGGCGGTCCCGTCTGGCGGTATCAAGACGCGAACAACTACTACATCGCGCGCGTCAATCCGCTCGAAGACAACTTTCGCGTTTACAAAGTCATCGGCGGCAAGCGGACACAATTGGCGACAGCCGACGTGAAGGCCACAGCCGGTGAATGGCATAAACTGCGAATCGTGCATCGCGGCGACAGCCTTCAATGCTCGCTCAATGCCAAGCTGCTGCTGCATGTGAAGGACGATGCGATCCTGAAGTCTGGTCAGATTGGTTTGTGGACCAAGGCGGACGCGGTCACGTCGTTCGATGCGATCACCGTCAAGAGTCACGGTGTCTCCAGCGAGCGAGCTGCAGCCGACCGTTCGCTCATTGCGGCGGGCGGAGCACCTTCGGCCAACACGCCGAAGCAAGTCTTCGTCGTCAACACAGGTGACGCCTCCGTGTCGCTGGTGGATCTGGCGACGATGAAAGAGGTCTCGCGGCACAAGGTCGGACCGCGTCCCTATGGCATCGCCGTGATGCGCGACGGCAAGTCCGTCGCGGTCGGGGTCGAGGACGAAGAGTGCGTGAAGTTCTTTTCGCTGCCGGCGTTTGAATTGCAAGCCAAAGTGCCGATCGGCAAGATGCACAACGACCACATCATTCTCTCGACCGACGGCCGCGAGATCTACGTCGCCAACTTCTACAGTGACGACGTGTTTGTGATCGACGTGGCTTCGCGGAAGGAAGCGGCTCGCATTACCGGTTGTAGCGCCCCGCATGTTGTGAAGTACGGGCCATTGCGCCAGCGAGCGTTCGTGACCTGCAAGAAAGTCACCGGCATCGCGATCATCGACCCCGCCGACAAGAAGTTGTTGAAGTTCCACCAACTCAACGTCAACCCACGCAGCCTGACGTTCTCGCCGGACGAGTCGAAGGTGTATTTCGGCTCGTTCTGGGTCAACGGCTTCTTTGAGATGGATACCGAGTCGGGCAAAGTCACGCGGCTGTTCGCGTTTGACCCGCCCACCGACAACAAAGCCGATCAGGAAGTGACATACCACGGTGTTGAAGCGGTTGGTAACAACATCGTGCTGGCTGCAAATGAAGGCCGGTCCTATGTTGATGCCGTCGATGTCACAACCGGCAAGCTGCTTGATCGCCTCAGCGTCTCCAAGCCGTGTTGCGTCGAACGCATCCCTGGCCCCGCCGACGCCACGACGCGCGTGCTCATCAGCAACCTCGGCAACGCAACGTTAGAACTCGCCGAAGTCGGGCGTGACGGCAAGCTGCAGTCGCTCGGCAAAGCCCAAGTCGGCGCAGCTCCCAAACGAGTCGCGTTTTTGCCGTAGGTCAGGCTTTCAAGCCTGACCAGCTTGTGAGTAACCACCGCGCGAAATCAACCTCAAACCGAGTCAGCCTGGAAAGGCTGACCTACAAGGAGACATCATGAGCGATCTTTCTCGACGCAACTTTCTCTTCGCCTCATCAGGGGCAGCGGCAGGCACGTTCGCCGTTGCCGGGCGGCTCGATGCCGCTGAGGGAGACGGGCACAAGCTCGACTTCTCCGCGAGCGGACTGGTCACGGGGACTCCGAAGCCTCTGAGACACAAGGCGATTCCCGGGTTCCTCAGCGCCGAGCAGATCGCGCCGCATCACACGGCGCACTACGGCGGCGCGTTGAAAGCGGTCACGGCGGCCGACGCACGGCTGGAAGAGGCGACGAAGTCCGGCACGACCGTGGACGCCGCCGCCTTCGGGCAACTCAAGCGGATCATCAACAGCCGAGGCAACAGTGTCGTGTTGCACGAAATGTACTTCGACGGCCTCGCACCAAAAGCCCCCGACCCGGTCGCCGACGTGCGAGCCGCCATCGAGCAGCGCTTCGGCTCACTGGAAAAGTGGTCGACCGATTTCACGACCAGCGCGAAAGAAGCCGCTGGCTGGGCGATGCTCGTGCGGCATCCGGTTAACGGCAAGCTCTACAACGTCGTCAGCGACGAACACGCAATGGGCCTGCTGTGGATGGCCGTGCCGCTGGTGGTCATCGACGTGTACGAGCACGCCTTCTACATCGACTACCAAAACCGCAAGGCCGAGTACGTCGACAAGTTCATGCAGCACATCGACTGGAACGAAGCCAGTGCCCGATTCCGCTGGGCTTCGCGGTAGCCGAAGCCTTGTCGGCGAGAAAAACCAGCCACCTGGAGTGCGATACCTCGCGCGGCCCAGAATGAAACAGGCGAGCGGGGCGGCGTCAGCCCCCCGGTCCAGGAGCGAAGTCACCGGGGGGCTGACGCCGCCCCGCTCGCCAAAACATTTCGCTATTGTCCGCTCCGAGAATAGCTTTCGATCAGAGTCCGTTTTGACCTTCAGAACAGCGAGGCTTTTGCGTTGACCACCATCGATGAGCCGCTGTCCGGCGCGCGTGTCCCGGTTTCGCTCCGCGAGGCATTCTGGGTGTGGAGCCGCATCGCATGTCTGAGCTTCGGTGGGCCGGCGGGGCAGATCGCGGTCATGCACCGCATCCTGGTCGAAGAGAAAAAGTGGGTCAGCGAGGAGCGGTTTCTGCACGCGCTCAACTTCTGCATGTTGCTGCCGGGGCCGGAGGCTCAGCAGTTGACGGTCTACATTGGCTGGCTGATGCACGGGGTGCTTGGCGGGCTGCTGGCCGGGACATTGTTCGTGCTGCCGGGCTTCGTTTCGATCCTGCTGCTGAGCCTGCTGTACGTCGGCGGCAGCGGGACGGCGTTGGTCGCCGGGCTGTTCGTCGGTTTGAAACCGGCGGTAATAGCGGTCGTGATCGAGGCGGTCATTCGCATCGGCAAGAAGGTGCTGAAGAACCGCGCGATGTTCGGCCTGTCCGTAGCCGCGTTCATCGCGATCTTCTTTTGCGGCGTGGCGTTTCCGGTCATCGTGCTCTCGGCGGGATTGATCGGCTTCGTGGGAGGCCGTGTGCGTCCCGAGCTGTTCGCGGTCTTGAAGGGACACGCGGCGAAGGCTCACGCCGAAGTGAACGCGGCACCGGTGAGATATCTGCTGGATGACGTGCATCCGCCAGTGCTGCCGAGTTGGTCGCGAACTCTGCGAGTCTGTGCCGTGTGGTTGCCATTGTGGCTCGGCCCCGTCGCGGCCTTGTGGTGGCGGTTCGGGCCGGAGCACACCTTCACACGCGTCGGCGTCTTCTTCAGCGAAGCGGCGACGGTGACGTTCGGCGGAGCGTATGCCGTCTTAGGCTATCTCGCGCAGGCCGCCGTCGAACGCTATCACTGGTTGCAACCGTCGGAGATGCTCGACGGCCTGGGCATGGCGGAAACGACTCCCGGCCCGCTCATCATGGTCACGCAGTTCGTCGGCTTCTTGGCGACGTACCGCAATCCGGGCGAGCTGTCGCCCATCATGGCGGGAGTGCTGGGCTCAATGCTGACGACGTGGGTCACGTTCGCACCGTGCTTCTTTTGGATTTTCCTCGGCGCACCGTCGGTCGAGCGTCTGCGCGGCAACATCGCGCTGACCGCAGCACTGTCGGCAATCACGGCGGCGGTCGTCGGAGTTGTACTCAATCTCGCGGTCTGGTTCTCGTTGCACGTGCTGTTTGGTCACGTCGAGGAGAGACACTGTTTCGGACTGAGACTGCTGATCCCCGACGTGACGACGATTCAGCCACTGACCTGCGTGCTAGCCGTTGCGGCGTGCGTCGGCACGTTTCACTTCAAGATCGGCATCGGCTGGACATTAGCAGCCTGCGCGGCCGTTGGGATTGTCGCGAAAGCGTACTGACTCCGAAACTCGACAGATCGCGAATCACGGTGGTTCTGAATTGGCGATTCAAGAAGCTTCCCGAGCCAGTCATCGTTCTCGGTGCTACCTCGCGGGATTTCTGCTGTTCCCGTTCGTGCACGGATGAGCGACGGAAGTTCGATGCCCGGACAAATCACTCGGCATTTCTTGATGACTGGCCATACCGCGGCTAAGCTCCTGCCGCTGTTGCTGAGAGCCTCGCAAGCTTGTGCGACTTTCGGCTGTTTCGTGCCACCAGACTTTGAGCTCTTGCAGAAAACCGAAGAGACTGCTGAAAGCGTGCCTGGCATCGTTCAGCAGTTGGTTTTGTCGAGTGGCTCACAGAGAAATCGCGACTATAGGGCATGCCGAAGAATACCGACATCCGCGTCGTTGAGGCGTTTTGCGAGTTTGCGCCAATCACGTTTCGAGCGCCGTTGAAATTCGGCGGGCGAGTGATCGACAAATCGTTCATTATCAATGTCGAAGTGATCGTAGAGAACAAGTCGGGCAAACATGCGAAAGGGTTTGGCAGCATGCCCGTCGGCAATGTCTGGGCATGGCCGTCGGATAAGGTCAGCACCGCTCAGGCAGAAAAGGCCATGAGCACGTTCACCGAACGTGTTTGTGACCTCGTCACGCTGTATCCCGATTACTCGCATCCGCTGGATATCGTTTACGACTTGTCCGGCGAGTACGCGCACCTCGGCAAGACAATTCCGCAGGAGATGAAGCTCGCCGAGCCGATGCCCGAACTGGCGGAACTCGTCGCGGCCAGTCCCGTCGACGCCGCGATTCACGATGGTTTTGGCCGAGTCAATCAGATTAACAGCTTCAACGGCTTGTCGAAGGCGTTCGTCAGCTCCGACTTGTCCGAGTACCTCGACAAGCAATTCAAGGGCGAATATCTCGATCAGTACACGTTGCGCGAGCCGAAGCCGCGCATGCCACTGTACCACTTGGTCGGCGCGTTGGACCCGCTGACCGACGCGGACATCACCAAGCGCATCAAAGACGGCTTGCCGGAAACTCTGCCCGAGTGGATCAACTACAACGGGCTGACGCATCTCAAAATCAAGCTCAACGGCGACGACTTGACCTGGGACGTCGAGCGCGTGCTGTCGGTCGACCGTATCGCGACCGAGACACAAGCCAAGCGCGGTTGCAAAGAATGGGTGTACTCGACCGACTTCAACGAGAAGTGCCAGGACGCCGCCTATGTGCTGGAGTTCCTGGCCAAAATCAAGGCCGGTTCGCCCGCGGCATACGATCGCATTCAGTACATTGAGCAACCGACCAGCCGGGACTTAAAGGCGCATCCGGAGCTGAAGCTGCACGAAGTTTCCAAGCTCAAGCCGGTCGTGCTGGATGAGGGCCTGGTTGATTACGAAGCGTTGTTGCTGGGCCGCGAGCAAGGCTACACCGGCGTGGCGCTCAAGGCGTGCAAAGGGCAGACGGACTCGCTGATCCTCGCGGCGGCGGCGCAAAAGCTCGGCCTGTTCCTGTGTGTGCAAGACCTCTCGTGCCCCGGCTTCTCGTTCCTGCACTCGGCCAGCTTGGCCGCTCGCATCCCCACCGTCGCGGCCATCGAGGGGAACAGCCGTCAATACTGCCCCGCGGGCAACAAGCCGTGGGCCAAACGCTTCCCCAGCATGTTCGAGATCAAAGACGGCACCGTCGGCACCAGCGCGCTCAACGGCGAAGGGCTGGGCTTTTGAAGGACGAATGACGAACGACCCAATGACGAAAGTAAGACCACGGCTGGCTAATTCTTGAATCTACGGAACCTGTAGCCCAGGCCCTTGTGGCCTGCGTGATGAGACTTCTGCCTTTTCTCCGACGATTTCAAATCCAAACTACAGATTGCCCAAGACGACGAATTAGCCAGCCGTGAAAGTCAGACTGACCTTCATTGACAACTGACCAGATTCGTCCATTTGGATTCGTCGTTCGTGCATCCCTTCACCGGTATCCTCGTCGACTCATTTGCAGCGTTTGGAAGTTCTGGAATGTCAGGATCGCGAACAGCACTATCGCCATCATCCAGTCTTCATCGTGATTCATTTGCCGATTCGCGGCCCACAGAATGAAGCCCACGGCCACAAGGATCGACAACTTCAACATCAACTCCCAAGCGTCGTGGGCTCGGAATCGGCCGATGACTTCGCGTGCGATGTGCGCGCCATCCAACGGCCAAATCGGAAGCAGGTTGAGCACGCTCCAGGCCAAATTCATCCAGACCAGACTGCCCAAGAAGAATAGAACATACGAGTCGCGTGGCAGTTCACGTCCCCAGGGCGATCGGACTGCCGCTCGCGCGACCAGCCACAGCGCGAAGCCTGCTCCCGGTCCCGCTGCGGCGATCAGGATGTTACCTAGCCGCGAGTGCGAAATCGTCGTTGCGTAGCCGCCCAAGAATTCCAGCACGATTTCCGTCCGGCCGCCCAATCGGCGAGTCACTAGCGCGTGTCCCAGTTCGTGGACGATGATCGACACGAACACGGCCAACACACCGACAAATGTCAGGTCCAAGCGCCCGCCGATCCACGTCACGAACGCCGCTGTCAGCCAGAACACCGGATGAACTCGCACCGGAACGCCAAACACGGCAAACCGCAGGTCGTAGGGTGTCGGCTGATTCGGCTGACCCAGCATCTCGGCAATCTCTCGGGAAGTGCGTTGGATGAATGTAGGACCGGACTGTAGTCGCGTCCTCACGCGGAAGCCAACAGACGTTACCCGTGTTCTGACGCACTTTCGTCTTGCGACGCCAGGGACGGTTGCCATCTCCACCGCCGCCCGTGCATACTCCCGAACCAATATCCTGAGTCATCAACGTTCACGCCGTTCAGCAGGCCAGGTGCCGCTTACCGTATGTTCACTTCAAGCCCGACGAACCTCCGAGTCGGCCGGTCGCCGTTAGTTTTCGAGCCGCAGGCCGATTGGTTGCGGCGACCGGCCAGCTTGTCCTGGCTGGAGGTCGCCGCCGTCGCGACAGATTCGCGTGATCGCGTGTTTGTCTTCAATCGCGGCGAGCATCCCATCGCGGTGTTCGACCGTGACGGCACCTTTCTACATTCGTGGGGTGAAGGACTGTTCGCACGACCGCACGGCATCACGATTGGGCCGGACGATTCGGTCTATTGCACTGATGACTTTGGCCACACAGTGCGAAAATTCACTCCGGACGGTCGGCTGTTGCTGACGCTGGGCACCAGCGGCCAACCTTCCGACACCGGTGCAACGAGCCTCGACTTTCGGACGATCCGCCGTGCCGGACCGCCGTTTCACTATCCGACCAACGTCGCGCTGTCGCCCGAAGGAGAGATGTACATCTCCGACGGCTACGGAAACGCGCGCATTCACAAGTTCACCACCGATGGTCGGCTGCTGTTCTCATGGGGTGAGCCGGGTGGTGAACCGGGTCAGTTTCGCATTCCTCACGGAATCGCCGTCGATCGACACGGGACCGTGTACG
>CAZPUJ010000265.1:0-2941 GCA_964589725.1 uncultured Planctomycetaceae bacterium
CAATGCTCAACCCGTTCATGTAGGCCCATTCCAGAGAGCCCATTGTGAGATGGGCTTTCCGAACCTTTTGGAGATCATTCAAATCGGCTCCAGAATCTGCAGCTTCACCGTGCGGACAAACACGATCCGTGGCTATGACCCCTTGAGAACCGTTCCCGCCGCGGGGCGAAACGCATCGGGATGCTGGAGGGCCTGTCGCTGACCGGCGACCTCAAGCTGCCGGATTGGTCCAGCCGGCTGCTCCATTCGGGAAAACAGGCTGCTCGGTCGAGCGTCAGCAGACAGACAACTCGCCGCGGGTCAGCCGATGCGTCAGGACCGAAACAGTGAGGACTTCGTTGGCGACTATTTCTTGAATGCGCGTCCGCACGTCGGCGATCATGGCGTCCGGTTTCATTGCGACTTGGACGGACGCCACCCACGGCTCGTCGAGCGGTGCGCCGATGCGGCTGCACAACCAGACGCAGGCTTCCTCGACGGCGTCGACTTGCTGACAAATTCGCTCGGCGACTTGTCGAGCCATCAAGTTGTAAATCTTGCCGACATGACTCACCGGGTTCTTGCCGGCGGCGGCTTCCATCGTCATCGGGCGGCAAAATGTGATCAGCCCATTGACTCGATTGCCGCGACCGACCTCGCCGCCGTCGGCTCCTTCCGCCGACGTGCCCAGCACGGTGAGGTACATGCCGTTCAAGCCGTGCCCTTCTCGATCCAGCGCGGGCTTGGCCATTACGGCAGCGCACCGAGGAGCGAATTCATGTCGGACATGAACACCCCGACGCTATCGTCGTCGGTGATCGTGGCGGTCACTTGCTGCGTCCCGAACTCGATCCCGCCCTGGACGCTGGTAATGTCCACGACGATCGTGTCGTTCGTCTCGCTGAGCATGTCTGGCGCGGCACTCAGCGTGACCGTGCCGATGTTGCTCGGACGACCGTGCGGGATCTCGATCCGCGTCGCGGACCGCGTGTAGTCCCTGACGTCCTCGGACCCGAAGGTGGCCGTGCCGCTGAAGCCCAAGGTCACCATGACGTTCTCAGCGGACACGCTGGAGCGCGTCGCCGTGGTTATGGCAGTCCCGCCCGCTTCCGTGATGCGTACCGGTCTGACGCTCAGCACCACGATGTCTGGCGGGAAGTCATTGAACCTGATGGCCGTCTCGTTGATTTTATCGGTCAGGGCGATTGCGGCGTCTTGCGCTGCCTCATTGATTCGCGTCAGCTCGGCTATGGATTGAACACATTGCTCACGAATTGCGTTAATGCCCTCACCGGGATGAGAGATGCCAGTTGAGAAAGCCTGGCCCACTTCCGCGAGACATCTGCTAAAGGCGTTCGTCAGATCCCGCACCGCAGAGCCATACCCAGTAATCGCTTCATTCAGGAGGCCATACCAAGTGGTCAGTTCGGCGATCTGCTTTTGAACACCAGCGGCGTTTCCAGTCGCTGCCTGCTGAGTGAATTCCGAAATGCTGTCCTGGATCCCCAAATTGATCAGCGCGATGTGCCGATTAAGTCGATCACCTGCCTCGCGCAAAAATCCTGTATACTTCGCGACAATGATGTTGACACAGCGAGAATACTCAGCCACAAGTTCGCCGATCGTTGGAGGAGGGTCGTTGTCCGTGATCGTGCCTTGCCCCTCGCTGTCGCTGATGGTCGCGTTCGTGGGCGTGTTCAAGTTGACGAAAAACGTCTCGTTGAGTTCAGCCCGCGCGTCGCCGGCGACGGCGACGGTGATGGTCTTGGTGGTTTCTCCCGCGGCGAAGTTCAAGGTGCCGCTGGCGAAGGTGTAGTCGCTGGAGGCCACCGCGGTGTGATTGGCCGTGGTGTAATTCACCGACACCGGCAGGCCGCTGGCGGCGGACAGCGTCACGGTGAAGACCGCATTCACCGTGCTCCCGGTCCCCTCGGTCACGGTCACATTGTTGATAGACAGCATCGGTGTCTCGTCGACAACAGCCCACAACTCACGACCCACCGCGTCCGTGGTTGCGGCGAAAAAGAGAACCCCGTCAACGTCCACGAGTGATCGGGGATCGAACCCGCCCGCGGTCGCAATGTCTTGCACTTGGACGGTACCTGCGGCGGTCCCGTCCGACTTCCACAGTTTAAAGTCCTCCGCATGATACCCGCCATCGTCGCTGGCGCTGAAGTACAGCGTGCCGCCGACGTTGGTCAGGGAGCGGGGATACGAACCGTAGAAGGCGGAGATGTTTTTCACCTGGACGGTGCCGTCTTCGGTTCCGTCCGACTTCCACAGTTCCCTGTCCCCATCAGTGTCGGGGCTGTTGCACACAGTGTGCTTGGCGCTGAAGTACAGTGTGCCGCCGACGTTGGTCAGGTAGAGGGGCCCCGAACCGTGGTTGCCGTAGCCGTTGCCGTAGAGGCAGTGGACGAAAATGTCTTTCACCTGGACAGTGCCGGCGGCGGTCCCGTCCGACTTCCAAAGTTCCTGGTCCCCCTCGGCGTCGAGGGCGCTGAAGAACAGCGTCCCGCCGAAGTTGGTCAGCTCCCGGGGATTCGAGCCGCTGGTGCCGGCGGAGATGTCTTTCACCTGGACAGTGCCGGCGGCGGTCCCGTCCGACTTCCACAGTTCATCGCCCCCCGCGGCGTCGCGGGCGCGGAAGAACAGCGTGCCGTTGACGTTCGTCAGGTCGTGGGGATCCGACGTGCTTGAGCCGGCGAAGATGTCTTTCACCCGGACGGTGCCGGCGGTGGTCCCGTCCGACTTCCACAGTTCCTGGCCCCCCGCGGCGTCGCGGGCGCGGAAGAACAGCGTGCCGCCGACGTCTGTCAGCCAGTCGGGATTCGAACCGGTGGAGCCGGCGAAGATGTCTTTCACCCGGACGGTGCCGTTCTCGGTCCCGTCCGACTTCCACAGTTCAGAGCCCGCGGCGTCGTGGGCGCGGAAGAACAGCGTGCCGCCGACGTTGGTCAGG
>CAZPUJ010000266.1:0-5327 GCA_964589725.1 uncultured Planctomycetaceae bacterium
GAACCTGGCACGACGTTGGTCGGCCGCATTTACGACTCGCACGGGCGGTTGCTTGGCGAGCGTCAAGTCGTCGCTGACGTGGGCGGCAACTGGCTGATGACGTTCCCGAATGTTGTGATTTACGAACATCCGCACCACATGGAAATTGTCGTGACGCCCGCGATCAACAACCTGTTGCACGAGAACGGTTTCAACCTGCGGCGTTATTTCCATCCGGCGATTCACTCGGAGCTGTTCTTCAGCGAGCGGCCGACGGTCGCGTCCGTGTTCCGCAACCGCGCGTCGAGCATCGTCGAGGCTCAACACTCCGCGAACATCCGGCCGCTCAACTTCGCGTGGTACTCGCATCCGTACGAATTGAACGCGGCCTCGAGCAACGTGGGGCAGATGTGAGAGATCGGCCTCTTCCTTGTCACAATCGTCACGGTCGGCAGACTCATCTCGACGTCCGGATATGCATGGTCTTCTCAGTGTTCCGAAGTTTCCGCCGGAGCGGCTTGAAACAGTTTGAGCGAATGCTCGCAACGCACGGACTCCAGTTATGCCGGAGTTGCAAGAAGTAGCTGCCGTATCGCGCCGGATTTGCAAGCATTGACAAATCCTCCGCGCCTGGCTGCGGGGAAACTACGACTCTTTCCGAAGACGAATTCCATCGGAGTGTGTGCAGTTCATTGACGAGCTGCAGACCGGAGGTCATGCGGGTAGGGAGTTGCTGAGATGAATCCACGGGAAATCAGTCGCGGCAATTTTGGAGTACATGGTTCTTGGAGAAGGCTGACCGGGCTTGTCGGAGCTCTTTCCGTGGCTTGGATCGGCTTCTCGGCTTGGGCGGAGAACCCTACTGGGCCGCTCGTGCAACTGGCGTTCGTGCCTGAAAATGATCCGGTGCCGGCTCGATCCTTGCCGCCGGATTCGGCAGAAGGCCTTCCGTTCCCGTTGCCCGAAAGCGATGGTGAACCGCTCGCCGACACGCACTGGTGGACGGAATTCGTGCGACATCCGCTGCGAGACAACGTCGAAACGCGGCCGTTGTCTGTGGAAGACATCCTGGTTCGCGCGATTCATTGCTCGTCGCAGGTCCGCGTCTTCAGCGACCTGCCGCTGATCCGCGAAACTTCGATTACCGAAGCCGACTCGGCATTCGACTGGTTGGCATTTCTCGACAACAAATGGCAAGACCTCAACGATCCCGTCGGTAACACATTGACAGTTGGCCCAGGAGGCGGCACTCGCTACACGAACCAGCAGATGACGACCCAGGGCGGATTGCGGAAGCGGACTCGTGAAGGTGGTTCGCTGCAGATCGCGCAACAATTTGGTTGGCAGGATACGAACTCGATCTTCTTTGTGCCGTCGCCGCAAGGGACGGCACGCTTGGCGCTCGGTTACACACATCCGCTGCTTCGAGGCAGTGGCGAGGTCTACAACGAGAGCTTGATCGTCCTGGCGCAGATTGACACGGAAATCGCGACCGATGAATTCTCGCGGCAGTTGCAGTCGCACCTGTTGGAAGTCTTGCGATCGTACTGGGGGTTGTATCTGGAACGAGCGAACCTCGCACAGAAATTGCTGTCGCTCAAGCGCGCGGCAGACACTTTGGCCAAGCTCCGCATGCGGCAACAGATCGACGCCGTGAAGAGCCAAGTCCTGCGAGCGCAGGCCGAAGTCGCCACGCGACGCTCGCAAGTGACTCGAGCCGACATGGGTGTGAAGAACGCCGAGGATCGCATTCGTGCGCTGGTCAATGATCCGGTGTTCGGCGATTACGACAGCGTCGAACTGCTGCCGATGGACGCCCCCGCGATCTCGCAAGTTCCGCTGAGCATGTCGCTGGCGCTGACGACCGCCGCTCAAATGCGGCCGGAGATCGATCAGGCGATGCGGCAGATTCAAGCCGGCTGCACGCGATTGAACATGTCCAAGAACGAAGTGCTGCCGATGCTCAACCTCGTCACTGAAGCGTACGTCGCCGGACTGCGGCAAACCGACCCATTTGCCGCGTACAACAATTCGTTCACGACCGGCCGGCCGGGGTACACCGTGGGTCTGCAATTCGAAGTGCCGCTGGGAAATCGAGCCGCACTCGCGCGACAAGAACGACGTGAGCTCGAACTGCGTCAGCTACACCAGCAATATCAGACCGCGCTCAGCACGTTGCAATTGGAGGTCAAGGTCTCGGTGCGCGAGGTCGAGACCGCGTTCGCCGAGATGCACTCGCAGCAACGCGCAATGGATGCCAGCACGGTCGAACTGGATTACCTCGAAAAACGTTGGGAACACCTGCCCGGCGAGGACGGCACTGCCAGCTTGATGCTCGACAATCTGATTGAAGCTCAAGCCCGAGTTGCGCAGAATGAGTTCAGCTTCTTGACGGCTCAGGTGACGTACAACTTGGCCTTGTGGAATGTGAAGAAATCCACGGGCGAACTGTTGCAAACAGAAAACGTCTCGTGGGGCCGAGCCTGCGTAGATGGTTTGCCGACGACGATCATCGAAAAGCATGGCAAGCCGGTCGAAGTGCCTCGCGAGCCGTCGCCAGTTCCGACACCGGCCGAGAGTGCTCCCCAAGACGAAACTCCCCAGTACGAAAAAAGTCTGCCGCCGGAACCGATGTTTGACGATGAGCAACCCGCCGGCCCGGACGTCAAGCCGACCTCCTGGTGGCGATCGACGACAAAAAAACTTCTTCGACGTGACTGAAGTGAATCAACCAAGCCCGAGGCGCCATTGAGGGATCACCCTATGCGCCCTTCGCTCGCGGCTTGGGCTTGCACGTGATACCACCTCAATCTGACTGTCCCAACCTGTCATGACAAACGTCGTCGACAACACGGTTCCTCGGCCTCGCCGACGATTTTCGTTTTGGCGTAACGCTGATCGAGTGCGCCCACCCTCGCCGCGCGAGTGGAACTTGGTCCGACAGGTGCAACAGCACGCCGCCACGTTGGAGACGGCGTCGGATCACGATCTCCGAGACATTGCCGCGACGTTGCGTGAAGCAGTCGATCGCTTCGGTTCTCGCGAACGCGCGGACGAAGAGGTAACACCACCCGTTCTGGGAACCGCCTTGGTCGGCGAGGCTGTGCGGCGGACAAGCGGCCTGAAGTATCACGACGTTCAAATCCTCGCCGGCCTGCTGCTGGCATCGGGCCATGTCGCCGAAATGGCCACCGGCGAGGGCAAGACAATCGTCACTGCCATGCCCGCGTTTCTCGCGTGGCTCGACGGCCGTCAAACGCACGTCGCGACGCCCAACAGTTACCTGGCGAGCCGTGACTGCGAACAACTGCGTCCCGCGCTCGAACTGCTCGGCGTTTCGGTGGCGTTGCTGCCAGAACGGAATTCTCTGGCCGGCAAGCGCGCCGCTTACCAAACGGATGTCGTTTACGGCACCGGCTACGAATTCGGCTTTGATTACTTGCGAGACCAGTTGACGCTGCGCTCGCGCCCGCAGGGCGCGTTGGGCCGACAAATTCTCGATTCGCTACGAGGTGGAACGGCCGCCACACCGTCGGTGTTGCAGTCGCGTCGCGAACTGACCGTCGTTGACGAGATCGACAGCGTGCTCATTGACGAAGCCCTGACGCCGTTGATCCTCAGCGAGTCCGGCCGCGACTCCGCTGGCACGCGGCCCTATCTCGCAGCTCGTGAGCTGGCCGACCAATTGGTCCGCGGCGAACACTTTCATCTCGACTCGTCGGCCCGCGCGGTGCAGCTCACGAGCACAGGCCGCGAACACATCTTCCGATGTCTGGAGCACAGCCCGATCGCCGAACTGCGACGTCCGTGGGATATCTACCTGCGCAACGCTCTGCAAGCGAGATACCTATTGCAAGAGGGTGTTGACTACGTCGTTCGCGTCAACGCGGTCCAACTGGTCGATCAAAAGACTGGCCGCATCTTCGACGAGCGCTCGTGGCGCGACGGCCTGCATCAGGCAGTCGAGGCCGTCGCCAACGTGCCGATCACCAACGAAAAGGCATCCGCCGCGCGGATCACGCGTCAGCGATTCTATCAGTTGTATGATTCGCTCTGCGGCATGACCGGCACAGCGGTCGGCGCGGAAGTAGAATTCGACGCGTTTTACACCCGCAAGACGGTGATCATTCCGCGACATCGCCCGTGTCGACGGCTCGATCTGCCAAATCGTTTCTTCGCCACGACTGATGCGAAGTTCCGAGCGATCGTCACGGAAGTGGCTGAGCGACATCGTTGCGGGCAACCCGTGCTCGTCGGCTCGCGGACGATTCACGACAGCCGCGTGTTGTCCGATCTCCTCAAGGCTGCGAGATTGCCGCATCAAGTCTTGAACGGCCTGCAAGACGCCGAAGAGGCCGAGATCGTCGCGCAAGCCGGGCGACATGCGGCCATCACCGTCGCGACTAACATGGCTGGTCGCGGCACCGACATCAAACCCGACAGGCGAGCACTGGCTGCCGGCGGTCTGCACGTCATCGGCGTCGAACGCAACGAAACTCGCCGTATCGATCGCCAGTTGGCCGGACGAGCCGGTCGGCAAGGCGACGTCGGCAGCAGCCGCTGCTTTGTGTCGGCCGACGATGAATTGCTGCAACATCACTCGCCCAAACTGGCCGAGTTGCTGCGTCGTTCAGCCGCCCACGACGGCGAAGCTCACACCGACTTCGCCATCGCGATCGGGCGCTTGCAACACACGGTCGAGCAACAAGGGTTCGCTCTCCGCCGTCAGATGATTGAGCAAGATCGCTGGCAGGAAGACATCCTCGCCTCGATGGTCGGGGGGGCAGCGCGATGAATGTTTTGACTTTGTCCCGGTCCCCCTCGCCCGACCAGGGAGAGGGGCTTAAGTCTTCCCTTGTAAGTGATGCGCGCCGTGCGCGCAAATCTTCCCTCTCCCCCGCCGCGGGAGAGAGGGTCAGGGTGAGGGGGCCGAGCGCTCCACCTGCCAACGAACCCCCTCACCCCAGCCCTCTCCCCCGATGCGGGGGAGAGGGAGCAAGGTTGTGGGCGCAGCCCGCGTTAGGGGTGAGGGGTCATCGAAGGCTCACTCGAATCACGCTCATACTTGCCGTCCTTCTTCTCGGTGCGAACCGTGTTGACCGCAAAGGCCCAGAGGGATTCACCGAACCACACCAGACCAGCCAAGTCGCCGCCGCCGAGACTGGCATCGTGCAAGAAGTCCGTGTCGAACTTGGACAGCCTGTCAGACGCGGCGACGTGTTGGGAGTTCTCGATAATGATGTGCTCCGCGCGTCGTTGGACGTGGCACAGCTCAAAGCTCAATCCATGGCCGCGATCGACGCGGCGAAGGCCGAAGTCGAACTCAAACAACAAAAATTATCGGCTCT
>CAZPUJ010000267.1:0-4782 GCA_964589725.1 uncultured Planctomycetaceae bacterium
TGTCGCTGCACCGGCTACGACAAAATCGTCCGAGCCGTCCAAGACGCCGCGACTCAATGGAAAGACCACTCCATGAAGAACTGCCACGAGCGGTCATGCACGTAACTGGTGCGACCATGCCCGTCAGCCGTTCGACTTGTCAACAAGTTTTCCGACGCGAATAGAGTTTTGTCTCCGCCTCCAGTCGAAGGGAGAAAGTGCCATGTCCATCGCCACCACGCCGATCTTTGGCACATATCACGCGGGCCGAATCGACCTCGACAAACAGGTCGATTGGCCGGAGGGCTGCCGTGTGCGGGTGGCGTTCGAGTACGGTCTGCGAGACGAAGACTGGCCGGACACGCCGGAGAATCGAGCTGAAATTCTGCGTCGCATGGAAGCCATCGAGCCACTTGAATTGACCGAGGCGGATGAGGCCGAAATCGCTGCCGCTCGCGCCGCCGTTCGAGAAGTGACGTTAGCGGCCGTTCGCAAGCAAATGGGGCTGGAGCCATGACGCGATATCTGCTCGATACCGGCATCGCCAGTGATTACATCAACCGCCGCAGACAGGTTTATAAAGTCGCGTGTGATCGTGCCAAAGCCGGAGCTCGAATCGGTGTCTGCACTCCGGTCGTCGGAGAATTGTTTGCCGGCGTTGAAGTCAGTGCGTCGCGACAACGCAACTTAACCACGTTGATTCACACGTTGGATTCCCTCAGAGTCTGGCTGTACGACGTGAAGGCTGCGGAAGAGTTCGGTCGCCTATTCGCAATCCTTCGCCGAGCAGGTCGTCCGATGCAACAAATCGACATTCAGATCGCCGCCATCGCGCTGACGCTGGGGAACTGCATGGTCGTCACCAAAGACAGCGATTTTTTGGCCGTTCCGGGACTTGATGTCGAGAATTGGGCGAATCCTTGAATCGTTGATTTTGCAAGCAAGTCAAAGGGCGCTGAGATGGAAGTGAAGGGTTGGTGGGGCGGCAGCCGTGAGCGTCGAATCTACGGAATTCGTGTGGATACAAGGAACCGCGACCAGTTTTTTGACAGGAGTTGGAAGACGATCAACGTGGAATTGGACGGCAAATTTCACCAATTCAAACTTCGAAATGGATTTTGGAATAGATGCCCGGAGTTTTATCAGGGAGAACTAATCCGCAATTGGCTACAGCGGCATAAGTCACTTGTTTGGCCTTCTAGAAAACCTCCCACTGTGCAGCTCATCCCGATTGGTTCACAACGCTTTCGTTTGATCCCGTAGGTTGATTTCAAGAGCAAAGGAACATTCACATGTCCACGGTCAACAAGAAATACAAAGTCATTGGGACTCGTCCGGTTCGGCACGACGGGGTCGATAAGGTCACCGGTCGCGCTCGCTACGGGGCGGACACAAAGATTCAGGGGATGCTCTACGCGGCAATGCTGCGGAGTCCGCACGCTCACGCCAAAATCAAGAAGCTAGATACGTCGAAGGCTGCGAAGCTGCCGGGCGTGCGAGCGGTCGTGACCTCGGCGGATTTGCCGGATCCCGGCAATCGCATTGAGGAACTCGGTGAGGGGGCCGTTAATCTGGCGCATCTCACGCGGAATGTGCTGGCGCGGGAAAAGGTGCTCTACAAAGGGCACGCCATCGCAGCGGTCGCGGCAGATAACATCCACATCGCCGAAGAAGCGGTGAAGCTGATTGAGATCGAGTACGAGCCGCTCCCCCTGCTGCTCGACGTCCGCAAGGCGATGGAGCCGTCAGCAGTCGTGCTCAATGACGATGTGCGAACCGAGGAAGTCGGAGGCGGAACGAAGGGCGACAAGCCGACCAACGTGGCCAAGCATTTCCACTTTCAGAAGGGCAACGTCGCCGACGGTTTCGCGAAGGCGAAAGTCATCGTTGAGCGTGAATTCCACACGGCCACCGTGCATCAGGGCTACATCGAACCGCACGCGGCGACGGCCGTTTGGAACCCTGACGGTCGCATCACGATTTGGTGCTGCACGCAGGGGACATTCTCGGTGCGTCATCAATGTGCCTTGCTGCTCGGCGTACCGCTGGGCAACATCAAGGTTGTGCCAACCGAGATCGGCGGCGGCTTTGGTGGGAAGATTTCCGTGTACCTCGATCCGGTCGCGGCCCTGCTGGCGAAGAAATCGGGCAAGCCGGTGAAACTCGTCATGGACCGAGCCTCGGTGCTCGAAGCGACCGGCCCGACGCCCGGCTCGTACATCAAGGTCAAGATGGGAGCTGATGCCGATGGCAAGATCACCGCCGCTGAGGCGTATCTGGCCTACGAAGCGGGAGCCTTTCCCGGCTCGCCGATTGGTCCCGGTTGTATGTGCGTTTTCGCTTGCTACGACGTGCCGAATGGCCGAGTCGACGGCTATGACGTCTGTGTCAACAAACCCCGCACGAATGCCTATCGAGCTCCCGGCGCGACCAACGCCGCAATGGCCGCCGAAACGGTGCTCGATGAGATTTGCGAACAGCTCAAGATCGACCCGCTCGACTTCCGCCTGAAAAACGCTGCCAAGGAAGGGACTCGCCGAGTCGATGGTGTGACTTACCCGCGCATCGGGATGTGGGAAACGTGCGACGCACTCAAGAAGTGCAGCCATTACACTGCTCCGCTTCCCGCCGCGAAGAATGGCCGCAAGGTCGGTCGCGGCGTCGCCTCCGGATTCTGGTTCAACTGTGGCTTGAAGAGTTCCGCGACTGCGACAGTCAACGGCGACGGCAGCGTGTCGTTGGTCGAAGGCTCAACCGACATCGGCGGCAGTCGAGCCAGTCTCGCGATGCAACTTGCCGAAACGCTCGGCCTGGCGGCGACAGACATCGCACCCACCGTCGCCGACACCGACGGCGTCGGCTACACGGACGTGACCGGCGGCAGCCGAGTCACCTTCGCCACCGGCATCGCCTGTCACGAAGCGGGACTCGACATTCAACGCCAAATGGTCCAACGCGCTGCGACGCTGTGGGACGTCGATCCCGCGAAGGTCGCATACGACGTCGCCACCGCCAGCCTCCTCGGCCCGGAAGGGAAGCAAATCACGTTCAAGGAACTCGCCGACAAGGTCAACAATTGCGGCGGCCCGGTCATCGGCCGAGGCTTCTCGTCCGAAGCCAATCAAGGCGGAGCGTTCGGCACGCATTGCGTCGATCTCGAAGTCGATCCCGACACCGGCAAGGTGCAAATCCTGCGTTACACGATTGCGCAGGACTGTGGCACCGCGATTCACCCGAGCTACGTCGAAGGCCAAATGCAAGGCGGCGTCGTGCAAGGCATCGGCTGGGCGCTCAACGAAGAATACTTCTACGACGACAAAGGAGTGATGCGGAATGCCAGCTATCTCGATTACCGCATACCAACGTGCTACGACGTCCCGATGATCGAGACAATCATTGTCGAAGTCCCGGACCCCGAACACCCCTTCGGGGTCCGCGGCGTCGGCGAAGTCCCCATCGTCCCGCCACCGGCCGCCATCGCGAACGCCATTCATAATGCGATCGGTGTCCGCATGGAACGCCTGCCGATGTCACCGCCAAATGTGCTGCAGGAGATCCTGGTCCGAAATTAATCTTCCGTTCGAAGGTCACTCACCCGGAGAGCCTTTCCAATCTGGCTGACGACAAGTTTGCCAGTCGCGTAGAAGTCGTTAAAGGTAATTTGGTGATCTACTCCGAAATGGCATCCCACGCGTCACGCAGCGTGGCATACGCAAGACCGGTTTTGTGCTGTTAGTGGTGCATGTCCTCGGTCGCGGTCTTCGCCTTGGTTGCGCAGCGCGCGGATCACGGGGGATAGCCGATGCGAGTCGTTCGCCGACCACCGACTCCAGTGCAGTGACGGTCACCGCGTTGTGCCACGGCTGTGTCAGCCGTGCAACCACTAGTCCTCAAACAAGCGACCCCACTGAGCTTGCCTCAGTGGCTCGCGGGTTTTTGCACTACTTGGACTTCACTCGAAATCAATTCGCTTGTAGCGCAAAAACCCGTAAACCGCCGACGCAAGGTCGGCGGGGTCGCTTGTTTCAGGACTAGTTGCCTGATGGCATGACTCTCGCTGTAATGACGCTCGTCGGCGATTGAGGGGCCAGATTTCGATAGGTGCCACTGTCGCTGGTAACTGCAAAGTGCATCCCACAAAATGGCTGGCGTGTCCGACGCTGCTTGCGTCGGGTCGGTGGCCACCTGGGCTAATCCCTCAGTGCGGACGCTGGCAATATCCGCCAGGGCATTCGACGACTTGAAGCATCAAGGAGATTTCCGCATGCGTACTCGATTCGTGATGGCGGTTATGGGAGGCCTGTTGCTCGGCTTCGGACTTTGGCAGATGTCGGTTCCACGACTGGCTCAGTCGCAGGAGGCGAAGCAAGCGAAGAAGCCGGCTGAGGCAGCGGAGTTAGATCGGCTGAAAGCGTCGGCGGCAGCCTTCGAGAAGGCGTACAACGCCAGCGACGCGAAGGCGATTGCCGGTCAGTTCATCGAGAACGCTGAGGTTGTTGATGAAGACGGCAACGTCATCGAGGGGCGGGCCAACATCGAAGCTCGCTTCGCCGAGTTGTTCAAGGAATTCCCGAAGGCTCGCATTGAAGTCGAGATCTCGTCTCTGAAGCAGCTCAGCCCGGATGTCGCGGTGGAAGACGGCTACAGCACGACGACGCTCAGCCCCGATGAGCCGGGTTCGCGTAGTCCGTACACGCTGGTCCATGTGAAACGAGACGGCAAATGGCTGTTCGCCAGCGTGCGCGACTTCCCCGAAGAATCCACCGAAGCGACCGCGCACGACCAGTTGCAGTCGCTGGAATG
>CAZPUJ010000268.1:0-6552 GCA_964589725.1 uncultured Planctomycetaceae bacterium
CTTCAGCAACCACGAGTGGTCGATGTTGTCAAAGTTGGTGATGAGCGTCAGAAAGGGGGCCAGTGTGAGGGGCGAATGAGCGTTGAAAAGGGAGCCACCGTTTTGCAGCGATCCGAACCGAGAGGTCTGGTGATGAGCACCAGACTCTTGGGGGGATCGAAGGATGTTGACGGTGGCGCAGTACGAAGTGATTCGGCGGAAAGTATTGGTTGACGGGTTGAGTCAGCGCGCGGTGGCTCAGGAACTGGGCCACTCGCGGAAGACGGTGAAGAAGGCGGTGGAGCATCCACTGCCGTTGGGTTATCGGCGTCGTCAGCCGCGTACGCAGCCGGTGTTGGAACCGGTGCGGGCGATGATTGAGGCTTGGCTGGAGGCGGATCGGAGTCGTCCGCGGAAGCAGCGTCATACGGCTCAGCGTGTGTTTGAGCGACTGCGGGATGAGCATCAATTCGCGGGGAGCTACTCTCCGATTCAGCGGTTTGTGGCGGCTTGGAAGCGTCAGCAGGGATTGCACACCAGCGACGTGTATGTGCCGTTGGTGTTTGCGGCGGGTGAAGAGGCTCAGGTGGATTGGGGTGAGGCCACCGTCGTCGTTGGCGGGCAAGAGCGGACGCTGCAATTCTTCTGCGTGCGGCTGGCGTTCAGTCGGGCGACGTTCGTGCGGGCGTACGAGCGTCAGGATCAAGTCTCGTTTCTGGATGGTCATGTGCGAGCGTTCGCGTTCTTGGGCGGCGTTCCCAAGCGGCTGGCGTATGACAATCTGAAGACGGCGGTGATTCGCGTCGGTCGCGGTCGCGAGCGGGATCTCAACGCGAAGTTCGTCGAGCTGCGAAGCTGGTACTTGTTCGATACGCGGTTCTGCAATGTGGCCAGCGGGCATGAGAAGGGTCACGTCGAGAACTTGGTGAAGCGTGTGCAGCGGACGTTCTTGACGCCGTTGCCGGAAGTGTCGTCGTTGGAGGAACTCAACCGGCAGTTGGAGCGTGATTGTCAGCGTGAGTTGGATCAGACGACTCGCGACCCGCGTGACGGTCGCTCGCGGACCTCGCGGGAGTTGTTCGCGGAAGAGCAAGTCCAACTTCTGCCGTTGCCGGCTCAGGCATACGCCGCGTGCGACACAGAGACGCCGCGGATCGACAAGTTCTCGACGGCGCGGTTTGACAACTGTTCGTACTCGGCACCGGTGGAGCATGCGCATCAGCCGTGCGTGGTTCGAGGCTATTTGGATCGGGTCGAGATCTTCTGCGAACACGAGTGCGTGGCGACTCACGCGCGGGGTACGGTGGCTGAGCAATACGTGTTGGAGCCGCGTCACTATCTGCCGCTGCTGGCTCGCAAGCCGGGTCTGTTGCACAACGGTCGGCCGTTTCAGGGAGAGCCGTTCGGTCCCGACTTCGCGCTGTTGCGGCGCGAGTTGGAGTATCGCTACGCGGCCGACGGCACAAAACAATTTCTGCGTGTGTTGCTGTTACTGATGGAACATCCCGAATCCGACGTGCTTGCGGCGGTGGCGAAGTGCGTCGCCCTGCGTGCGTTCAACGCGGACGCGATTGAGAACGTTCTGCGCAACGCGCCGCTGGATCTCCCGTTGTCGCGTTTGGATCTGAGCGATCGACCGGAGCTGGCGAACGTTGGCAACGGCATCCGGCTCTCGGCCGACTACGACGTGCTGTTCGAGTCGCAGCGCGACACGGATTCCGATTCCCGCTCCGACTCCTCTGCGAGCGGGAGGGAGTCCGTCCCCGGACAAGAAACGGTCGTCGATGAACCGCTCAACGATCATCTGCTCATCAATGATCGGGGGGCTGACGCCGCCCCGCTCGCCAAAACATTCGCGTCGCTGATCGACGCGTCTCCGCTGTGTTGTTCTGAAATGGAATCCGATCCCGTTCTCATCACTCGAAAGGAAGATGCCGCATGACAAACCCGAAGAACTCTCTGAACCCGAAGAACCCCACGACTGCGAAGGACTCGGCGAATCCGTTGTTGCTGAATGAGTCGCTCAAGACGCTCAAGTTGCCGACGATGCTCCGGGACTATCCGGCCGTGTCGCGTGACTGTGCGGCGAGCGACGCCTCGTACGAAACGTTCTTGGAACGTCTGACCGATCGTGAGGTGCAAGCTCGGCACTCGAAAGCGGTGGAGCGACGCTTGCAGGCAGCACACTTCCCCGCGCCGAAGGAACTCGCCGACTTCAACTTCTCGGCCGTGCCGCAGCTCAATAAACGCCGCGTGCTGGACCTGGCTCGCGGCGAGTTCCTCTCCGAAAAAGCCAACGTGATTTTGCTGGGAGCACCCGGTGTCGGCAAAACGCATGTGGCGATCGGGCTGGCTCGCGAAGCCTGCCGCCGGGGACACCGCGTGCGCTTCTTCACCGCCTCGGGCTTGGTCCACGAATATCTCGAAGCTCGCGAAGAACGCCGCATCCTGCGGTTGGAGGCCAGCATCGCGCGCACCGACTTGATCGTGGTGGACGAGTTGGGCTACCTGCCTCTGGACAAGACCGGAGCCGAACATCTCTTCGGCTTCTTCAGCCGCTGCTACGAACAATGCAGCCTGATCGTCACGACCAATCTTCCCTTCGCCGACTGGCCCAACACGTTCGCCGGTGACGCGAGATTGGCCGGAGCATTGATTGATCGTTTGACTCACCGCATCCATGTGGTAGAAATGTGCGGCGAAAGTTACCGGTTGCGACAGAGCCTGCATCCGACGTCTTCGCCAACGAAGACCAAGCCCTCAGACGTGAAAGCGAAGTCTTCCTCCGAGACGCCCGAACCCCCGGCCTCCCGCCGAGCCAGTTCCCAGCGTCCCGATTAACCCGCCCGGCAACCCTCCGGGCTTTTTTGAGAACCCAGGTGGCCCCCTTTTACTCGCTCACTCTGGCCCCCTTTCTGACGCTCATCACCATCCTTCGCCTCGCGTGGCTAATCGTCGTTTCAGTGGGAGACACTCTTCTCGGGATATCGCTGGGATTCGCATGTATGCCTCTTCGACGTACGCGAGCGCCGGTACTCACCCATTCTTGGAAGCTGGCTGCAGCGCGACCGCATTCATTACATCGATTCCCATAATCTTTATGCGTACTGCACGTCTCGACCAATCGCCCTTAATGACCCTAATGGTACAGTCGCCATAATCCCGCCCGTTATCTTGCTACTTCTCGCCTGTTTGGCGGGTGCTGGATTAGCCGTCACCATACAAAATATCTATGATGCAATGAATGGACTTCCAAATGATGATCTGACCGATTGGTGTGACGCCCTTCTCGGATGCATCATAGTCGTGTGCCCGTGGCCGCTAAATTTGTGGGGCTGCTTAGGATTGTATGGAATGGTTTGCGTCGGCTGCGAATTTCAGCCATGTCGCAGGCCGATTTTTTGTGGGGGCTTTTGACTCATGCGGCTACCGAGATTCTTCACGACGACTTTGAGCTATCTTGCGATGGCAGCGATGGCAGCGGCGCTCTTGCCACACCTTCGGAACGATGCGATGAAGGTCGCGTTCCGTCTGTTAATTGTCATTACGCCGATTCTACTGTTGAGGGAGCTCTTGTTTTATTGGCTATCACAACCAGGAAGACTCGTTGGACTGGTGGACCAGTTGATCGGCAAGCGTGACTTCATGAGTATAACTTTGATGGTCTGGTATTTGAGTTGGTTATGCGGTAATCGTTACCATGTGTCGTTCACGGTCCGCAGGAGTTTTTCTGAGGCGTATAGAATGTGGGACTCGTGGTATCGCGTAAATCGTGACTATTTGACATGGAACGATCTGCTGTTGATGTTTGTCTCGTCTCGTGAAAACTGGGACGCCGGAGACGGGGAAACGGTGGGCGGGGCCAGTTGACTGTTGATATAAGAGGGGTTGAAGCGGCCGGGGGGGGGGGTCAGGTCCCGAGATCGGACGGCAGATCCGGACGGGCGGCGGAGATCGGAAAAGGCGGAAAAGGGGTCAGGGTGCGCCGGCGTAAGCCGGAGGAGAGTCGCGAATGAAAGAGTCGCACGAGGTAAGACTTAGCTAGTCATCTCGGCCTCGAGTGATGCGTCTTGTCAGGCAACTGCCAAGTCGAAGCGTTCACAGAGGCACAGTCGGGCTGTGTATTGAGCTCCGAAAACATTCTTTTGCGGTGGCCGACCTTGTCCTGACAAGGGGAAGGCAACAGTGATGTCGAGCGTTATTGGCAAGTCCGATGTCACCCCCACGGAGTCTGAGACCACAGGCACGATTGGAAACTCTCCTCACTGAAGCCGGGAGGCTCCGGGAACATCCGCTGCTCACGCAGCGGATCGGTCGGAGAAGGCGCGAGGCCACAATCCCGACGTGTACGTTTTCGGGGAGTCAGACAGCTCCATAGTACCGCAGAAGCAGGCGCGACCCGCACGCGGGTACCCCGGGCAGCGTGCCGCTGTCGGCGGAGTCTGTGGAGGGAAGGGGGCTGACCAAGGAGAACGTCAAGCAGTTGCTACTGGACTGGACGCAGTGCCAGAAACCCAGGTCGCGCGGACTGCTGGGCGTACGAGACGCGGCTTGATCGTCTTCATCCAAGGCAAGAGCCGTCTTTTCCGATGAGTGTGCAGAATCGATGGAATGTTTCGAGATCGGGCCGCTCACAGGACAACGCGAATTGACCAAATTTCGTCGCGTGGCCTACAGTCGTGACACGCTGGCAACAATCTGCCATCCGAAATCTCCGATCCGAAATCTCCGATCCGAAATCGCATGACTCACCCGTTGGTCTCAATCGTCATTCCACATTTTCAGACGCCCGACTTGGCGAAGCTCTGCCTGCGGTCGATTCGCGAGCACACGCGCGACGTGCCGTACGAAGTCATCGTCGTGGACAACGACTCGCGCGATGATCGCTCGTTGAACTATTTGCGGTCCGTCGAGTGGATTCGGCTGATCGAACGAACCGATGTCAGCGACAATCCGGCGACCGCTCACAAGGAAGCCGTCGACCTCGGCTTCACGGCGGCCACGGCTCCGTTCGTGATGGCCTTCCACACCGACTCGATTCCGATTCGACACGACTGGCTCTCGTGGCACGTCGGGCACCTCACGGCCGATCCACGGATCGCGGCGGTTGGGACGTATAAGCTCGAACTCAAATCACCTTGGCTACTGCGCCTGCGAACGTGGACAGACCGACTGCTGAGTTCGTGTCGCCGATCGTCGGAGCCAGGCGATCACCGGCCGTATATCCGCAGCCACTGCGCGCTCTACCGCCGCGACGTCCTCGAACAATTGGGACTAAGTTACAACGGCGACCCAAACGCGACAGCCGGTTGCGACATTCACTTCGAACTCGAACGACACGGCCACGTCGCTAAGTTGCTCAGCGTCGAGGAAACCTTGCAGCGCGTTGTCCACTTGAATCACGGCACGATGGTTTTGCTTCCAGAACTTGGCGCACCACGCCGGACCATTCGCAAAGGCCGCACACGCATTGAACGATTCTTGGCTCGATCAGAGATCCGCGACGTTTGCGACAATGCGTCGTTAGACAAGGCCGCGTGATTTGTGCGCCTGGCTCCCCGCCCGCCGACGTCGGGTAGTGTCCTAATTTGAAATCGGCCAAAAATAGTTGGCCGGCGGTGGGAGTTACTAAACTTCGATCTCTACGTCCTCAGCCCAAAGTCTGACATACCGTTGCAGCCACGCTTTAGTGGGTTTTGTCGATTCACAGACCAGAATCAGCGGCGTGTAGAATGCGACCGTCAAGCCTATAGCAATGGGATGACTGGGGCGAGACAAAACCAGTCGCGCTGCCGGCCCGATACTCAGCGGATACAGCACCAGCAGTCCAAGTGCGATCCAAGGCCATCGCCGCTTCCGCTCGCGTTCCATCCGAGCACCTCCCCGCCGAATCATACGCTTTGTCACAATTCGGTCACAGCCCCGGTTTTCTCCAGTCGCTGCATCGGACGCGAACTGTCACAGTCGAGCCGACAACGCTGCTGCCATGCCGCGCTACGACTTGCTCTTCTCGGCCTCCGTCTCTTCCGGCGGGTCGATCTGATACGTCAATTCGCCGAGGTTGACGAGCACCGGCTCGTCGAAGGCGATGTACTTCGCGAGCGTGCCACTGTGTTTGGCGGCGAGATCGAAGTACTCCTTGCTGAACTGCCGAACGCGAATCGCCTTCTTCGCTTGCTCGTCGGTCACGGTCGAATCCTGCCACTGACTCTTCTTGCGGAAGAACGTCTTCTGGCCCACTTGGCGAACATTCTCTTCGGCCGTTTCGAGTTCACTCAGCACACCAGACCGCAAGGAAAAATTGTCCGCGGAACGAAGCCGCTTCGCCGCGTCAACTCCGCCGGGAGCGGTTGACGCTACGGGTTTGCCGCTGCTGCCGCCACCCGACCCCAATGCCCGCGGCGACGCTTGCAGCTGACCCTTGAACTCACGCTGAGCAAAACCCGCCACGCCGTCAGTCTTGCTGAGTTCCTGGCGCACGGCCCCGGCCGCCCGCGGTGCGTTCCGCGTGTCGGCCAAGGACACGTTTTCATCCGCGAGGAACGACGTGTACGGCGTCAGGATGCCGTGTTG
>CAZPUJ010000269.1:0-4639 GCA_964589725.1 uncultured Planctomycetaceae bacterium
ATACCGGTCACCGTCACCGTCCGCGCCGTGTTCCAGTTCGCATTCGTGAACGTCAACGACGTCGGTGAGACCGTTGCTTCTCCCGCGTCGCCGCTGGAAACCGTGATGACCACATTCGACGTCGGCTGTGTCGACAGCGCCACCGTAAATGTGTCAGTCGTCCCGCTTTCTGCGACTTGCGTGCTCCCACCGGTCTCCATAATCGTGAAGCCAGTCGCTCGTGTCAGACGGGCACTTCCCCAAACTGCGTGATCGCTGTCGATCCCATCGCCGGCATCAGTGACGACCAGACGCAGTTTCTGAACACCAGTAACATCAACATCAACATCAACCAACCTCGCCGGATCTGATGAAGTTACTCTTCCGCTTGCAAAAGCCAACCGCCCATCGGTGTAGACTTCAAAGGATACCGAGCCCCCAGAACTCACATCGTCATCGATACCAACAGCGGATTTGAAAGTTCCATATTTCCCGTCAAGCGGTATGACGATTTCGCCGTTGGCGTGCATTCCAACGCCCTTTCCATACAGGACTCCATTGATCTGGATATCGTTCCTTTCGATTGTCTTGTCGAGCTCAATAGATCCATAACCGGCACTCGACGACAGCCAGCCGACATCGCTAATGAACTCACCCCCGAAGGGTTTGAAAATCGCATTCGCCCAAACGCCGTGGTCGCTGTGAATTCCATCACCGGCGTCTTCCACCTCGAGGCGTAACTGGTTGACACCGACAACATCAATGTCGAGGTGGGCAGCATTATCAGCCCCCGTCATCACAGCGCTTTCAAACAGCAATCGGCCATCTCCATAAATCTTGAAGATCACGGACCCGGCCGTTACGGGAGTGTCATCGTCAACACCGATATCGGCTTGAAAGCGCTCTGACCGGCCACGCAAATTGACGTCAATTTGGCCATTGGCGTGGATCCCCACACCCTTGCTGTATGGGACGCCGTTGATTTTGATCGGATTGTTGTCGACGGTTGCGTCGCGGTGGACCGTCCCCCACGCCGTCGTCGCAGACGCCCAATAGATGTCGCTTAGAAACGAGAAACCGCTGTCGCTGACATCCGGCAAAGAAAGCGGACTTCCCGGAGTTAAAGCAACGTCGTCCCGAGGCACGCCGAGAGCCCAGGCGTCAGGACCCAAGCCCCGTCCAGTATCCGCCCCATCGGACTGTAGATTCTTGATGTGGTCGGTCAGGTAATCGCCATACCACGCACTCCAGCCCGGCCGGTTCTCTGTTTCGGATGTGTAGCCGAACGTTTCCGCACTATGAAGTCGCAGCGGGTCTCCAGCCGGATCAGTCCCCGAAGGTACTCCGTGGACGTCAAAGTAGTCATGGTCGAGCGCATGCACCCATTCGTGAAGCATTCCCGGAACATCACCATTGCCAAGTTTCCCGCTCGAAGGAGAAAGCGCGATCGTTGACATCGTCATCCCGGGGCGCGGGTATGCACAGCATGCGCCGTTAAATCCGCCGCCTTTATTTCCATGCAAGACGAGCACATGGTCATACCAACCCGATTTTGTGAATTCACTCAGGTCAGGCTCAACCTCGGAGTCGAACACCAAACCATCAGACCTGGCTTGAAGCACACGATCAACGACTTCGACATGCACTCTCACTTGGATTTGATCTCCCGCGAGTTGTCTGACCAGTGTCGGCAATTCGATTTGAACGCCTTTCACCAGAGCGTTTAACGTTGCCTCGTCGATCGAGACTGGCGTACCGGTATCCTCGATGTTCGGGTAGATCAACGCGAGCATATGAAACTCGGCTGCCGAGAGCACTTGGCGGATTTCCAAGCGTTCAATCATCGCAGCTACGGGAATGGTCAACGACTGGCGTCGTCTCGATGTACGACCTTGATTGGTCAACTGACGCAGCGAACGAAACGATGCTAACAGGGTCTTGAACGGGATCATGGGTTTCTCCCTCAGTGAGTTCATTCGGCTGGGACAAGGTTCGATCGCAGACGGACCATTCGGTCTCGGCGTGCGGTTCGAAAGGGAAATGGGATTTGGGCAGAGAAACGCGACATCGATCGCGCGGAATTCTGCAAATTATTTCTGGAGGGAGACGTGAACCGCGGCGCGGTTAGTCCTCAAGCAAGCGACCCCACCGACCTTGGGGTCTGTCGATTTAATCCGCTACCCAGCTCGCCTGGGTGGTTCCCGCGCTTCTGCACTACGCTTTTCCCGGGTATTTCGAGTAGTGCAGAAGCGCGGGAACCCCTGAGACAAGCTCAGGGGCGATTACTCCGACAGTCCCCTTGTGTCGGTGGCTCGCGGGTTTCTGCACGACTTGCGCGAGCATTTGGAGTGAAGCCAAGGTAGTGCAAAAACCCGCAAGCCACTGAGGCAAGCTCAGTGGGGGTTGCTTGATTCAGGGTGAGTCGTAGGATCAAAGCCCGTCAGAGGGGGGAGTGCAGCCATGGCCCACGAAGGTTCGGTGACAAAATTGATTGGTCGCGCTCAGCACGGCGACGACGACGCTTTTGGCGAACTGTTTCGTCGGTATTTCCCGCGGCTCGTCGGGCTGGCTCGAAAGCGGCTGGCGGGGATTCCAGATCCTGAAGCCGATGAAGAAGATGCCGCGCTGGCCGCGATGGCCAGCTTTTGCCGATGTGCTCCGGCCGGGCAGTTCGCTCAACTCACGGATCGCAACTCGCTTTGGAACCTGCTCGCGACGATCACGGCTCGCAAGGTGTCGCAGCAGATCAAACGTCGCACGCGACCGAAGCGTGTCGCGAGACTCGGTGTTCGCTCGCCGCAAGAAGCGAACAACTTCTTGACGCGGGCTTCGCCCGCAACCCAATTCCCTCGCCCCCGCATCGGGGGAGAGGGCCAGGGAGAGGGGGTCGAACGGTCGTCGATGCTCGAAGACATCCCCCTCACCCCAACCCTCTCCCCCGATGCGGGGGAGAGGGAGAAATCTTCACGCGACGGGAAGATTTCAAACGTCTGTTTTGCCGAGCAACCGCTGGCGGACGAGCTTTTCAGCCACGAACCCACTCCCGAAGACGCGGCGATGTTCGTCGAGGACTTCAACCGGCTCTTGGGGCTGCTGAGTGATCCGACGCTCCAGCAAGTTGCGCTGCAGACCTTGGAAGGGTATTCGACAACCGAAATTGCCGAGACGCTCGGCCGCACCAAACGGACGGTCGAACGCAAGCTGGAAAGCATCCGTCAGATTTGGTCCGAGGAGTTACCGCGATGAACGAGCCGTCGCCGTCATCTTCACACCGACCGGTTCGCGATGACGTGTTGCGCAAAGAGGAACTGTGCGATCAGTTTTCCATGCTGTGGCGTTCGGGACCGGGCACGCCAGTGGAAGAGTTCTTGCGCCATGTCGGAACGACGAACGTATCAGACGAGATTCTTTCTGAGTTGCTCGCCATTGAAGTCCATCATCGTCGCGAACGCGGCAACCCGCTCGATCCCGCCGAAGTAGCCGAACGCTTTCCCGGCCGAGCGTTTCCAGCCGACACATCGCAAGTCGGAAGCAGCCGCGCTCGTAGTGACCGCATTCATGCGGTCGATGGTAGCACGACGTCAACGATCACATATCTTGGGGCGTCGGAGTCCTCCGCGCGGAGTGTTACAGGAGATCTGGCGAGCCGGGCGGCGTCAGCCCCCGGACAGAACGTCATGCCGATGAGTCCGGGAGCTGACCGGCCAGCGGGACAACCGCTTGCCGAAGCGCCGACTCTGCCACCGACCCCAGACGTTGGAAGGTCGCCCGCGAGGCCCGAGGCGGTCTTGCCGGTCAGCACCAAGGTCAGGCACTTCGGCGACTACGAGTTGCTCGCAGAAATTGCTCGCGGCGGCATGGGCGTGGTGTACAAGGCGCGGCAGCTTTCGCTCAACCGCATCGTCGCTCTCAAGATGATCCTGGCCGGGCAGCTCGCCTCGGAGGACGACATCAAACGCTTTCGCGCCGAAGCGGAAGCGGCGGCGAATCTGGATCATCCCGGCATCGTCCCCATCTTCGAAGTCGGCGAGCACGACGGCCAGCATTATTTCTCGATGGGCTTTGTCGATGGTGTGAGCCTCGCCAAACGTGTGGCCGATGGTCCGCTGCCACCGCGTGAGGCCGCGGAGTTGGTCAAGCAAGTGGCCTTGGCCGTGCAGTACGCTCACGACAAAGGCGTGATCCATCGCGACCTGAAGCCGGCGAACATCCTGCTGGGTGTAGGTCAGGCTTTCCAGCCTGACACTCTTGCACGTCACGGCCTCGGACCTCAGCCCGTGTCCAAGGATGTCAGGCTGGAAAGCCTGACCTACACGCCCAAGATCACCGACTTCGGCTTGGCCAAGCGAGTCCAAGGCCGAAGCGACCTGACGGCGACCGGCCAAGTCCTGGGGACTCCCAGCTACATGCCGCCCGAACAGGCTGCGGGCAAGGTGACTCAGATCGGTCCCGCTTCGGATGTGTACTCGTTGGGGGCGGTATTGTACTGCCTGCTGACCGGCCGTCCGCCGTTCCAATCGGCAAATCCCCTGGACACGCTGCTGCAAGTGCTGGAACGCGAGCCGGTCCCGCTGCGGCAGTTGAATGCCGGAGTCCCGCTCGATCTGGATACGATCACGCTCAAGTGTCTGGAGAAAGACCCTACCCGCCGCTACCAGTC
>CAZPUJ010000270.1:0-6600 GCA_964589725.1 uncultured Planctomycetaceae bacterium
GCGCTGGTGACGGACACGGACACCGGGACGGGGACGCTCACGGACAACGACGGCGCGGCGGTGACGGTCAATGACGTGACGGTGGTGGAAGGGGTGGGCCTGCTGTTCACGGTCACGTTGAACAACGCCGTGCAGGGTGGCACGCAAGTGAACGTGACGCTGTCGGGTGGGACGGCCACGGGCGGAGCGGCTCCGCTGATCTATCCAGAGGACTACAACAACGTGGTGGCCCCGCTGGCCTTCGCGGGGACGGCGGGGGAGACCCAACAGTTCACAGTCGCCACGCTGAACGACTCGGTGTTGGAAGCCAGCGAGACGTTCACGGTCAACCTGAACGCGATCAACCCGCTCGTCACCGACACGGACACAGCGACGGGTACGATCACGGACAACGATTCGCCGGATATCGTGATGAACTCTGTCACCGCCAACGGCAAGTCGACGTTGACCGTGCAGTACCAGATTCTGATCTCGGCAGTGACCAGCCCGCTGAGTCTGCGGTTTCTGCAATCGTCGGACACTTTGGCCGATGGCGCAGACACCGTCTTGAGCACGGTCACGATCAGCAACGCGGCGGACCTGACGGTTGGTTCGCACACGCTCAACTTCACGATCGGCTCGCAAGTGCTGCTGCCCGGCGCGGGAACGGCGGAAATCGCCAGCGACTACTTCATCCTGGCCGTCGCCGATCCCAATAATTTGACTTCCGAAACCGACGCCGATCCGCTGAACGAGGACAACACAGTCTCGTTCGTCGGAGCCTATGCAGGCTCAACCACGATCCTTCTGCATGGCGGCTCGGCGGCCGATACCGTCACGCTGACGTACCCATCAACGACATCTGGCAACGTCACGCTCAGCCTCAGCGGTTCGCTCAGCGCGACGTACACCGACGTCTATCGCCCATCCACGGACGACGACAACGCGACGGCTCAGTTCCGGCTGCGGACTCACGGCGGCAACGACACGGTCAACGTCGTGAACTCGGCCAACTTGACCGCGCGGCCGATGTTCGAACTCGGCGGCGATGGCGACGACGTGCTCAATGGAGCGGGCGGCGCGGACACGCTCAACGGCGGAACTGGGAACGACTCGCTGCAAGGTGGCAAAGGCAACGATTCGTTAGACGGCGGCACGGGGACCAACACGCTCGTCGAATCGGGCAACGTGGACTTCACGCTGACCAACATTAGGTTGACAGGCGTTGGCACAGACACGCTGGCGAATTTGCAAGTCGCCAATCTGACCGGCGGCAGTAGTTCGAACACCTTCACCGTAAGTGGTTGGACCGGCAGTGGCACGATCGCCGGAGCGGCCGGCTCGGCCGATCGCATCGTCGCCGTTCGCGACACGGACATGACACTCACCAACACGTCGCTGGCGGCACTTGGCTTCGGCACGTTGACGTTGAGCAACGTTGAAACCGCAAAGCTCACCGGAGGCGATTCAGCGAACGTCGTTGGCGCGGGCGCCTTTACGCTCGGCGCGGTCACTCTGCATGGCGGCAACGGCAACGACGTGTTGATTGGTGGCTCGAAGAACGATTCGCTCGTTGGCGGCACCGGCCGCGACCTGTTGATCGGCGGCGCGGGTGCCGACACGCTCGGCGGTGACTCCGGAGATGACATCCTGATCGGCGGCACCAGCTCACACAGCGGCAACCGCACCGCGCTCAACGCGATCATGGCTGAGTGGACCAGCGGAAACGTCTTCGCCACGCGAGTCGCCAATCTCCTCAACGGCGGCGGAGCGAACGGGACCACTAAGCTCAACAGCACCACTGTCCAGAACGACTCATCAGCCGCCGACAAGCTGACGGGGAGTTCGGATATCGACTGGTTCTTCCAATCCGCCGGTGATGCCTTGGTCGACTTCAGTTCCGCTGCTGGCGAAATCAAGACGGCGATTTGATTGGGCACGGCTGGCCCGATGATGCTCTCCGCCGTGTCGTCGCGGCTGCTCGCCACCTGGTACTGGCAAATCGAGACATTCGGGGTCGTTTCCGGTCATCGCATCGGAAAAACCCGAACGCAGAGCAAGGCACACGGCGAGTGACGAAAACCCCCATGAAACCCAGCAAAAAAACCTTGTTTGCAGGGTTTGCAAACAAGGCTTTTGAGATGGAGACGACGAGGGTCGAACTCGCAACCTCCGGCTTGCAAAGCCGGCGCTCTCCCAATTGAGCTACGTCCCCCCGATCGATTTTCGATTTTTGATTGCCGGTTTTCGATTTACCCAAACAAGCGGCAGGCGTAGCCAAGCCTCTCGCTAAATCGAAAATCATCAATCGAAAATCAAAAATGGACAGTGGGCGTACTTGGATTCGAACCAAGGACCTCAGCTTTATCAGAGCTGCGCTCTAGCCAACTGAGCTATACGCCCTCGCAGGCAGGGCGAAGGATTGTGCCGATTGTCGGGAATGATGTCTAGCGACGGCAGGAAGTGTGCATGGCTGGCTAATTCTCCCAGTTGCGTGGCCTGTGGAGGCATACAAGCCCGAAGCGCAAGCGAGGGAATCCGCAGAAATCTCTCGCTTGCGCTTCGGGCTTGTATTTCAACCAAGCAGAAATCTCTCGCTTGCGCTTCGGGCTTGTATTTCAACCAAGCAGAAATCTCTCGCTTGCGCTTCGGGCTTGTATTTCAACCAAGACGCAGATTGAAGAATTAGCCAGCCGTGGGAAGTGTACCATTCCGGAATCTCTGGAGCGTTGGTTTCAACCTTTGGTCAACATTTGCGGCGTGGATTCCAGTTTCTTCTTGCCTCACCATTTCGGATTCATGCCCAGGTTCTTTACCAAGAACGACCATTGGTCCGTGACTTCGTCGATGACCTTCGAGGTCGGCTTACCCGCGCCGTGGCCGGCTCGAGTTTCGATGCGGATCAGCGTCGGTGACTCGCCAGCTTGTGCGGCTTGCAGGGCGGCGGCGAATTTGAAGCTGTGACCGGGGACGACTCGGTCGTCGGTGTCAGCCGTCGTGACAAGCGTCGCGGGGTATTTCGCGCCGGGCTTGAGGTTGTGATACGGCGAGTAGGCGCGGATCGCTTGGAACTCGTCAGCGTTGTCGGCCGAGCCGTAATCGTCGACCCAAAAACGACCGGCTGTGAACTTGTGAAACCGCAACATGTCCATCACGCCGACGGCCGGCAGACACGCGCCGAACAAGTCGGGCCGCTGCGTCATGCAGGCGCCGACGAGCAGGCCGCCGTTGCTACCGCCTTGAATCGCGAGCTTGTTCGACGTCGTGTATTTATTGGCAATCAGCCACTCGGCAGCCGAGATGAAGTCGTCGAAGACGTTTTGCTTGTGGAGCTTCGTGCCGGCCTTGTGCCAGTCTTCGCCGTATTCGCCGCCGCCGCGCAAGTTGGCCATCGCGAACACGCCCCCCATCTCCATCCAGGCTAGTCGCGACACCGAAAAACTCGGCACCTGTGAAATCGCGAAGCCACCGTAGCCATACAGTAACGTCGGGTTCAAGCCATCCAGCTTTAGTCCTTTTTTGTGAGCCACAAACATCGGCACCTTGGTGCCGTCCTTGCTGGGGTAGAAGACTTGCTTGACCTCGTAGTCGTCGGAGCTGAACTTCACTTTGGTCTGTCGGAAGACCGAGTCTTGGCCGGTCAACAGGTCGAAGTGGTAAATGCTCGCCGGCGTGTTGAAGCTCGAAAATGAATAGAACGTTTCCGCGTCACCCCGCTTGCCGCCGAAGCCGCTCGCTGAGCCGATGCCGGGGAACTCGACCTCGCGGATGAAGCTGCCGTCCAGGCGGAACAGCTTCACTTGCGTCTTGGCATCCCTGAGGTACGTCGCCACGAACTGATTGGCCACGACGTTCATACCCACGAGCGTTTCCTGCGCGTGCGGAATCAACTCGCGGAAGTGTTCCGGCTGCGGTTGGCGAATGTCGATCGCAATGACTCGCTTGCGCGGCGCGTCGAGGTCCGTCTGAAAGAAGAACAGCGGGCCGTCGTTGTCGATGAACGTGAATTCGTGATCGAAGTTGTCGATCAGGTCGATCGGCATGCCGTATGGTTCGGTCAGGTCTTTGTACGCGATGCGGTATTTGTCGTCGGTTCCTTTCCAAGTCGTGATGACCAGATACCGGCCATCTTCGGTGACGGTCGCGTTGAAGCCCCAGTCGGGTTGGTCCGGACGTCGATGCACCAGCACATCGTCCGCCTGCGGCGTGCCGATCCGGTGAAAGAAGACTTTCTGATTCTTGTTGAGATCTTGAAACGCCGCGCCAGTTTTCGGTTCATCGTACCGGCTGTAGAAGAAGCCGCGCGAGTCTTTTGTCCACGAAACGCCGCTGAACTTGAGCCATTTCAGCTCGTCCGGCAGCAGGCGGCCGGAGTCGACTTCCATCACGCGCCACGTGTTCCAGTCCGAGCCAGCCTCGGCCACGCTGTAGGCGAGTAACATGCCGTCGTCGCTGAACGACGTGCTGGCCAGTGCGACGGTACCGTCCTTCGACCAGGTGTTCGGATCGATCAGCACCTGCGGTTCGGACTTCAGTGTGTCGAGCCGATACAGCACCGACTGGTTCTGCAAGCCGTCGTTCTTGAAGTAGAAGTACCGGCCGCCCGATTGAAACGGCACGCCATACTTTTCATAGTTCCAGAGTTCCGTCAGCCGCTTGCGAATGGTATCTCGCTGCGGGATTGCTTCGAGGAACCCGAACGTGACCTTGTTCTGAGCGGCCACCCAATCGGCGACCTCTTTCGATTGCCGAACGTCATCCTCCAGCCAGCGATACGGGTCGGCGACTTTCACACCGTGAAGTTCCTCGACGTGATCAACTTTCCTGGTCTCGACATATTTCATGCGTTGCTCCCCCGCCACCAACATCGTCGTCGCTAAGACGACGACCACGCCGAACAACTTCCTGAGATCAGTTTGCCGCATCGCACGATCTCCCCGTCTTGCCGTTGTCATTGCCCCGGACGTCGTAAGCATCTCCGTGAAACGCCCGCAGCGATGCGAACAACGTTGCGAGAGGATAGCCGCACGCCGTGACCCGCGGTATGTCTCCACGACACGGGGGCCTAACGCGGGCTTCACCCGCAATCTTGCTCCCTCTCCCCCGCATCGGGGGAGAGGGCTGGGGTGAGGGGGTTCATGGGCCGGTGGAGAGCTCGGTCCCCTCACCCAGCCCTGTGAACGTGACGAAAATTGACCTGTATAGGCACTTTTTCATAAGCGGCCGCTCGAATGCGTGTGTTCCGTCGGCGAAAAAAACGCCAAACCACTTAAAACACAGCGTTTCGTCACGTTCACAGAGCTCGGCCCCCTCACCCTAACCCTCTCCCCCGATGCGGGGGAGAGGGGACCAATTGCGTGCACGGCGCGCATATTTGATAACCGAAGACTCTAACAGCCATTGGCACGGCTGACGTCGGCAAGGTTTCACCGCGGGATGTCCGGCCTCGGAGAGGCCGCTCCGAAATCCAATTCACCGCTGACAGCGTCGGCAAAAGAACGTCGAGCGTTGACCTTGCACAATGCGAACGACCTTGCCGCGGCCGCACGTCAAGCACGGTTCATTGGCTCGGTCGTACACGCGGTGTGCGTTTTGGTAGCCGCCGGTCTCATTGAGCGCGTTGCGATATGTACCGTCGCCCAGCGTCGAGCCTTCATGTTTGATCGCTTCGAGCAGCACGTGCTGAGTCGCCTCATGCAAGCGGCGAATCTGCTGGCGAGACAATGTCCGCGCTGGACGTAGCGGAGAAATTTTCGCCAAGTGCAGAATCTCGCTGGCGTACAAATTGCCGATGCCGGCGACCAGCTTTTGATCCAACAATGCCACTTTGATCGGTCGAGCAGTCCTCTGAAGAACGTCTCGCCAAGTCAACTCGGTCATCAGCAACGCATCCGCTCCGAGCGAATCGCCTCCGAGTCGCTGAACCAATTCGTCGGGATCGCACAAGCGGACGACACCCAAGCCGCGACGATCCCAAAACCAAACCGATCGCGGCTTATCCGCTCCGGCCAATCGCCATTCGAGCCGCAAGTGCTCGCGATCCGGCGGACTTGCGACGAGCATTAGTCCGGTCATTCGCGGCTCGATCACGAACGCATCGCCGGTCGACAAATCGATCACAATTCGCTTGGCGATTCGCCGCACAGCCGTGATTTCGCGACCTTTCGAACGTCGAGCCATCTCACCAAATGCAGGCCGAAGTGTCAGCGGCCGGTAATCGCACGGGCACTGTCGCAACTCACCAACGCGGCGACCGGTCATCACGTCGCGAATGCCACGCACCATTGTTTCGACTTCAGGAAGCTCGGGCATGGGAGGTCAGAGGCCAGAGGTCAGAGGCCAGAGCTCAGAGGTCAGAGGTCAGAGGTCAGAAGTCAGAAGGCAGGGGCAGAAGACAGAAGACAGAGGTCAGGGATCGGACTGCGGGAATGTTGTGGCGACGTGTCGGAGCCTGCAAGGGCACGGCTGGCTAGTTTTTCAAACCTAGCGCGGGACTTCGTCCCGCAACCCAATGAAAGCGGCGTCGTCCACGATTAGAGTTGGAGTTGTGAAGCAACCATCTCATTCGAACTTGGAGCGACGCCGTGGACGAGCTTGTACCGTTTGATGACCGTTGTGTGG
>CAZPUJ010000271.1:0-9459 GCA_964589725.1 uncultured Planctomycetaceae bacterium
GCAGCTTCGCGGCTACACGCACATCGAGCGCGTTTGGACGCCGTGGCAGCGGCTCCGCAATCTGCAAACCGAGCGATTGCGGCTGCCGCGCATCGACGATTTCCCTGAAGGCGGCATCTCGCGGTTCGACCTCGTCGAACACGAATTGCTAGCGGCCGTGAACTGCAACGACTCACTGATCGCCGAGGCGAAGCAGTTGCATCGCGAGGCGAAACAGATCGCCGTGCCGCGCGAGCTGCGTCGTACGGCGTCGGCAATGCGAAACCTGTTCGAACAACGCGAGCACACCGCTCGGCTGGAAGAGCGGGCGCGGCAGGCTCACGCGGCGATGACGGCTCAGCGCGACAAGTTGGATCAACTCGTGCAGACGCTCGGCCCCGAGTGGTCGCTCGCGCGGCTGGAGGGTTTGGACACATCAATTGCGGCCCACTATCGGCTGGTCGAGAAAGCGCGTCAATTCCGCCGCGCGATCGCACGCCGCAATCGCTGCAAGGTGCGACTGGTGCGTTTGTCGCAAACCTGCCAGCAACACACGATGGAACTCGACTCAGCTCTTAAAAAACTGAACGGCCTCAGTCTGGATGAGGCGTTGAGAAAAGCTCGGCAACGTCAGGCGGCCGTGCCGGTCGCGTCGGTGATCGCTCCGGCTGCTCGGTCGGCCGTATCATTCGCCGCTGGCGACCTGCAGGTCGAACACTTGCCGATGCGAATCGTCGAACTCGAACAACGCCGCGTCAGCATCTCGCGGCAGATCGAGCGACTGGAACCGCGACTGATTCTGCCGGCATGGGTGTTGAGCGTGCTTGCCTTCTTCGCACTCGGCGGAGTGCTGCTGGCGATCATCGGCCTCATGACCGGCATCTCGACGAGTGCCCTCGGAGGCGCCGCCTACGCGCTGCTCGGCACCGCGTTTGGCGGCTTGGCCTTGTCGTTGAAGATGCACGTTGAACAACAAGTCCGCGAGAGTATCGGCCAATTACACGAAGAACTTCGCGACAACGAGTCGCGTTTGCGAAATGCGCGCGATGCATGGCAGCAATTCGTTGGAGTCCCGCCTTCAGGTGGCACGCTCGACCAACCTGCTAGAGTCCATGTCGCTAACCTCGCTGACAGTCTCGCCAGCACAGGAGCCTTTGAATCGAATGCGACCATCGACGTGACTTCGCTCAGCCTGGACGAACTCGAACGTCTGCAAGAAACGAAAACGCGGATCGCGCGCTGGCAGCAGCAGCGCGGCGTGTGGCGTGATCGTTTCGACGCGGCGGCGCGTGAACTGACGGCGGCGCGGCAGGCGTGGTGCCAAACGCTCACGCAATTTGGTCTGCCGGAATGCGTGCGGGTCAACGACTCGTTCGAGCTTTGGCAGCGGCTGGCCGCCGCGAACGAGCAACGCAGAACGTGGCAAGCGGCCGAAATCGAATTCAAACGGCATGTCGAAGCGGTCCAGAATATCCGCAGCCGAGTCCTCGAAATCTTACATCGATTGAACCGCCGTGACCTCGATCAAATGCCGACGCTCGAAGTCTTCCAACTTTGGGAAGCCGAACTCCATCAACTCTCGGCCACGTTGCAGGAGCGGCTCCGCTTGCGGCGCGACGAGCGGCGACGGCGGGCCGAAGCGGCGGAGTACCGCGAGAAGATCGACGATCTGCGGCAACAGCGATCCGCCTTACTGCGGCAAGGTTGTGCGACCGACCGTGACGACTACGCACGTCGCGCGATCATTGTCACGCGCCACGAAGAACTGAATCGGCAGATCGACGACACGAAAGCCGAACTCGATGCTGCCAGCCGAGCGATCCCAGAACTGGCGATCGTCGAAGACGACCTCGTGCGTTTCGATGCCAGCCGCCACGTGGAACTGCTGCAGCGACTGCGGAGCGAGGCGGACGACACGGATCGTGAAATCGAACAACTCCAAGAAGAACTCGGCGGCATGCGCCACGAGATCGAAAACCTCGAAGCCGACGATGAGCCGTCTGATCTTCGATTGGAACGAGAGATCCTCCGCTCACAGATTCAAGCCGCCGCCGAAAGGTGGCTGGCTGACGAATGGGTCGCGCATGCTCTGGACGAGATTCGCGCCAGATATGAACGGATTTGTCAGCCCGGGATTCTGGCTGCCGCGTCGCGATACTTGGCACGGCTGACCGAAGGCCGTTACCGCACGCTGTGGACGCCACTGCGACATCGCTCGTTACAAGTCGACGACGCCAGCGGTAACACGTGTCGGCTGGAACAACTCAGCGGCAGCACGCGCGAGCTGCTCTTGCTCTCGATCCGCTTGGCTCTGGTCGAAGAATTCGGCCGACGCGGCATCGACCTACCGCTGCTGTTGGACGATGTACTGTTGACACTCGACCCGTCGCGAGCCGCTGTCGCCGCAAATGAGCTGATCGACTTCGCTCGCCACGGCCATCAAGTGCTGTTGTTCACCTGCCACCCGCATTTGGCCAACCTGTTCACGATGGCCGGCTGCCCAAACATCCGGCTTAGCCAAATCACAGCGGTCGCCGAACGCCTGGCCGGCTGAGCGAAGCTCCTCTCGACACGAATCGAGCTGGTTGGCGCATCGTGCCATACGGCTTAGCATGGGCCGCATGGGACTGCCTCAACAGAAAATCCAGATGTCTCCGCGAGACTACCTGCGATGCGAGCGCACAGCGGAGTTCAAGAGCGAGTTCTTCGACGGCGAAGTCTTCGCCATGTCAGGTGGCTCGCCCCGGCACAGCCTGCTCAAGGCAAACGTGATTCGCGAACTGGGCAACGGTTTGAAGGGACATCCCTGCACAGCTTACGACTCGGATCTCCGTGTCAAGGTAGAAGCAACAGGGCTATACACTTACCCCGATGCCAGCGTGATCTGCGGCCCGCTGGAGTTCGACGACGACGTTCGCGATACAGTGCTGAGTCCCACGTTGCTCGTGGAGGTGCTGTCGCCATCGACCGAGGCTTATGACCGCGGCAAGAAGTTCAACCACTACCGCCGCATCGAGTCGCTGCGCGAGTATTTACTGGTGTCTCAGGACGAAGCGAAGATCGAACGATTTCAACGGAACGCCGACGGCACTTGGACCTTGACGGAAGCGTCCGGATTGGAAGCCAGCTTGCACCTTCCGTCGCTCGGCATCGACCTGTCCCTGCGAGAGGTCTACGAGAAGGTGGACTTCTCCGAGCCTGTCTCCCTGTGAGAAGAGACTCATGCCTGTGAATCGCTTCCGAAGTTTACAGCCGGAGCGAGTGGTCGAGACCGTCGACCGCCTCGAACGACGAATCGCCGAGCGCTTTCCGGAGTCAAGTCTCCGGCAGGTCGCAATCGAGCTGTTGGCGGCCTCGCGCGAAGCCGTCGATCGAGCACATCGGATTCGTCGAGCAAACATCCCACTGCGACTGGTAACGTGGCTGCTCATCGGGTGCGTTTTGGCTCTGGTCGCCGGAGTCGTGCGACTGGTCCGTCTGAATGATGACGTTTGGAAGTTGGAAACGTTCTCACAGACCGTTGAGTCGTCACTGGGGAGCATTGTTTTCATCGGCGCTGCGATTCTCTTTGTGACGTCCTGGGAGCTGCGTCTGAAGCGCCGCAACGCGATGATCGCGCTGCACGAGCTACGGTCGTTGGCTCATATCGTGGACATGCACCAGCTCACGAAAGACCCCGAGCGGCTTCTGCACGGAGGTCCGCCGACCGCATCCTCGCCCCGCCGCACCATGACACCGTTCCAACTCGGCCGCTATTTTGACTATAGCTGCGAACTGCTGTCTCTGATCAGCAAGACGGCCGCGATCTACGTCCAAGAGTTTCCCGATTCCGTGGTCTTGGCCGCCGTGAACGAAATCACCTCCCTGACCAGCGGCCTGTCCCGCAACATCTGGCAGAAGATCATGCTGCTCGAACGTCTAGAGTCGCAGACGCCTGCCAGCAACACCCCCTCCTCAGTTGGTTCCGTCACTGTCACTTCCCCCGCTGCCGTGCCCACCCTTCCAACGCCCCCGGTTAAGCCGCTGACGCCGACGCTGTGAACGCCACCAGGTCGAGCGTCAAGATCAGCCGCAACGTGGTCTGCGTCGCCGGATACTGCGGACCAAAGTTGAGCGTCCACAGATACTCCTTGTCCGTGGACACCGCATCGTCAGTCACCAAGTCAGAAACTTCAAACGGCATGTTGTTCCGATCAATTCCCGTGAGATCAAATCTTTTGCGATTCGGCAGCCGTCGCGGATGGCGGGGGCATCGCTTCGAGCAACGCCTTGAGCAAGCGGTTGACTTCTTCCGAAGACGCGAATCGCGAAGCCACTTCCGGCTCAAGGTAAAAAACACGACCGCCGGACTTGAGCGAACCGTGCGAGGTCGCAAACCGATTCGGTTTGGCTTTGGTGTAGTCGAAGTCGTATTCGTCGCGGAGATCGTCAGACATTTCGTCAGGCATGATGGAACCCTCACATCGGGTTTTGTTCGTGTTTGTGTCGTTCTTTGGAACTGACTCGCCGGGCACTGATGATTCGGAGATTCGGTGGTCGAGAAGTAAAGCTCACGACAAGCTGGCGGTCGAGTTGTGAGTCGCCGACGATAATCTCACGATCTTCTTCATCGGAATGGTCGGGGTCGGAAAAGATCGCCGCCAAGGGATCATCGAAAACGGTGGCCGCTTCAACAAACGTGACGCCGTGTTTTCGTTCGTTGGCTGCGGCCTTGTCATCATCCCACTCGAATCCGGGTGGCATCGTACTCGCCTTTCCTAATTCGGGTTTCGCTTAACCATTGTTCGTATCGTTTCTTGTCATGTCTCTTGGCGAGCCGGAGGGCGTCAGCCCCCGGACCTGCCCGTAGTCCAAACAGTCCGGGGGCTAACGCCGCCCGGCTCACCTGCTGATTGATTGAGATGGTTGCCTCACTCGCTGCCCTCGAATTCTCTTCAACACTTTTCCGTTGGCATCGACAACTTCCAAAACCTTTTCGATGCGTCGCTCCCAAAAATCCTCGCCGGCACAAAGCTGGAACATCTCAGCGACCGCCTGACGACGAAGTTCATTCGGCTGAGTCGCCCAATAATCGTTGTCATGCTCGTGAGTAAACGCCGGTGCTACTTCGCCGGTCTCAAATTTCCGATTCAGTTCCGTCAGCTTGGCAACCAATTCCCTTCGAGTCCGCGCCGACATCCAGTAGTTGGGATACTCCTCCAAATATCCCTGCCAATCGCGTCTGTCTTCGTTCTTCCAAAGTTTGATCGCGAGTTTTGTCATAGCTTTGTTACCGCCATTAAACGAAGCGACCCTTACACCGGTTTGTCAGTCATCACCGAATATACTCGCGACACATTCCGGAACCATCAGCTTCCAATTTCTTCACGCGACGCTCGTATGTTTGTTTTCTGTTGCGGTCAACCATCGGCGGGAGATGGGGCAGCGCCTCTTCATACGTCGATGCGATGGCCGAACGCGGTGCGGCGGTACGCATCCGCTCGTAAGTTTTGACAATATCTCTGGCGAGCGCGTCAGAAAGTGGCTGTGAGCGACTACGAATCTTGCTGCAAAAACGCCCTTCAAGTGTCTGCCCATTCGCTTCAAGGACAAACGGAATCACCTACTTGAAATCACTGCTGCCATCATTTGAAATGAGGACCGGTGCTGATTCGTATTTGAAAGGCATGGCTGTCGGCTTCCATCTGGCCTCGCAGTTCTTTTTCCAAACTTGCACCGAAATCGGCGGCGTTAGAAACACCAGCCGCGACCCTAGCTTTCCACCTTGCACGAACGCGAACCGTGATTCTGCAAGGTCATTGGCACGCCGAGGGTGCATGAGATTGTCACAATGGCAGGTTGTGCATCCGAAACTGCCAAATTCCCAGAATGGATCGTCTCTTCGTTCATTCGGGTTTTCGCGAGCGCTGTCGGGGCGGCGCAAATGCACGAAGTAGACCTTGCGTTCAGCCATGTCAGTTATTCCTCGCGACCAGTTGAATGCGTTGCTTCTTTAACCAGTCCAGAAACCGACCAGGGTCGCTTAGCGCCGGTGGCACTGCGCTGCGTTGAATGAATCCGTCTTTCACGGACAAGCCACCCCAAGCATTGAGAATATCTTGCCGAACCCGATACGAGCGGTTGCGCCAATCTCCAATTGAAACACAACGGTTGAATCGCCCGGATACTTCTGGCTTGGCCCGAACCACGATGTCCGTTTCGCCAAGTTTTGTCTTGCGGACATGCGCGTTCTCGAACCACCGCTGTGGTGCGACGTTCTTTACCGAAACCACCTCGCGCACGACATACATCCCCAAAAGCGCATAGATCAGCCTGTGTTCGCAGCGATGAATCGGGCGCAGCCCACCGTAGAAAACGAGCAAGTCGCCTTCGCTCATGCCCACCATCCTAGCACCACGGCGACCACCCTCGTCTCCATAGGTCAAGCACTCAAAGTCTGGGTCCAGATGCATCGAGTATTCGAGCAATCCGTGAGGAAAACGAAGGTCATCAAACAAGTCGCAGTCGTGTTCTCCGCAAAAACGATGCAACGCGGGAAGTATTTCGCCGTAGCGACGATCAAGACCTGTATGAAATGGTGTGCCGCGTTTCTCCGGGATCGGCACATAAACGAAATGGCCGTCCGCATCGACGGGTGCATTCCACCCGCCATACGCTTGATCGACGCCAATTCTGACGAGCAATGCTTTCATCACAGCCGCCCTAGTTCCTTTCGTGCTCGGCCTTTTTGCCAGCCCCATTTGGGGGCGGTGACGTTGAGCTTGAGGAGTTTCGCGAGGGCGACTCGGACAACGTGGGAACGGCTTTGCAGGCCGTGTTGCTGGGCGTAGTCGTCGATGGCCTTCACGATGCGGGCGTCGTCTCCCCCTTTGAGCAGGACGGAGACTTTGACGAGCGATCCGTCAGCCAAGGCTTCCGAGACGACTTCCTGCGACTCATGGCGAATGTCTTCCCGATGAGCCGCGATGTCAGCTCGAACCTGCTTCGATGACTCGCGCAGTTCCGCGAGTCTTTCCGGTGTGATGTTGTGCTTCTTGGCGATCGCCTTGGCTCGCGCTTCCGGTGATCGCGTCTTGGTGCATCCTTTTTTGAGGCGTGAGGCGGTGGCTGTCATCGGCTTGTGCTCGCGAATGTGCTCGACGTTGCCCGTAGGTTCAAAGTCCCACAAGAATTCGAGGTACATGGCTCATTCCTGCGGTGACGCGGACGGTCGAGAGGATAATGAGTTGCCCACTTATTCAAAATGAGAGTTCCAGAGATTTGGCATCAATCAGGGATCAACTCTCCGCCCGGGTGATGACCGGGAAGTTGTGTCGTTCGCCTCGGCCGCGCAATGGGTAATCTTTGCGGAGCGGGTATTCGGTGAACTCTTCGGGCATCAGGATGCGGCGGAGGTCGGGGTGGCCGGTGAAGCGGCTGCCGAACATGTCGAAGACTTCCCGCTCCAACCAATCGGCTCCCTTCCACAGCGGATACGCCGAGGGCAACGTCGGGTTTGGATCGTTGACGTACGTCAGCACGATCAACCGCTCGCCGGTCGCCGTGTTGAGCAGGCAATAGACCACGCGGAACCGATCGGTCGCGTTGGGATATTCCAACTCATCGACGCAGGTGAGATCGACGAGCATGTCAAACCCACCCAAGTCCCGCAGGCACTTGAGCACTTCAAAGATCCGTTCTACACCTACCGTCAGGCGCACGTTGTCGCGGTTCTGGCTCCAGACGAGCGAGTCAGCCCCGATGTGCTCGGCGAGGAGTGCGGTGGCAGAGTGTTGGATTGAGGTCGTCATTCGAGTTCCCAAAGGCTGCGCGAAGTGGTTCCGTATTTGTTCGTCGTTATCAGTCGGCTTGAGCCAACTCCCCAATGATTTGATGGACAATGAGCTCAAGTTTGGGAGTCCACACCTCCTTGTCAATGATTCGTGACCTAGAGTTGAGTTGGCAGATTTCATTCACTCTCGGCAGAGCGTCGGCATCATGCGATCCAATTGGTGGCCCCTTGTTTGGGCGGCGTTGTCCATCGCAACCTGTGCGGCGAGTGAAAGCGACTCGTTGCAAGAAGTGCGAACCGATAAAGCCGTCACGACCGGCAAGTTTCTGGCACGCGACAAAACCCGCGCGGTCCTGATGGATCGAACGGGACGGCTGCAGGATATCGACCTCAAGGCCAGCTCGGTCAAGACGCTGTCGAGCACGTTTCAATCGCTGCCGACGACCGAGCTGCGCAATCAACTGTCGCGCGAGTTCGGCAAAGAGTTCGAGGTTGGCACGACGCGGCGCTATTTGGTGTTGGCTCCGCGCGGCAAAGCCTCGTCGTACGCGGCGGTCTTCGAGGACCAGTACGCCACGTTGCAGCGGTACTTCAAAACTCGCGGCTTCACACTTGCCGACCCGCAGTTCCCGCTGGTGGCGATCGTGTTTCCCAATCGGCAGCAATTCGTCGATTACGCTCACAACGACGGAGCGAAGTCGATGACCGGTATGCTCGGCTATTACTCGCCGCGCACGAACCGCGTTGCGTTGTACGAATCGCGCGAGAAGTCGGTCGCGCTGTCGGCCGTCGACTCGGCGAGCGGGGGGCGTCAGCCCCCTGATGCGTTCGATTTCACGGACGCCGTTCGCCTTACGTCGAGATCATCAGGGGCCTTACGTCCTGCGTTCGCCGAATCGCAACCGCTGCCGCTTTTCGGCACGGGCCAAAGCGACCTGCAAGCCACGATGATCCACGAGGCCACGCATCAGATTGCCTACAACATCGGGCTGCATTCACGGCTGGGCGAAACGCCGAGATGGGTCGTCGAGGGAATGGCCACAGTCTTCGAACCGGACGGCGTCCGCGACAGCTCCGCCGGTTGGAACGTGAAGCAGCGGATCAACCGCGAACGCTTCATCGGCTTTCAGAACTTCGTCAAACAACGTCGGCAGCCCAAGTCGCTGAAGGCGTTTCTCGAAGGGGAGTCGCTGTACAACTCGGCTGTCAGCGACTTTTACGCTCAATCCTGGGCCTTGTCGTTCTTTCTGATCGAGACTCGTTCGCGAAACTTCTCGACGTACCTGAAGCGGATCGCCGCGCGCGATCCCTTCGCGGAATATCGACCGCAAGAGCGTGTCGCCGACTTCCAAGCCGCGTTCACGCCCGACCTCGATCTGCTTGACGCTCAGTTCCTGCGCTACATGGATGGGCTGTAGCCGAGCGCTCGCGCATTCCGCTTCGACACAAAGTCCACGCGGGCAGGTGACCGCGTCCTTGCCATACTCTCGATTGTCCGTACGATCCGCCCCCCGTTGTCGGTAATTTCGCCGAACGGTTGTTCGCGTCCATTGACGAAAACGGGGAGGAGTCATGGCTGAATCGAGTTTTCCACAAATTGTGATTGAAGGTGATCCGGTCGATCCCCGCGAGTGCATCGAGCCGGGGACCGGCTTCGCGACGTTTCTGGGGTACATCGCCGCAGTTTTCGGCGGGTTGCTGTTCTGCCT
>CAZPUJ010000272.1:0-9228 GCA_964589725.1 uncultured Planctomycetaceae bacterium
GTATTCGTGGACATTGATCCGTTGACATTCAATCTCAATCCGGAGGCCGTGTCGGCGGCGATCACGTCGCACACGAAGGCCATCATGCCGGTGCATCTGTTCGGCCAGTGCGCCGACATGGAACCACTCTGGCGAATCGCCATGCGGCACAAAGTCGCCATTGTCGAAGATGCCTGCCAAGCGATCGGGGCCGAGTATCGCGGTCGCCGTGCGGGAGTGCTGGGCACGATCGGTTGCTTCAGTTTCTTCCCCACGAAAAATCTCGGCGGCGCCGGTGACGGTGGCATGCTGACGACCGATGACTCGGAGTTGGCGAAGACCATGCGCCGCTTGCGAGTTCACGGCGATGCCGGCCACTACCACCACCTTGAGATCGGCCTCAACAGCCGCCTCGACGCGATACAAGCCGCGATTCTGCGAATCAAGCTGCGGCATCTTGATCGGTGGACGGAAGCTCGGCGTGCGAATGTGAATCACTACCGCGAACTCTTCGCCGAATACCAAATGACCGACGAGATCCTTTTGCCGACCGAAACGCACGACGAGCGTCACGTCTACAACCAATACACGCTTCGCATTTCGGGTGGACGCCGCGATGCCGTGATGCAGCAACTGCGAGCACAGCAGATCGGTTGCATGGTTTACTATCCCATCCCGCTGCACATGCAGCCCTGCTTCCGGCACCTGGGCTACCGCGTCGGCGACTTTCCCGAAGCCGAGGCCGCGTCGCGCGAGGTTCTGTCGTTGCCCATCTATCCCGAAATGCCCGCTCATCACGCCGAGCGAGTCGTGCGTCAGATCGCGACCGCCTTGGGCAAATGTCGCACGCAGTACGAACCGGCTCACATCGTGCCATTCCGACGAGCCGCGGCCTGAATCCGTTTTACGTCGGCACCTCAGCGCACACCGCACGCGCCATCCGTGAGACATTCAGGTGAGCGGGCGACGTCAGCCCCCCCCGGTGTATTCGCCGCAGGACCGGGGAGCTGACGCCGGCCCGCTCGCCTGTCTCATCCCCGGCTGTGCGAGCCATAAACCCGACGTGACTGGCGGTCGTTGTCCATAATTCTGCGTTTCCGAAACAAAGCTCTCGACTTGAGCAAACGGACGTGTGGCATGATTGGTCGATGCAGATCGTTGCGCTACAATCCGTTTCGCCTATGAACCGCCTTGTCCTTCGACGGAGCGGACAATCAACTCTTGCCGTTTGATTCCGCTTGCCGACTGTTTGCGATGACAACTTTTTCCCCATTGCCCCGCATCCTCGATCTGACACTCTCGGATCTCACCGACTGGGTCGTGCGTCACGAATGGCCGAAGTTCCGGGCAGATCAACTGCAACAATGGCTGTTTCGCCGCCGAGCGACTTCGTTCAACCAGATGACAGACCTCCCGAAAACGATGCGCGAACAGCTCGCGACGGAGTTTCGGTTTTTCGCAGCCGAAGTGACCTTGCATCAAGTCGCGTCGGATCGGACAGAAAAGCTGCTGTTGAGACTCGAAGACGACCAGCAAATCGAATGCGTGTTGATGCGCGAGCCGGAACGAGTCACCGTCTGTCTCAGCACGCAAGTCGGTTGCGCGATGGGCTGCGTGTTTTGTGCGAGCGGAATGCTGGGACTCAAGCGGAATCTGTCTTCCGGCGAGATTGTCGAACAGGTGTTGCGCCTGCAAACGCTGCTCGATGCCGACGAGCGGATCACGAATGTCGTCGTCATGGGCATCGGCGAGCCACTGGCCAACATGCCGGCGGTGATGCAGGCGCTTTCGGTTTTGAGTTCGCCGGCAGGACTGGGGATCGGAGCGCGACACATCACGGTGTCAACAGTCGGTCTGCCGGAAAAAATTCGAGAGTTCGCCCGCAGCGGCAAGCAGTACAACCTCGCGATCTCGCTGCACGCCCCGAACAACACGCTGCGGGATCAACTTGTCCCGGTCAACGACAAGATCGGCGTTGAGGCGATTCTCGACGCGGCCGACGACTATTTCGAACTCACCGGCCGCCGAGTCACCTTCGAGTACGTCCTGCTCGCCAAGGTGAACGACGAACCGCAACACGCTCAGCAACTCGCTCACCTGCTGCGAGGACGCTGCGCTCACGTCAACCTGATCCCCATGAACGGTGTCTCGGTGCTGCCGTACCAGGAACCTTCCGCACCACGCACCAAGCAATTCGTCGAAATCCTTGACCAAGCTGGCATCCCTGCGACCGTCCGCAAACGCAAAGGAGCCGACATCGACGCCGCCTGCGGCCAGTTGCGGCTAAAGCATACAGTCGGCGACCCGCCCATGGGCGGGTCGAGCCTCGAGAGCGCCTAAACCCGGATTATTCATCGGCTCCACACTAACCCGACGCGCAAGCGCGGGCGGAATCACGCTTCGCCCTCGCTTACGCTTCGGGTTAGTTTGCGGCAACGTGTCATCTCCTTGAGAACGTCATGAATGAATCAGGTAAAGGCGGAATTCCAACATCAGTTCAACAACGGATCGAACGTGAGCACTGCCTCCGTTCGCAACGCCTCTCGTAAACGTAACCTGGCCTGTTCGAGAAGCGCCGCCGCATTCGTGCGTTCGAAGTACCGCACGGCCCGATGCAAGCTGTGCGTTGATAGTTTGAACTCACCTTGCAAACGAAGCACTTCCGCGAGGTTCATCCAATCGGTGCCGGCGCCGATGTTGTCGAGCATCAACCGATGAAACCTCAGTGACTTTTGCAACCAACGAACTCCCGCCGCGAAATCACCTCGGGCTGCCGCCAGTAAGCCGAGATTGCCGCAATCAATCGCTTGGCCGTCCCACGAGCCGATCCACGCTTCGATCGCCAACGCTCGCATCCAGAGTGCTTCCGCGAGGTCGAAGTCCCCGCGCAGAAACTCATCGCCACCGCGACCGGTCAAATCACAAGCGAGTCTCGTGAGTTCATCATCCGACGCCTTTCGCGGGCATTCGGCGCGGCGACTCCGCCAGGCAATCGACTGCTGTTGCCAACACACCGCTTGAGGAATGTCGCCAAGCTGGCGATACGCGACCGCCAAGTTGTGGCAAGCGACTTCCGCGAGCGACGCGTCGCCACGTTGCAAAGCCAGTTGTCGCAACTGTGTAAACTCGACGATCGCCGCTTCGCTCGCGTGGCCAGCTAGTGAACCACTCGCCGTCCAGACATGATCGAAAAGCCGCAGGACATCCACGCCATGTGCCGCGGACGCCCCCGGCGATGGAGTGGATGACATCGGTGAAGCGGCAGTTGACGGTTCCGAACCAAACAAATCAGAGGCCGGATGATCGAAATTGTTGAGCACCGGAGTAACGCTCCTGCACATGAGGAAATTGGTGAGAGCGAGCGTGCGTGGCGTTACCGACCACTAGACTATCTAATTTTAGGATATTGTCAACATTTCCTATTCTACCTATTTTTCTATTGTCGTGGTGCGGTCCCGAGAGACTTCGGAACGACGCATCTGACTTTCCATTGGCTGCTGCCGAATTGGCAGAACGGTCTGAATCGCCTCGGCAAACTGAGCGGCGTTGGCAGCCAACCGCCTTCAATGACATTCTGTAATTCAATGCTAATAAGCACGTTACAGAATGAAACTTGATTGGCCCACGATTCGCTCTCCGCCGCCACACCCCAAACCGTTGCGGTTTGGTCGGGCGTTTTTGCACGAGTCGACCATCTGAATTGATGTCGACCTTTTGAATTGATGTTGAGGAGACGCTGATGGCCAAGTCCGCTGTGAAGTCCAAATCGGAGAAGTTAGTTCCATTGGGTGATCGAGTGGTTTTAAAACGAGCCGAGGCCGAGACGACGACTCTCGGCGGCATCGTCCTGCCGGATTCGGCCAAGGACAAACCCCAACGCGGGGAGGTTCTAGCGGTCGGCGAAGGCTACGTCCGCCGCGATGGCAAGAAGGTTCCGCTCACCGTCAAGGCGGGCGACCGAGTCATCTTCAGTTCGTATGCCGGTGACGAGATCAAAGTTGGTGACGACAGCTTTCTGTTACTCCGCGAGAGCGACATCCTCGCGACGTTTTAGCACTGATTCCCGTCGCTGATTTCGCAAGAATTTCAGCCTTCCTCGAAATATTTCAACACTCTGAATTCTTGCGAATTCAGACACATGACTCACAGGAGACTCGCAAACATGGCCAAGATGATTGCCTTCGATCAAGAGGCGAAAGAAGCCATTCGCCGCGGCGTTAGCAAGCTCGCCAAGGCGGTGCGCGTGACGCTCGGCCCACGTGGACGGAATGTCATTATCGAGAAAAGTTTTGGTTCGCCGACCGTCACCAAGGACGGCGTGACCGTCGCTCGCGAAATTGAGCTGAGTGACAAGTTCGAGGACATGGGCGCTCGGATGGTGAAGGAAGTCGCCAGCAAGACCTCCGACATCGCTGGTGACGGCACGACGACGGCGACGATTCTCGCCGAAGCGATCTTCATTGAAGGTCTGAAGGCGGTCGTCGCGGGTGTCAACCCGATCGACATGAAACGCGGCATGGACAGGGCTGTCGAAGACGTCGTCGAAAAGCTCAAGGGGCTGTCGATCGAGTGCCGGAGCAAGAAGTCCATCGCTCAGGTGGGCACCGTCGCCGCGAACGGCGACGAAGAGATCGGCAACATCCTGGCCGACGCCATGGACAAAGTCGGTAAGGACGGCGTGATCACCGTCGAAGAAAGCAAGAGCCTGAAGACCGATTTCGAGGTCGTCGAAGGCATGCAGTTCGACCGCGGATACCTCAGCCCGTATTTCGTCACGAACCCGAACACGATGCAGTGCGTTTTTGAAGACTGCTACGTCCTGATCTACGAGAAGAAGATTTCCAACATCAAGGATTTGGTGCCGGTGCTGGAAAAGGTCGTCAACAGCGGCAAGCCGTTGTTGATTGTGGCCGAAGAGGTCGAAGGCGAAGCGTTGGCGACGCTGGTCATCAACAAGCTGCGTGGCACGTTCAAGTGCGTCGCGGTCAAGTCGCCCGGCTACGGTGATCGTCGCAAGGCCATGCTGCAAGACATGTCGATCATGTGCGGCGGCACCGCGATCTTCGAAGACCTGGGCATCAAGTTGGAGAACGTTCAACTCAGCGATCTCGGCCGAGCCAAAAAGATCATCATCGACAAGGACAACACGACGGTCATCGAAGGTGCCGGCAAGTCCGCCGACATCAAGGCTCGCATTGACCAGATTCGCCGCGAGGTCGAGAGCAGCACCAGCGATTACGATCGCGAGAAACTTGAAGAGCGAATCGCCAAATTGTCTGGCGGTGTCGCCCAAATCAACGTCGGTGCTGCGACCGAGTCCGAGATGAAGGAAAAGAAGGCTCGCGTTGAGGATGCGTTGCATGCAACTCGCGCGGCGGTCGAAGAGGGCATTCTGCCTGGCGGCGGTGTCGCCTTGCTGCGAGCGACTGCTTCGCTCAAACCCAAGAACCTGACGGGCGACGAAGAAGTCGGCTTCAACATCATCCTGCGAGCCTGTCGCGCTCCGCTGACTCAGATCGCCGACAATGCCGGCGTCGATGGTGGCGTGATCTGTGAGAAGGTGCTCGAACTCGAAGGCAACAAGGGCTACAACGCCCAAACCGGCAAGTTCGAAGACCTCGTCAAGAGCGGCATCATCGACCCGACCAAGGTGGCTCGTTCCGCCTTGCAGAACGCCGCCTCGGTCTCGACCCTGCTGCTCACCAGCGATGCCCTGATCGCCGAGAAACCCAAGGACGAGAAGAAGGGCGGCGGTGGCGGTCACGACGAAGACATCTACTAAGCCGCCACTCCCTCTGAGATAGACCTCCGTGATCGAAACAGCCCTCGACGAGTCCGCTCGCCGAGGGCTGTTTGCTTTGAGACCGTCGGCTGAAAAAACTCGCAGACGAGCCATTGGGCGTCAGCCCCCGGACCATTGCAGCAGGAAGCGAATCGTCCGGGGGCTGACGCCACCCGGCTCTCCATTTCGTGTCGTTCGTGACTGAACCCAGCAACATCTCTGCCCGCCGATCAGTCGGCTTAAGCCGACTGATTCATAAGCCGTGGCGTAGTTCTTGGACCGGTCCAATGACTGGAAGCTTCAAACGCCAGCATTCAACTCAACGGCTTGACAGATCAATTTGCCCAACGCATCGTGTCATGCACCAGTCGGTTTTCACGTTTCATCAAAGTCGTCGGAGGTTCCAAAGAATCGCTTGATTCGCTGGTTGAGAGATCACTTCAGCATTCAGAATTTGCTGATCGGCGTTGTCGTTTGTACGGTTCTCCTCGGCCTCATCGTCGCCGTCGGATCCCTTCAACGGCTTGCGATCAGGTCAGGCTTTTGGGGTTGGGCACGCGTGTCGCCGTTCACTGACGTGCAATGCGGAGAAGCGGACTCGGTCACGGTGGAATTCGAGAATGCCGAGTATCAACTGGTTTCGATTGGCGACATTCCGACATCAGCGATCTTGGCAACTTGCCGTCAGGAATTTGGAGACCTCTGGGAGATGCGATTCGTCGAAGACCTTGTGGAGGTCTTGATTCTGACGGGGCACCGACCCGACCGTCATGTGAAACTCGTCCTGCGCCAGGCCGATGGCAATCTGAAAACCGTTCCAATGGCTCCACTCACTCCAATGGCTCCACTCACTGCGGAGAATCGGCAGAAGGCTTACGATGCTCGCAACGCACGAATCAAGTTGCGTTCGACCGAGCAGAGCCGTCCCGAGTCCATTGGGGATGCTTCGCAAGGCTGAACCGCTTGCGAAGTCCCGTTCGAAATAATTACCGCACCTCAAGCGTGAAGTCGGGATGTCCCAAGTCGTCGAGTTGGCGAGTGAGGCGGAAGGATTCGCAGAACACGGCGGACTTCAGCCAGCCGGCGGATTTGCGGACGGGCGTGTAGCCGCGAGTCGTGTGACGCAGGATCTGGAATTCCAGCCGCTCGCCGCGAGCGTCCACCAGCCAGTACTCGCGGATTCCGGCTTTCCAGTACAGCTCGCGCAGCACTTCGGTGTCCTTCTCGACCGAGCTGTCGCTGACCACCTCCAGCACCATGTCGGGCGAGCCTTCCAGTTCCACGTATCCGTCCTCCGCCCCTTCGATCAGCCGCACTCGCGCTTCGCGAAAACTTTCCTTGGAGACGAACGTCCCATCGGGGTTTCCGGAGAGATCGGCCTCTTCGTTCGTCAACAGAAGGCCATCGGGCAAAAAGTCCCCCAGGCGGCCTTTTTGCGCCAAGGGACCAAGAACCTGAAAGAACCGTTGCTTGAGCCGAACATGCGAGAAGATCTGCTGCTTGCTCATATCAATCCAGACCTCGCCCGCGAGGAAAAAGACAGGGGTTTTCTCTGGAGATTCCTCGGAGTGCATCCACTTGCGAAACAACTCTAGGTCTGTCACCCAAACTGGGACATGGACCGAGTCGGAATAGCAATGGACTGAGATCATTGCGCGCTCACTTTGGCTTCGATGGAGTCGCCGTACCATAACCCCGTTGCCAACCACTTGCCAATTAGAACCGGTTCATCAGTTGATTGACGCTGCATAGGCCGGCTCGGACACTACTCAGCGTATCGAGATCGCCCGGAATTCCTGGCCAGGAGAATTCAGTATGAAGTCGGTAGTGTTGTTTAAGGCTCGGTTGGCTCGATGGGTCGTAGTGGCATTGGTCGCGACGGCTGTTTCGGTCGCGGTCAGCGATTTTGTCCAAGCGGAGAACTGGCCACAGTGGCGAGGGCCGACGAACAATGGCGTCTCGAACGAGTCGGGCACTCCGACGAGATGGTCGAAGACGGAGAACGTGACGTGGCGACTGGCGTTGCCGGGGCCGGCGGGAGCGACTCCAGTGGTTTGGGATGATCGCATCTTTCTGACCTCCGTCAGCATGGACGAACTACTTTTGCTTTGCGTTGGTATCGACGGCCAAGAACGCTGGCGACAAGTGATTTCCAGCGGCAATCGGGACGTGCGTGGCGATGAGGGAAACTCGGCGTCGCCGTCACCGTCGACTGACGGTGAGCACGTGTGGGCCATGATGACCAACGGCGTGATCGCCTGCTACACGGTCGACGGCAAGGAAGTTTGGAAATTCAATTTGCAGGACCGTTTCGGAAAATTCAACATCGCATTTGGAATGACTTCGACGCCGGTCCTCGATGGCGAGCGGTTGTATGTGCAGCTCATTCACGGCGAGGGAAACCCGAAGTCGCGTGAAGCGATCGTGGTCTGCCTAGACAAGCTGACCGGCAATCAGGTCTGGAAGCGAGACCGTCCGAGCGACGCCGTCGGCGAATGTGAGCACTCGTATGCCTCCCCGATGATGTACGACGACGGCACGCGAAAGTTTTTGTTGTCGCACGGAGCCGACTTCATCGTGGCTCACGATCTGGCGGACGGTCACGAATTGTGGCGCTGCGGCAATCTCAATTCGAAAACGAAGTACGACGCTTCGCTACGGTTTGTCGCGTCGCCGACGACGGCCCCCGGCATCATCGTCGTGCCGACGGCCAAGGGAGCTCCGGTCGTGGCCTTAAAGCCGGATGGAAAGGGAGACATCACCAACAACAGATCCGCTCACCGGTGGACGTACGCAAGAACGCCCGACGTCCCGTCGCCACTGATTCACGACGGGATTGTCTATCTTTGCATGGAGAACGGACAGGTTCACTGCTTGGACGAAAACACGGGCGAACAGCTTTATCTCAAGCGAGTCCACAGCGATCGTTATCGAGCTTCTTCCGTTTACGCGGACGGCAAAGTGTATTTCACGGCGCGAGGCGGAATCGTCAGCGTGATCAAAGCCGGCAAGACATTCGAGTTGCTCGCTGAAAACGACCTCGGTGAAACCATCTCCGCATCGCCAGTGATCGCGAACGGCACACTGTATCTCCGCAGCTTCGAGGCCTTGTGGGCGATTCGCAGCCAGTAGTCAGAAACTCTGCCGAGCTGGATGAATCCGTTCGTCGGCGATAGTTTCAGGTGGTCATGGAAACTTCCGCGTCGTCACTGCCGTTCTCAGTCGCTGCCGTGCTGGCTGCTGTGAGCAAGCATTGGGGCTTCTCCAGTCTGCGACCGCTGCAAGAGGCAGCGATGCGATGCGTGTTCGCGCGGAGTGACTCGTTACTCGTGCTGCCGACGGGGGGCGGAAAGTCGCTGTGTTATCAGGTGCCGTCAATCGTCAAGCAGGACACGACGGTCGTCATCTCACCGTTGATCTCGCTGATGAAAGATCAGGTCGACGGGCTGAGGGCCAACGGAATTCCG
>CAZPUJ010000273.1:0-7192 GCA_964589725.1 uncultured Planctomycetaceae bacterium
GATCGAGATCACTCCACCGCCGCATTGGGTGCCGCATGACTTGGTCGATCAAGTCGCCAAGCGAGCCGGTTTGCCCACCGAGTTGTCTCTGCTGGATGAAGATCTGACACAGCGAGTCGCTCAGGCGTTCGAGCAACATCCGTGGGTGAAGGGAAACGTTCGTGTGCGAGCATCGGTTCCCGCGCGGTTACAGGTTGATCTGGAATACCGCGAGCCGGTCGCGATGGTTCGCGCAAAGAACGGTTTGTTTCCGATCGACGTCGACGCGATTGTGTTGCCGGCTGCTGATTTTTCGCCGGCTCAAATGGCAAAGTATCCCGTCGTGGAAAACGTTGGCTCGCAGCCGAGCGGTCCGGCAGGGACTCACTGGCGAGACGCCACGGTCCTTGGCGCGGCGCGGCTCGCAGCGCTGCTGAAGACGCATTGGCAGGAGTTCGGCTTGAAGTCGATCCGCGCGCCCGCTCGACCACAGGCGCAGGTCGCGTGGGATGAACTCAGGTTTCAACTCGACACGCCCGGCGGGTCACGCATCATCTGGGGACGGCCGCCCGGCTCGAAACGTCCCGGCGAATTGCCGGCCGAGAAAAAGTTCGAACGGATGAAATACTATCTGCGACAACATGGACCGTTCGATTCGTCACTCGGCCCGTGCGAGTTCGACATCACTCACTGGTGCGATATTTCTCGCAAACCGATCGCCGAACGAGGCGCTCCCGCGCGACGTCGATCGTGATTTCAAATCAGGGCAACCCCTCTTCTTTCGATATCACCTAGTTCCCTCCGCTCAGGTTGGGCGGCAGTCCCGTCACGTCGCTGTCGAATGATCCGATGGACTTGCCATCCAGGGATCGATCCCAGCGTTTGAGATCAGTGACATCCAGCTGACCGCCCGAACGCAACACGGCCGTCGCCAAATCGACGGTGTCGGCGTCGATGCCGCTGTCACGCATGTGCTTGAGTGTCGCGTCGATGTCGTACTTGACGCGACGCAGTTCGATTCGGCCGTCTTCGATCATGGCGTATGCACAGCGCGGATCGCCGTCTCGTGGTTGACCGACGCTACCGGGGTTGATCACCGTCACGCGGTCCAATTCCAGGCAGAACGGCATGTGCGAATGCCCGACCAACACCAAGTCGGCGTCGACGCCTTGCAGCCGAGCCTCCCAAGCCTCTCGGTCGTCGCGGAGATATTCGTCGAATGGGTCGCGTGGTGTCGCATGCACGAGGTAGAAACGCTGGCCGTCGACGGTGATTCGACGAGTCACCGGCAGCCGCGTCAGATACTTCATGTGCAGAGGAGTGAGCAGCTTCCAATGCAACGGTCGAGTCGCGGCGGCGAGTCGGTGCAAGCCGTTGTCTTTCTTCACTGGGATATGCTGAGCGACCGCGTGATCGTGATTGCCACGCACGGACGCCATCGCATGCCGGCGGATCCAATCGACGCAACGGATTGGGTCGGTGCCGTAATCGACCAAATCACCGACGAACAAGCAAACGTCGAACGATTCCTGAATCGCGGCCAACGCCGGCCAGTTCGAATGGATGTCGGCCAGAACCAAGATCTTCATATGCGTTGTTCCGCGACTGCCTGCGAAGGATGCACATTGAAAATTGGCATTTGCGAATCTTCAATTCGCAACGGGAGATATCAACATTCGGCGTGACCTTTAACACCCCTTCAGAAAGCCCCGCTTGACTGGCTGCATTCTAACTCGGTCTAATCTGTGAGCCTACGGATCGTCCATTGACCAATCCAGGAGCAACGCGGTGGCGCAGCGACCGGTCGGACAACAGACTTTGCGCGAACAATTCACACACGCCGAGCAGCTTGCGAAGGAGCTGGTTGATCATCTCGAACATAATCTGTTGCCGAAAATCCACGACTTGAAAAAACTGGCGCAATCCGACCTCAAGGACGAAGTGGAAGTCGAAGACGTTACGGTGCGGAATCAGGCCGCGAACATCTTGGAAAGCACTCGTTTCGCCGGTGAGATTGGTGACAAAATGACGACCTACTTCACATCCATTAACAATTCCGTCGCGCGAATCATCGGTCCTCAATGAGCCGTTCCGCGAAGCGTTTTTCGCGGAATGCGACTCATCCGATTTTTATAACACGTCTCCAGTTCGGTTTCGAACAAACAGGATGTCTCCCGTGGGGAGGGTGCTTGTGTCCGTGCTGTGGAACGGCCGAGTCACCTTTTCATTTCGAGCGCCAAGATATGGATCAACCTCGCTCAGATTCCAGCATCACGCCAACACCGCCTACGGTCGCTTATCGTCCGCCGCGCGTGGGTGGCGGCGCGGAAACGGTGATCAACCCCGAACGCCGCGGGACCGCGATGCCGTCGGCCGTGGGAGTCTCCTTGCCCACGTCGTCGGCGTGGCATCGGCTGTTTCCGTCGGAAGCGGACTTGCAAGAACCTCTGCAAGTCCCCACCGCAACTGGATTGGAGCTGGGTCACTTCCTGATCGAGGAGCGGATCGGGGCGGGCGGCATGGGTGCCGTGTTCCGCGCGACCGACACGCGTCTGCAACGCGCGATCGCGCTCAAGATTTTGGCTCCCAGTCTGTCGCGAGACGCCGCCGCTGTGCAGCGGTTTCGAAATGAGGCGCGCGCCGCCGCGCAGCTTGATCACGAAAACATCGCGCGCGTGTTTTTCATCGGCGAGGATCAAGGGCTGCACTTCATCGCCTTTGAGTTCATCACCGGCGTCAATCTGCGGAACCTAATTCGCGAACGTGGCCGCATCCAGCCGGATGTGGCCGTGAATTACGTGTTGCAAATCGCTTCGGCGTTGCGGCACACTTCGGCCAATGGCGTCGTGCATCGAGACGTCAAGCCGTCCAATATCATCATCACGCCGTCCGGCCGAGCGAAGTTGGTCGACTTGGGACTGGCTCGCAAGGAAAGCCCGGAGTCCGCTCACGAGCTAACGCTGGCCGGCACGACGCTGGGCACGTTCGATTACATCTCACCCGAGCAAGCGAAAGACCCGCGCAATGTGGATGTGCGCAGCGACATCTACTCGCTGGGTTGCACAATGTATCACATGCTCACCGGCGAGCCGCCATACCCGGACGGGACGGTGTTGAAGAAACTGCTCGATCATCAAAGCGGCGAACCGCCCGATCCGGCGAAGAAGAATCGCCGTGTGTCGGACGAGTTGTCATCGATCGTCCGTCGGATGATGGCCAGCGACCCCAAGCGGCGGTATCAGACGCCCGATCAATTGATCCGCGACCTGATGCTGGTCGCTGGTTCGTTGGGCCTGCGTGGCATCAACCCCGAAGGTCTGATTTGGCTGTCGTCGCAGCGTTCGATGTCGGACTTCTGGCGACAAAACGCCGGCGTGCTGGCGATGGGTGCTTTGTTGGTGCTGATTGTCGTGGGACTGCGGCAGTACCCAAAGTTTGGCACGGACTCGTCGGATGGGCTGCCGCGATCGGTCGCTTCCAACAGAAATTTGACCGGCGCCCAATCCACGCCGAATGCGGTTCGGACTAAGACCGGTAACGATGATCCATCCCGCACGGCTGATTCGTCAGCCACATCCAAGCGGACATCGTCCAACGACAACGCTCACGCACCTGATCGGCCCAACGGTTCTCGCTCGGTTGTCGCGGAAGGTGACGGAGCGTCGATTCCATCACAGCGGTTGTTCCCGAGTTTCCCGGATGACGTGTTGAGTCATCCTGACGTGCGGCCGTTGAGCACTCAGGTACATCCTGTCGAACTGCCTCCCAATCGGCCTTCCGACAAGCCGGCGACTGCGGAGTCTGTCGCCACGCGGACCGACACGTCGGCGACGGTTCGCTCGACGAATACCATCTCCACCGGCGACGTTTCGCGCGATAGCGATACGACGACCGACAAAACCCCCACGGCGGCCGATGAGACGGCGGGTGTGTTTGTGCTGGCAACGGACGGCTCGCCAGCGAAACGGTTCCCGACGTTGGAAGCGGCCTGTGCGGCGGTCGCCGACGGCAGCGCGATCGAACTGAGGTACCATGGTCGGCGGGTCGAGAAGCCGTTTCGGCTGAGCAAAAAGAATCTGACAATTCGCGCCGGGAAAGGCTTTCGTCCGGTGGTCGAGTTCAGTCCAAGCAACACGTCGTCCGACGCGCATCTGCGGTTGATCAGCGTGTCGAGCGGTCCGGTGCAAATCGCGAACGTCGTGTTTGAGGTCACCGTGCCGGCGTTCTTCGCCATCGACCGCATCAGCTTGTTCAGCGTGGATCGGTCCGAGCAACTGCGGCTGCAAGGAGTCACGATCACGTTGAACAATCCGGGGCAACGACCGACCGCGCTGTTCGACCTCTCCAGCGAACCGGGACAAATGCTGGACATGAAAATGAGCACCAGCGGCATGCCCAAAGATCCGCTCAAAATCGAACTGACCGAATGCTTCGTACGCGGCAACGGCGATTTGTTCCACGTGCGAAACACGAAACCGGGACGGCTGTCGCTGCGTGACTCGGCGGTCACGTTGGACGGCACGCTGCTGCGCGTCGAAGGGCACTCGGAGAAGCCGGCGGAAACCACGCGAATCGAACTGGAGTTGGATCACGTCACGGGTGTGTTCGGTCAAAGCCTTGTGCGGCTGGACAGCGGCGAGCTGCCACGCGAACTGCCGCCAGTCAGAGTGAACGCTCGCAACAACGTGCTGATCGCGAACAGCGGCGGTTCATTGCTCGCGATGTCGGGAAACACCAACGACGCCGACTTCCGCAACCTGTTTCAGTGGTCCGGTGAAAAGAATTTCTACGACCGCTGTCAAGTGTTTTGGTCGTTCGCGTCTGGGGCCGAGTCTTTGGGCTTCGACGACTGGAAGGCCCGCTGGGGCACGAGCGGCGACGTCGGTTCGTCCAACGACAAACTGATTTGGCTGGGCGAACGAACAGGCATGGCGCATACGACGGTCGAGTCGTTGACTCTGGACCGCAACACGGACTCCAGCAATCCCGCGATCGCCGCCGCCACCGACGGCAGTGACGCGGGAGTCGACGTCTCGCGTTTGCCGCGCCTTGTCGAGGACGAACCTCGCGGCGAATGATCGCGCGGGCCACGTCGTCAAAACCCGGTCGCGGCAGGTTTGTCGGATTTCTTTTTCGGGGGCTGGCTGGGGACTTTCATCGTTTCCAGCGTGTGCTTGAGCCGCTCTTCGATTTTGTCGCGCGGGTCGATGGCTCGCGGGAGTATCAGCAACAGGGCGATCTGCACGTCCTTGGCCTCGAATTTATAGAACAAGGCGTCGACGGACGGATTGGGTTCCGGCTCCTCGATGCGGATCGAGTCGATCTTCTTCTTCGGAACGTACGGCGAGAATCCGCGCATTGATTCCCAATTCCACGGGCTGTCGGCTGAATCGGCCACGACGCGGAACGTATTGGCCAACATATTGGCCAAGTCATCGAGATATCGCGTGGGTTCGACTTCGTTGTCAGTTTGCTTGGCGATCCAACGTTCGAGGTTTCCCAGCAGGTGCAGGTACGCGATTCCTTCGGCCGAGCCTGATTGTCCGGGGTTTTCGACGCGCACGTTCCCTTTCCACGTCGCCAGCAGGCCCTCAAGGTGGACGCCTGGAAAATGGCCCAACACGGTGGGGTCTTCACCCTGTGGTGGCGGCTCGGCGTCTGCTTGGCCTTCCGCCGGCGCCGCAGGGGGCGCGATGTACACGAACGGTTTCGGCACGCGAATCTCGACATCCTGGATTTGCCGCCGCGTCGGGTCCAATGCCAGGTTCACTCGTTCGAGGTACTCAAAATACGCCTTGGTTTCTCTCAGACGTGCCTCGTATTTGTCGTAGCCGCAGCCCGACGCGAGCAACACCGTGCCGGTGGTGGCCAGAAACGCTCGACGGGGAAGCAAAGGCGAGCCGTCCACCGCGGGGTGCTGCGACATGCTGAACTCATTGATGGAGTCGGTGATCTTTCGCCGACTTCGAGTCACGACCGAACTACTGTTTCGCGATCGACGCGTGTCGACGGGTGACCGCGATTGTGCGGCGGTCGCAAGGGAGCGTCAACCATCGGCCGACAACTTTCCGCCTGGTGTTTCGATACACTAACCCGATAACGTCAGCGGGGTCGGACCCTGCCTGCCTCGTTGACGCCGCGGGTTAGTGTGAGATTCGGGAAAATCTTTTCGGTCCCGTTCTTTATCTTATCGCCAAGAACTCGACGACTGTTCGGAGACGCGTGGTGAGTTTTTTGACGTTGGGAGTTGAAACTTCGGGGTTGGCAGGTTCGGTGGCGTTGCGGCGGGGCGGCGAGACCGTGGCCGTGCTGCCGCTGGAGCAAGCCGGGCGGCGGCATGCGCAGACATTGGTTTCGGAAATCGACTCTTTGCTGTGCCAGCACGGCTTGACGGCGAAGCAACTGGGGTTGATCGCAGTGAGCATCGGGCCGGGCAGTTTCACGGGGCTGCGAGTTGGCGTGGTGTTCGCGAAGACAATGGCTTACGCGACGGGCTGCCGACTGGCCGAAGTCGATACGTTTCGCGCGATCGCCGCCGCGAGTCCGGCCGACGTGGCGGAGGTCTTTGTCGTGGCGGATGCTCAGCGCGGCGAGCTGTTTGTCGGCTGGTACGCTCGCGAGGAAAAACAGGACGGTGGCGGCGCGACCGATCGATGGAAACCGCGGAAGGCAATCACAATCGAGGCGACGGACGATTGGTGTCGGCAGCTTGCCGAACTCGCGCCGTCGTCATTCGCCGTCAGCGGTCCGGCTGTCGGCGCGATCCGATCAAGTGTGCCGTCTTTCGTGCGAGTGCTTGATTCCGAATTCTGGCTGCCTCGCGCCGACCTCGTCGCCGAGTTGGGCGAACAGCAAGCGTTGGCTGGCGAACTGGCGGACGTGTGGACGCTGGAGCCGTTCTATCTGCGTCGCAGCGCGGCGGAGGAAAAGGCCTGCGTTTCGTGACGCGGTCAAACTGCCGCTGTGGTGAGCCTCGCGAGTCTTTTCCGAACAGCTATAATCCGCCCGTGACGATTTCGAGTCGATGGCGCGTCCCGCTGCGGGGCGATGTTCACGGAATGCGGCCTTGTCCGACGGCCGCCGAGCCACGTTCACAGGAGTTAGGGTCATGGCTTTGTACGAGATTGAAACCTACGCACACATCATGATTGGCTGGGCCGAGTCCCAGGAGCAGGCGGCTCAGATCGCCAAGGAACATTATCCCGGCGAGGAC
>CAZPUJ010000274.1:0-7655 GCA_964589725.1 uncultured Planctomycetaceae bacterium
GCCGCGACTGCCGAAGCCTTCGCCCGCTCCACCTTTGCCGGCATTGTGGCCCTCACCGACGCTGATGCCCACGCCACCAGGCCCCTTCACGGACGGCCCCGCTCCGATCGCACTGACGTCGAATCCACCCAGGCCGGTAAGTGAAGCCGTCTGATTCGTCGCAATGCCGCCGCCCTCCGCTTGGAAATCGGCCGAACTGTCGTTGAATTGAGCATCCTGCTCGATGGCCGGAGGCTCCATCGTCAGCGTTTCTGTGTTGAGCACAGTCGGTTCGATCGGTGTCTCGCCGACTTCAAAGCGCGTGATCGGCGCCTCTTCAATCGCCGTGTCAACTTCAGTGTCGAAGTAGACGACCTCAGCCAACACTTTCTTGGTCAAGTTGGTGCCGATCAGCAGGTCCAAAGCGACGAGGAACGTGATCATGCTGCCGAAGGCGATGCCCCAATACTTCGCATCGCTCTTGGCCCACGCGATGATACTCTGCGGCAGCTTCTTGAGCTCCGCAATCAGTAATTGAAGGGCTTCGGATTTGTTCATGGTCAACCTCGTGCCATCTTACGTGGAACTCGCCGGCGGGACATCCCGCGATGTGGGTGGAAACTCTATCTTGGTCAAAACCGAAGGGCGAGATTCTGTGTCGTCGGCTGTGAATTCTTCCCAGCCTGGACTAAGTCGATCCAACGCGGTCGTCTCCGCGCCGCCGGTTTCCAACCAATGCTCGATGGCCTGGTGGTCGGTTGTCACAGGCTCCAAACCGGCCACGGAACTGGCGCTGAGGTAGCGTCTCGTCCAGATCATCAACCCCGTGAAGAGCAGCACAGCGCCGCCGATGAGCCACGGAAGCGCCCGCGTTTCGGACTCTTGCCGGCGCATGGCAGACTGAGCGGCGTTTTCTCGCAGTCGCAGCCGGCCGACCAGCAGCGGCGCCCAGCGGGTTTTGCCGAGCGCGTCTTCGTACGAAATCAGCTTCAAAAAATAACCGACGAACTGCACCTGTTCATGGATACTGGGACGCATCGGCAACTGCGGCGGCAGGTCGTAAAACAGCAGACAATACAACCCGGTTCGCGATTCGTCGGTCACGCCCCAGGCCTCGTAGACCTGCTCGACGCCAGCGGCGTTTTTCTGGGTTTCCGACGGGTGACGCACGGCTCGTCGCAGGCTGACCTTCATGCCGATCAATTCGCCGCGGTGTTTCTCCGGGGTCTGGCCGAGATGCGTGAAGTACCGATCCTTCTGAGCACGCTCCCACAGGTCATCGAACGGCTCCGTCATGCTCCAGCGCATCAGCCGCCAGTAGGACGGCATTTCTTCGGCGGTGAGCGGCGCTTTGTCGCTGATCGCCTGGAACTGGTATTCCGCCTGCGATTGCTCGAACGCCTGCCGGTCGTTCGGACCGGTCACGAGTGTCTCGACGAATCGCTCGCTGTCGTCTCCGGCGGCCTCTGATTCCGACGAGGTCCGAGCCGCTGTCGGCTCGTCATCGGTGACGCTGCTGGCCCAGCGCCACAGGGACGCGTTGCGAGTTTGAACCATCAACATCCCCACGATCACCAACAGCACCGTCATGCTCATGAGCCGAAACAGCTCGCGGCGCGGAAATCCAGACGTGGGGAGTCGAGAATTGGAGCGCATGGCGACGTTACGGGGCTGCTCCCGTCGGAAGTTCGACGAAGCTGAGTTTCGTCAGCTTCTCGCCGTTGGGTAGAGTTTGTCGCGTACAAACATCGACGACTTTCATCAGCTCTTCGTATTTCAATCGCGAGTCCACTTGAATCAACACTTGATCGAACGGGCTGGCGGCATCACCGAGCACCGCTTTCAAGCGGCCATCCAAGGCGCTGACACCGGCAACCGGTCCTTCGCCCACGGCCATTGTGGCGGTACGTCCATTGGGCGTCGAGAACAGCGAGATCACCAACGAATTCAGCCCTTGCACCGGATTGTTGTTCTGATCGTCGCTGCCCGCCTGTTGTCCCTGCTTGATCTGTGTGATCGGTAGCGGCGGTGGCAGCTTCAGATTGATCTGCCCTTCAATTGGAGACGGCTTGAACGTGAGGATAAAAAACGTCAGCAACTGGAACGCCATGTCGAGCATGGCGGCCAGATTCAGCTCAACGGCCTCGCTTCCCTTGGACTTTTTCTTGTGACGACCCATCGGAGACAAACTCCAAATCCCAAAACCCAAACGCCAAGCTGTGGAATTTGGAGCTTGGAGCTTGGAATTTGACATTTGCGGCATTGCCGCTTCACGTTCCCTCGGGTTTATCCATGGCTTTCAGGGCGAACTTGCGAAAGCCGTTTTCTTGGCAGCTCTTGATGAGCACGTTGAGCAAGCTGAACGGCGTTTGCTTGTCGGCGCGCACGACAACCGTGGTCGGCAGGTCGTCCTTCTTGTCGAACTTGGAATTCTCGCGTTTGGCAGATTCAAAGCTGGCTTTCGCTTCCGCTTTGATATACGTGGGGATGTCCCTGGGGACGCCGTAAATATTCAACGTGCCATTCTTGTCGATGTTCAAAATCAACAGATCGACTCCCGACGTGTCGACCGACCGAGCCGATCCGACCACCGGCAGTTGCAGACTCAAGTCCAACGACGCGGCTTTGAAGTTGGTCACCAGCATGAAGAACGTGATCAACTGAAACACCATGTCGAGCATCGGCGTCAGATTGGGTTCAGCACTGGCTGCGGATTGCATTGCGCCAGACATGGTTCACCCGATTGCGGATTGGAGATTTCGGATTTTGGGGGTTTTAAATCAACTGCCACTACGTCTTGGGAGCCGCCGGCGCGACGGTTGCCGTCTTCGGAGCGGCTGCGGCGGCCTTGGCCGCGCTGGCGAGTTTGCGGACGAATTCGTCGGCGGCCAGCATCGTGCTGGCACTCATTATCGAGGTGCGGTTCTTGAAGATGGCAAAGAAATAGATCGCGGGCACTGACAGCAACACACCCTCGAACGTCAACAGCAACGCTTCCGAAATGCCCTTGGCCACTTCATCGGACTTGATCTGTTCGCCGCCGGAGGCGATCGAACCAAAGGAGGCCATCATTCCTTTCAGTGTCCCCAACAGCCCGATCATCGGCCCCAACGTGCCGAGCACCGCCAGCATGCTGATCTTTTTGTCGGCCTCAGCGCTCTGGACTTCGCCGACTCGTTCCATCGCATCGCGAGCCTCCGATAATCCAGCCGACAATTCGCCCAATCCCGCCGAAGCAAACTTCGTGAAGAGACAGTCCTTTTCCTTGAGGCTTTGATACACCCCTTTGTAGTCCCTCTTCTCCATCTTTTGCTTGATGTCTTCCATCAAATCCGGAGGCATCGCGACTTGCGGCTGCAATTCCAAGAACAGCTTGATCGACGTCGCGACGAAGTAACCCATCAGCAAAAAGATAAAAATACCAATCGCACCACCAGTCTCGATGACCCACATCACGAAGCCAGGTTGCTCCTCGGCGGGTGCCGCGGCTTTGTCGTCCTTCTTCGCACCCTTCTTCTTGTCGACCGGCGTATCGTCCGCCGGTTCTGCTTCAACGGCTGGTTCGTCCTGAGCCATCACCCGCGGCGTCGCGAGCCACAGTGTCTGGGCGGCACTTGCCAGAAACGTCAGCAACAAGATCATCCACGCCAGCCGCTTCGAGCGGTCGAAAGACCCCATCATCGCCGACACCTTCGTTAGTTGAACTCGCGAGTTTTTCGGAACACGCGGATCGAGACAACCTCGAACTTCGCGCGGACAGACTTGCTCTCAGAAACGTTCCCCGAACAATCAGGCCACGCCCCGGGCACTGGGCGGCAGGAAAGAGCCCGCCATGCTACAGTCGTCCCCGACCACAAGAAAGTCTGCGGACGCTCACCCGAGCATGATTGAAACCAAGCCCCGGTGTTCTTGACCAAACCGCCGGTTCGTTGTTCTGCTACGCGCCGCACGTCAGCTTCGCGAACTCGCCCGGAAATGCCGATATGGATCTGCACCGCGAATATCAACAATTGCTTACCCGACGTCAATTATTTGGCCGCTCGGCAACCGGTCTCGGAGCGGCGGCACTCGCGTCGTTGCTGAACCCCGCTCTATTCGCGACTGCGGCCGAGACGAACAAGGTCACCGGCGGCCCGGGCATCCTGTCGGCGCTGCATCACGTGCCGAAAGCCAAGCGAGTCATCTATCTCTTCATGTCCGGCGGGCCGTCGCACATCGACTTGTTCGACTATAAACCCAAGTTGAAGGAATATCACGGCCAAGAATTGCCGGCCTCGGTTCGCATGGGCCAACGCATCACCGGCATGACGTCAGGACAAAAGACACTGCCGGTCGCGTCGTCGATCTTTCCATTCGCTCAACACGGCCAATGCGGCGCGTGGGTCAGCGAATTGTTGCCCCACACGGCCAAGATCGTCGACGATATCGCGATCGTGAAGTCGCTCAACACTGAAGCCATCAATCACGACCCGGCGATCACGTTCATTCAAACCGGTTCACAGCAGCCCGGCCGGCCCAGCTTGGGAGCGTGGCTGAGTTACGGCATCGGCACCGAGAACCAAAACCTGCCCGCGTTCATCGTGATGATCTCGCAAGGGAGCGGCAATAAAACTGATCAGCCGATTTTCTCGCGGCTGTGGGGCAGCGGTTTCTTGCCGTCGAAGCATCAAGGCGTGAGGTTCCGTTCCGGCGACGACCCTGTGCTGTACTTGTCGAACCCGCCCGGTGTTGATCCGAACTCGCGGCGCGAAATGCTCGACGGTCTCTCCGAACTGAATCAACTCGCCGCCGATTCGTTCGGCGATCCGGAGATCAACACGCGCATCGCGCAGTACGAAATGGCCTTCCGCATGCAGTCGTCGGTGCCCGAACTGACTGATCTTTCATCCGAGCCGAAGCACGTGATCGACAGCTACGGCCTGAAAGACGACGGCATTGACGGCGGCTTCGCTCGGAATTGCCTGCTCGCGCGGCGCATGATCGAGCGGGGTGTTCGCTTCGTGCAGTTGATGCACCGCGGCTGGGATCAACACGGCAGCTTGCCGACTCAAATTCGCGGTCAATGCAAAGACGTCGATCAGCCGTCCGCTGCGTTGGTTAAAGACCTTAAAGAACGCGGCTTGCTCGACGAAACGCTGGTCATCTGGGGCGGCGAGTTCGGCCGCACGGTCTACAGCCAAGGAGCACTCACGCCGACCAACTACGGCCGCGATCATCACGGCCGTTGCTTCACCATGTGGTTCACCGGCGGCGGTGTGAAGCCCGGCATCACCTTCGGAGAGACCGACGACTACTGTTACAACGTCGTTCAGGATTCCGTTCCCGTCCACGACTGGAACGCCACGATTCTGCACCTGCTGGGCCTCGACCATACGCGCCTGACCTTCCGTTTCCAAGGCCGTGACTTCAGGTTGACAGATATCCATGGCAACGTGGTTTCAGGGCTACTGGCCTAACGTGATCAATCAGGTCGGCCATTGAAATTCGACTTCGTGTTGACCCATTCAGCGGCCTGAGCCTATATCCTCCGCGCTGAGGGCCTGTTTCAGGGCCATTTCCCGTGGGAGATCGCGTGATGGCCGTTCCTTCTTCGGATGAACATGTGCTCGCCGCAAAGGATCCTTGCGACTTGTGCGGCGGCACGGACCGTGAACTCATCGCCACGTTGGACCGACTTGGCCAGCCGCTCGACACCGGCATCTGCCGTCGTTGCGGAATGCTCGCGCATTGGCATCGACCGACCGAGGATGAACTGCTCGCGTTCTACGCCAGCGAGTACCGGCAGTCGTATCACGGCGAGATCGCGCCGTCGCCGCGTCGCGTGCGTCGCGCGTGGGTCAACGGCGAGCGAATCTTCCGTCAGTTGAAACCATTCGTCGGCCCGAAGGACTCGGTTTTCGAGGTCGGTGCCGGCATCGGCTGTACGGTGAAGGCCTTCGAGCTTAACGGACATCGAGCCTCGGGCATCGACCCCGGCGAAGGTTTTCAGAAATTCTCGCATGAGCAGCTTCGAGCCAACGTCCACAACGCTAACCTGTTCGACTTACCGCCGCAGCCGAAGCACGACCTGATCCTGCTGGTCCACGTCATTGAACATTTCCGCTCGCCGCGCCGCGCGCTCGAGCACATCCATCGCCTGCTTCAACCGGGCGGGATGTTGTACGTCGAATGCCCGAATATCGCCGCTCCGTTTGCGACTCGGTCCAGGCTGTTCCACTTCGCCCACATCACGAACTTTACTCCCAGCAGCCTGACCATGCTGGCCGAGAGCTGCGGCTTTCGCGTGCTGCAATCGTTCAGCCGCGAGCATGATCCGAATATCGAAGTCTTGCTGGAGCGAGCCGACTCGGCGCGGATTGACATCGACGAAAAGAACTACTCCCGGACACTGGCCAGCATCGAAGGTTACGACGCGCTGACGTATCACCTGCGGCCCAGCTACCTCATCAGCCGCATCGCCAAACTGACCGGCTACGCGGCCGAGTACCTCATCGGCCCTTGGTGGTTGAACGGATTCACGCGCCGCTGCCAAGCCGAAAAGCCGTTCGCGACGACGCCTGCCGTGCCGATCGAATCCGCTCGACGCCGCGCGGCCTGAATGGAGACATCTCGCTTTGAGGTCGTGAACTTTTTTGTGACGGTCTCGGCCAACTCGGTCGAACGCATCGCCGACGTTACGCCGCCACACCTGCGAAATTCCGCGCCTCCGGTTATCTTGGCGAGGTGCGTTCCCATGAATCACAGCCTCGGAGCGTGACGGCGAGTTTGGGCAACGCTTTTTATCCTTCGCGCGGCCAGGAATGAGACAAGCGAGCGGGGTGGCGTCAGCCCCCCGGTACTGCGGCGAATGCACCGGGGGGCTGACGCCACCCCGCTCGCCAGAATGTGTCACGGATGGCCGAGCGAGGTATATCACTCTTGCACGGAGACTTCGGATGAGATCACAACGATGTTGGTTCGCTTGTCTGACCCTTGGTTCGTTGCTGTTTGTTTCCATCACCGTGGCCGCGGATGCCAAAGTGGTGAAGTACGCTCGCTTCCAAGTGGAAGGGACCATCTTATATGGAGTCGTCGAAGGAGATCGCGTCACGCCGATTCAGGGCGATCTGTTCGGCAAGTGGCTGAAGACCGACAAGTCCTACGCATTGAAGGATGTCAAGCTGCTCGTGCCGACGCAGCCCTCGCAAGTGCTCGCGATGGCCGGCAACTACAAGAGCCATCTGAAAGAGGAAACCATCCCTCCCAAGTTTCAGATCGTGCAGCCGTTCTTCAAGTCACCAAGTTGTCTGCTGCCGCAAGGTGCCGACATCGTCATTCCACCCGGCACGAGCGAAGTGCATTTCGAGGCGGAATTGGTCCTCGTCATCGGCAAGACGGCGAAGAAAGTGCCGGAAGCGAAAGCGCTGGAGTACCTGTTTGGCGTGACGTGTGGCAACGATGTGAGTGCTCGCGATTGGCAGAAGGACGACGTGCAGTGGTGGCGAGCCAAAGGGAGTGACACGTTTGGGCCCTGCGGGCCGTTCCTCGTGTCGGGTATCAACTACGACGATCTCCGCGTGCAGATGCGAGTGAACGGCCAAACGCTTCAGGACCAACGCACCAAGGACTTCATTCACAATTGCGCCAAGCAAATCAGCGCCATCAGCCAGCACATCACGTTGCATCCCGGCGACCTG
>CAZPUJ010000275.1:0-12924 GCA_964589725.1 uncultured Planctomycetaceae bacterium
AAATGAGCTTTGACGATGGCGACCTTTTCGTCCGCCGAAATGGACCGTCGAGCTTTTTTCATGATGCGTCCTTTCTGCTGTGGTGACTCTACCACACGCCAGAACCAAGGACGCTCCGGTTAGAAAAAGGGCACTACAAAACGAGCAAGAAACCTCTTGTGGGCACTCCTCTGCCAAGGCATGTTCAATGATCCGAAGCTGGAGCAGCGGGCAGAACAGTGGGGCGGAACGTTGAGCGTCGAGTCGGATTTCGTTAACTGGCTTTCGACGATTGCCAAGACGTGAGTCCGATTCATCCTCAAGGACTTGATCGAGGACAAGCAGTTCGCCATGAAAGCCGCCGAAGGCAACTTCAATTTTCTGCGCACCAACGCCGCCTACAAGCGGGCGATGGAGTTTGCCTATAAGCGATTCAAGTGGGTGGTGCGTAGCCTAAAATAGAACGTGATGGTGTGGGATGGTCGAATTACTTTTGATGAGTCGATCGAGGAGAAGGCTATGAAGCTCGGAGAGATCGAAACACGGCTGGTGAAACTGGAAAAGGTGGTCTCGCAACTCAAGTCTCAAGCGAGCAAATCATCGGGCAAGTGGAATCGTTGGTGGGTGACGGACGCCGGACGATTTGCGGACGATCCGGTGTTTGACGAGATCGTCGAACTTGGCCGCGAATACCGAAAGTCGTTGGGGCCAAAACGTCGGAAGGGACAACGTGGTGATTCTTGATACCGACGTCCTGACGATCATCCAACGCCGGCGCGGCATCGAGTACTCGCGATTGGTCCGCCGACTCAACCAAGTTGATGACGACGTGGCCGTGACCATCGTCAGCTTCGAGGAACAAATGCGCGGCTGGCTGACCTACATTGCCCGCGTGAGGAACGAGGCTCACGAGATTGAAGGTTATGCTCGGCTGAAAGCTTTGCTGGAAGATTTTCAGACTCGACCGGTCTTGTACTATGACGCCAAGGCCACCGTCGAGTTCCGAGAATTCGTTTCGCAGCGAGTCCGCATCGGAACGATGGACCTCAAGATCGCCGCAATCGCACTGTCTCACAACGCTCTTCTGGTCACGCGCAATGTGCGCGACTTCGAGAAAGTGCCGGGGTTGCAAGTCGCGGACTGGACCGTGGAGGCGCTTGGCTAACGTCGATGGCTCGGTCAGGAGACCGGACACAACGAGCCGGAAAACCATCATTCAAGCATTCGACGCGGTGTTCGCGGTCAGTTTCACTCCCAACACGTCAGCGAGCCGATCCGCTGTTTCGAGGTGGATGTCCCGTTCTCCGGACATAAAGCGAGAGACAATCATCGGAGAGACCTTGGCTTTTTCGGCAATCTCGTCAGCGGACTGAGCGCTTTGACGGATCGCGCTTCGAAGCGCTTCGCTCAAGGAATTCGGGCAGCGCGCGGACAAGGCCGGCGGAAACTCAGCCTGGACCGCTTGTCGGACTCGCTCGTCTTTGGCAACTTCATCCGCAGTGAGCGGACGATCGCGAAACACACGCTCGATTTTTCGGCTCATGGTTCTCTCGACCAAAACGGTTCGATCACAACGTCTCGACATCACGCTCGACAATCAGAATCTCAAGTTGGCCGAAGTCGCGTTTCAGTTTCTCTTTGTACGCTCGGAAGAACCGGCGGGCCTTGCTGGTGTGAGGGGTGATGACACGATAAATCACGATTTCATCGTGATAAGTCACTCCAGCCGTTTCCCAAAGACCCTTGTTCGGCTGTGGGAAGAACGTGACGCCGCCGAATTGGGCAAGCAATTCGTTTTGGACCGACCGAAACATCCGCACTGCGAATGGGTGTCCGTCGTTGTCCGACAAGGGAAGATAAAGGTCATATTCTTTCACAACCGGCGACTCCCTTCAGCACCGGCATGTTTGATTCGCGGCTCAATTCCGAGAAGCAAATCCCAGCCTTGTGCAGCGACTTGGCCGCCGCTTCGCTGATGACGTAGGTTCGATCCGGAAGAATGGACCCGGACGAATGCCGCAACAGAATTGGGATCGCCTTGAGTTCTTCCGATGCGGACAGGCGAATGACAACTTTCATGCCAGTGACCTTTCCAATATGTTTCGGGGGGTTGATCTGGCTAATGAACTGGCCGCACTTCTTGGGTTCTCTCGAATTCGGCGAGTTCTTCATGAAGTCTTGAAATCATTTTTCGAATGCCGGCTTTGGTCAGCCCCTTGTTCGGAGCGGGATGTTGCTGGTGCAGCCGCGCCAGCCAGTCTTCCATGTGTCGCAATTCCGCTTGTACTTTTTCGTATTCTTGGACGTTGGAAATCATGGCGGCATTATGGCCAAATTCAGTCCTTCAAGCGATACAGATACTCGCCCGCCTTGCGGACCAGCAGGACGCCTTCGGATTCTCGATTCGCGAAGGATTCGACGTTGATCGTGGCGGGGTCGCGGAAGCCGAGGACTCCCCACGGGTAGCCTTTGAAGCGGTCCCATTGCTTCGTGAAGTAGTCGCGCACGTGATAGCCGACCTCGGCGATCCGCTTGCCGTGAGTCACCGAGATGCCGGGAAAGAAATACTTGTTGCCACCGGAGAACCCGACGACTTCGTGCGGAAACACCGGGCCGAGCACCAGCAGTGTGTCGTAATCTTCGATCCGCGAGTTGATCTGCACCGGCACATCGAGCGACAGCCGTCCCTCGGTGATCGCCTCGGTGTCCGCTTTCGTGAGCGTGCCGATCGTCAGCAACCGCGCGGGGTTGTCCCATTCGTGATTGAACAGCTCGACGTTCGTGTACTTGCCGACGTCCGAACTCACGGGTGACCGGACGTTGGCGTGCGGTCTACGAAAGGGATGTCGGCCAGAGCAGCGGGACCAGCATGTCCGTGCGAAACAGCACCACGATGGTGGCCAAACCGTGAGCCAACTCTAACGCGAGCAATAACCACACAACGAACGGCACTCGCCGCTGTGATCGATTCCAAGTCCGCAAAGCCAACGCCCACAACCATAGCTCGGCTGGCGTCACCAAAATGACATATCTCAGTAGTTTCGAATAGCCAATCGCTCCCAGGCCGGCGATCACACCCACGATGACACAGATCCACAGACCCAGCGAGACCGCCACCAGGCGGCGGCGGTGCGTCGGCCGTTGGGCCAATAACATTCCCACGGCGGCCGGCAGCGTTGCCATGACACTGGGAAGCAACACGAGATAAATCCACCACGGCCGAACGACGGTGAGGTAATGAATGTACGAGTTCTGAGCGACTAAGTCCGGATGCGGACGTCCGGCCCACGATGGAAACGGGCTTCCCAGCACCGCCCATTGCCAGATCGGCCACGGCAAACTGAGCAGTCCGGCGGTCGCGGTCATTGACAACACCGGCCCCCAAACAATACGCCGCTGACAAGCCCAGCCGACCAAAACAATTCCCGGCAATGCCAGGACCGCATGCAGTTTCGTCCAACAGGCTGCGGCCAAGATCAGCCCGGCAAGAACACCAAGCCACAAACTGCGGCGGCGACAAGCCTCGACTGAAATCGTCGCGGACAGCGTCACCCACGCGGCCTGAGGCGCGTCGAGCCAGTAGTGAGTACTCACCTGAGCCATGAGCGGTGAGAACCCTACCGTCAGACAGACGATCCCGAACGATCGGTCATCCAGCCGCCCGGCCGTTTGACGAATCAGTCTCAGCGCGGCGAAGTAGAAGACCGCGAATACGACCCACTGAGCCAACCCGAACCCCGCCTCACCAAACAACGTGACAAAGCTCCAGAACAGGACCAGACCTCCCGGCGGATGAAAAAATAACGGCTGATCGTATTGCTGCCGAATCAACCACGGCTCGTCCAAAATTGGATGCCCTTGCAGCGTGTACCCCTTCCCATCGGCAAGCTGTTCCACCAGAGCCCGGTACAGCTTCTCGTCATTCTCACGCGGGTCACCTCGAAAGACCGTCAACCGCGTGGTCAAAGCCAATATCAGCACGCCAAGAGCAATCCAACGTTGGCGGTGCCATTGATTTGGACGATTGTCCGCTGCGATGTCCGTCATCGAACTCTCCGGTTTTCTGGTCTTACTGGCCCCCCCGACTCTCGTTGGCGATCCCGCTGCTTGCCATGCAGCGCGTGGAATAACCGTGGTAACGGCGCGGTGCGAGTCGAATCGGGGACGACCACCAGCACTTGCTGGCCTTTAATTTCAGCGGTTGGAACTTCACGAGCGAACCGCTCGCGGACTTTGGCTTCGGTCTGGGCGTGCATCTCGTCGACTTTGATCGGAAAGGATGTCGGGACAGAACGGGCCAAAGGATATAGGATTCCACACGCTCAGACATCGGCATGTCTATCGAAATTCAAGGGAGTCACGATGACCAGCGAACGACGCGCGCCATCTCAGCCATTCTCCGAAGAAGTGGAACTCGCCGGGCACATCATCGACAGTTTGCTGCTGCCGAAGGTGCTCGACGAGATCATGTCGCAGGGAGGGCGGTTCGAGATCTTGAAAATCGCGGTCGGTCAGCGGCGACAAGATCCCAGCGCGTGCCGGTTGCTGGTGTCGGTGGACTCGGAAGAAAAGCTTGATCACATCGTGAATGAGATCGGCAAGCATGGGGCCGTGCGCGTCGATGCTCAAGACGCGCAATTGGTGGCGGCCGATATGGACGGTGCGTTCCCCGAAGGGTTTTACTGCTCGACCAATCAAGAGACGCAAGTCCGCGTCGCCGGCATTTGGCATCGCGTTGAACGGCCGGAGATGGATTGCGGGCTGGTTGTCCGTGATGCCAGGCGAGCGGGGGGCGTCAGCCCCCTGATGGCACCGAGCGGCGAAACAAACTCGACAGCATCACCATCCATCAGAGGGCTGACGCCCCCCGCTCGCCTAAGCGTTGCGACTCTTCCGATGGCCGACGTCCGCAAAGGCGAACTTATCGTCGTTGGGCATCACGGCACGCGCGTGTTGCCGCAGGAGCGTGATCGCGAAAGACTCGGCGTGTTCGGATTCATGCAGAGCACCGTCAGCAGCGAGAAGCCCAAGAACTTCACGGTGCGTGAGATCGCGGCCGAAATGCGGCGCGCGAAACAGGGCCACGGAAAACTTCTGGTCGTCGCCGGTCCGGCTGTTGTGCATACCGGCAGCCGAGAACTGCTGAGCCACATGATCCGCGAGGGCTACGTCAACGTCCTCTTCGCCGGCAACGCGCTGGCGACGCACGACATCGAACAATCGTTCTTCGGCACCAGCCTTGGTATCTCGCTGGAACACGGCGGCGGCACCGAGGAAGGTCACGAACATCATTTGCGATCGGTCAACCGAGTCCGACGATTGGGCAGCATCCGCAACGCTGTCGAACAAGGTGTGCTGACCAGTGGCATCATGTTCGAGTGCATTCAGCACAACGTCCCGTTCGTCCTTGCCGGCAGCATCCGCGACGACGGCCCGCTGCCCGATGTCATTACGGATGTGCTGGAGTCTCAGCGGCGTATGCGTGAGCTAATCCCGGGCGTGACGTTTTGCTTGATGATCGCCACGACGCTGCACTCCATCGCCGTCGGCAACCTGCTCCCCGCATCGGTAAAAACCGTCTGCGTCGACATCAATCCGGCGACGGTCACGAAGCTCGCCGACCGCGGCACGTTTCAAACCGTCGGCTTGGTTACGGATGTCGAGCCGTTCCTGCGCGTGTTGGTCGATGAATTGAAAATGTCGTCGAGCGTGTGAAACTAGCCATGAATTATTTTGCCCACGCCATCCGATTCCTCGACCGACCGTACTTTGTCGCCGGGACGGCGGTACCGGACTGGTTGTCGGTTGTGGATCGCAAGGTCCGAGTCCGCGCAAAACTGCTTGAGCCATTCATGCTCAACGACGGATCGCCGCAGGCCGAGGTCGCGACCGGAGCGTGGCAGCATCTCGATGACGACCGCTGGTTTCATCAGACGCGAGCGTTTGCCGAAATCACCGCTCAACTGGCCGTGCGGTTTCGCGAAGCGCTCGGCCCGGACGACAGCTTGCGGCCGGGTTTCTTGGGGCACATCGTCACGGAGTTGCTGATCGACGCCGAGCTGATCGAACGATATCCGGCCAAGATCGTGCGTTACTACCAAGTCATATCGAGCGTCGATCCGCTCGTCGTGCAGCGGGCCGTTAACGTCATAGCCAAGCATCCAACCGAGTTTCTCGCCCCGCTAATCCCGCGGTTCGTCAGCGAGCGATTCCTGCCAGACTACCTCAGTGACGACCGTTTGTTGTGGCGCTTGAACCAAGTGCTGCAGCGGGTCAAACTGTCGCCTCTTCCGACGCAGGCCACGTTCGTTTTGAGCCTCGCCCGCCCACTCATTCGCAACCGACTGAGCGAACTGCTGCCGGAAGAGCAGTTCGGCTGGCCAAGCACGTAACTGAACTCGCCAGAGTTCAGAATTCTTCACACGAATGGCTGAATTCTGGCGAATTCAGCGATGACTAACACCAGGAGTCACCTCATGAAGTACGGAATGAACATGCTGCTGTGGACCACGGACGTGAACGAGTCACACTACAGCATTCTCGAATCGCTGCGAAAGATCGGTTACGACGGGGTCGAGTTGCCGGTCTTCGAGATGAACGACATCAAGTTTGCAAACCTCGGCAGGAAGCTGGACTCGTTGGGTCTGGCGCGTACGGCCGTGACCGTCAGCACTGACGCCGCGAATCCGATCTCGGCCAATGCCGCGATTCGCCAAGCGGGCCTCGAGAATCTGAAGAGAGCCATCGACTGCTGCTACTCCGCCGGTGCCACGCACTTGTGCGGGCCGCTTCATTCCGCGCTCGGCAGTTTCACCGGCCAAGGCCCGACCGACGATGAATGGAATTGGGGCAAAGAGATTCTGACCCAAGCCGCCGACTACGCGAAGTCAGCACACGTGACGCTGGTGGTCGAATACCTCAATCGCTTCGAGTGCTACTTCCTGACCAGTGCCGCCGACGCCGGCCGCTTCTGCCGCGAGGTCAATCACACGCACCTGAAAACGATGTACGACACGTTCCACGCCAACATTGAGGAGAAGTCCATCACGGGCGCGATCAAGAGCTACGCCGACCAGTTCATCCACGTCCACATCTCTGAGAACGACCGCTCGACCCCCGGCGAAGGGGGCGTCAACTGGGACGAAACCTTCACCGCCTTGAAAGAGGTCAACTACGAGGGCTGGTTCGTGGTCGAGGCGTTTGGCCTCGCCCTCCCCGCCCTCGCCGCCGCCACGAAAATTTGGCGGCGAATGTTCACCGACGAACTGACCCTCGCCAGCAACGCGCTGACGTTCATGAAGACGCGTTGGGAAGGATGAGTGCGAAGACGACAAATCGCAGATGACTTGCGCAGATATTTTTTACGCTGTGAGACACAACAACGCCGATAATCCCAGCGTGCTGACCGCAAGAATCGCTTTCCGCTGGCACATCGCACACCTCGCCGAAAGGAGCTGAGCGAATGCAGGCTCAAGGTGATAAGGCAGAGTCCTGAACGCTGGCAAACTGAGTTGTCGCGGCAGTTTACGATGCGTCGGTGACGGGCGACAGCGAATCCGTGAAAGCTCGCCTCGACACGTTGTTCGACAGCGTCCTATAAACCCGTTCCCGTCAAACGCCTCTTCGGATTTCGCTGATCTCCCTTCACTCATTCACGCGTCATTCCTCACCATCCCGCCGGCAAATTGGCCGCTCGGATTGTCAACCAAGGACGGTTGATCGATGAACAAATCTCTCTTTCAACTGGGGTTCGTGGCTTGTTTGGCGGTTTCGGGTTGTGCGTCACCGCCGCGGTTGTTTTCGAAGAAGCCGCAGTCGTATGACGACTTCCTCGCACAACGCAAAACGGCGGAAAAAGAGCGCGTCGCGACCTCGTCATCGCTGCCGGATGCCACGGCGGACGTGTCGGAGTTGCTTAACAAGGGACACGCCGCGTTTCAGCAGGGAACGATGTCGGAAGCTCAAACGAATTATCTGGCCGTAGTGAAACGGCAGCCGAATCATCCGGTGGCCAATCATCGTTTGGCAGTGATCGCCGACCGGCAACAAGACTTCGCGACGGCCGAGCGGCACTACATCGCCGCGCTGAGCGCGACACCTGACGACGCGAACTTACTCAACGACATGGGCTATTCGTACCTGTTGCAGTCGCGGTACGTCGACGCCGAACGCTATTTGCAGCTCGCGTTGCAAAAGAATCCGACGCAGGCGAAGGCGATCAACAACCTGGGGATGATTTACGGCAAGCAAGGTCAGTACGACCGAGCCTTGTCGCTGTTCCGCCAAACCAGCAGCGAGGCCGAGGCGCAAGCGAAGCTGTCGACGATCAGGCAGACGGTTTCGGCAGCGACTGCCTCCGCCGGTCAGATGCTTCCTAACAACGTTGGGGCCGCGCCCACGAATGTTCCTGCGAACAACGACGCGGCGTTGGTGAACGGTGCAACGGTGACGCCAAACGTTCCGAATTTCGTCGCGACGTCGTCCGCAATGCCTCAGCCGGCAACGATGTCGGCGGCAGCTCCGACGGCATCTGCGGCAGCCACCAGTGATCAAAATTTTCCGGATGCGACGCGGCAGTTGAAGGCAATTATGGAACAAAAGCGGCTCGCCGCCATGGCAGAGCGGCAGGCTCACTTAGAAGCGGAGCGAACTCGATATGAGGCGCTTCTGCGGCAAGTGCGCGCCGAAGAGATGGGGCCGACGAACGTCATGTCCGCGAACGGCTCGCTGCCGAACGGTGCGAACGAATTCACTCAATATGCCACGACTGTTCCCAACGGGCCAATCATTGGACCGCCGCCGTCGAATTCAGCCGGTGCGCCGATTCAGAGTCAGACAATGCAACCTCAAACGAGATTTGTGCCAAGCCAGCCACCCTCAACGAACTCTCAGAGTGCGACTGCTCCATTGTCAACGATCCCGCAGCCACCGGCGGGCACCGTCGGCGGATCGTCGGTGCCGCCGATCTCCCGAACGAACAATGCGGCCTCTGGTTCTCCGCTGGACACGATGCCGATGTGGCCTCCCGCAGACTCATTGCCGTCGCAGCCCTCAAACCCAGCGGCTTCGACCATCAGCGCGAACTCGGCATCAATCCCGAACGCCTCGTGGCCGAGCACGCAACGGCCAAGCCATGTCGATGATGCCACTCGACAGGCGTCGCAGTGGGGCATGAATGTCGGCCCCGGCAATTTGTTTCCGATCACTCCTGGACCCGCCAGCCAACCGACGAGATCGACGAGCGAGCCGAACGCCTGGCCACAGTCGAACGGGTTCACTCCGAACAGACCAAGAAACGGGTCGACCAACACGCCACAGCCTGCGTCGGGATCGGTATTCGCCGCGCCGATGTCGCGGCCTTATGGTCAGGAGGCTTTCAACGCCTCGGCCAGTCAGCAGACCAGTTTGCCGACGTCAACGGCTCGGGCCGCGCTGCAAGACCAAGTGCCGCCGTCAGAGCAGTACCAAACACCGACGGCGTTTGGCTTGTTGTCGTCACCAAAAAACGCCGCAGTTCAACCAGCGAGCTTCGCGCCGAATCGAGCACAACCGATAAGCTATCGCGCCCCGAGTCCGATTCAACAGGCCAACGAACTCGAACGCGCCGGGACGCGCTCGACGGTTTCCGATCGCTTCGCCGGCGATGATCGCTGGGAACAAGGTCCGTCACCGACCGGCTCCGCCCCGATCAGATCAGCTCCGACGATTCAAGGCTTCATCGCCGCACCTGCGGGCGAGAACGCTTTCAGCGAGTACGAACGCATGATCCAAATGCACAATGCCGAGCTGAACTCGATCCGCCAACAGCTCGACACACAACGTCAACAACCGGGGTCCGAGCTGTACTTCCGCAGCACCACTCAGCCGCAGATGGGAACGTCGACGGGCGCCGATCAAAACTTTGGTTCACCCACCGGCACGATTCCTGGTCAGCCGCCGATGAATTCCTCAGGACGCAGGTAGCGAGCGAGACTGCCGATTTACGTTGCCAATCGTCCGCGATCATCGCCGGTTTGGTGGGATGTTTTTTTTTGGATGGATCGGGATGGAGCGTGGCCCCAAGTCATCCAGTCTGTGGGTCGGGGACCGAAATCCCTTCGAACCCGGTGATGGCTCCGGCGGCGAACAGCGACAAGATCACCAACCAGACGATGCTCAGCGCGTGCCAGAACCAGGCGCAGAACGTGACGCTGGATGAATACTCGTGGTCGTAGCGATTGCCGTAGGCGTTCACGGTGACCCACGCGATAAACAGCAGCGCGACGACGATGTGAACTCCGTGCATGCCGGCGACCATCACCACGAAAGCGTTCGCGCCGGTCTCGGCCGATTCAGGCTGCGCGCTGTGAACCGGAGTTTGATTTTGCACGAGCACATTCAGTCCGCAGGCTTGCACGCCCACGAAGATCGTTCCGGAAAGCAGTGACCACGCCAGCAAGCGGCGAAAGGAATCGAGCCGTTGCACGCGCACGCGCCAAGCGGCTCGCTGCAACGTGACGCTGCACGCGGCGAGCAGCATTGTGCTGATCCAAAACGCGAACGGCATCGAAACTCCGCCCGGACGTTCTGCGGCCGGAAAGACGCGAACGGCCGCGAACCCTGTCAGCATTGCCACCAACAGCAGTCCTACCGACAGCACGAAGAACCGCAACGCGAGTTCACTCTTCGACGGCAATCGCAACGTCGTCACACAACTGCCTCCGACGGTCACTCACTTGCCGCCACGCATCGCTTGTCGAATCTCACGGTTGACCACGTCCTTCTTCAGTTTTTCGCGTTTGTCGTGCAGCTTGCGACCGCGCGCGACCGCGATCTTCACCTTGACCTTGCCTTCGCGGAAGTGCATCTGCAAGGGAATCAACGTGAATCCACGCTCCTCAGCTTTCTCGGCGAAACGATGCAACTCACGTCGGTGAATCAACAGTTTGCGAGATCGCAGCGGTTCGTGGTTTTGGACGTTGGCTTGCGGATACTCGGCGATGTGGCAGCCGATCAGCCACAATTCCTCGCCTTGAATTCGAGCAAACGCCTCGTCGATCGAAACCTTGCCGTTGCGAATGCTTTTGACCTCGCTCCCTTTGAGGATCAGGCCACATTCCAACTCGTCGTGGATTTCGTATTCGTGCGAGGCGCGGCGATTGCGACAGACGACCGCAATGTCGGGATCGGCTGCGTTCGATTTGGATGACTTCTTGGTCATGCGACAGGCGATCCCCTAGAGTTTGACAACGACGGCGCGGATCGTATCGGCGAGTCGTTCACCCTCGCAAGAAGACCTCGGACCACTGATTGAGATGGCGAAACGCGGCCGATAGAATTGCGCCCGTCGCACTGACCCAGATGCTTCGAGCGTCCGGGTCAGTCTGGTTTGGGCGAGTTGTCAGGCAGGTTTTTCACAATGTCGGATGCGTCACAAATCTGGTCGCCGATCGAGCGGACCTCCGAGTCCTTGGAAGTCTATTTGCTCGGCATGGTCGGTCTTGAATCGGCACTTCGTCTGCAAGAGCGATTTCGGGACGAGGTTATCTCGCGAAATGACAAACTCGGCGGCCTGTTTGTCTGCGAGCATCCTCCGACCGTCACGATCGGACGCGAGGGAAGTCGCTCGCACTTGCGGGCTGAGCCTTCGGAACTGAAGTCGCTGACGATTGACATCCGCTGGTTGAATCGCGGGGGCGGGACATGGATGCACTGCCCCGGCCAGTTGGCGGTTTATCCGATCGTGCCGTTGCAACGATGGGGGCTGGGCCTTGACGAGTATCGTCGGCGATTGGAGCAGGCGGTGCTTGATGTCTGTCGCGAGGTCCACGTCTCGGCGCATCGCATCGACGACGAACCGGGAGTGTGGTGCTCCCTTGGACAACTCGCGAATGTCGGCATCGCCGTGCGGTCCTGGGTGACATATCACGGCTTAACTCTCAACGTGCGACCAGACGTCAGCTTACTCCGGCTGACGCAAACCAATCCGCAAGGCATCCGGCCGACATCAATGGAAGCCGTTCGACAACGACGCACGGCAATGCCGGTCGTGCGCGAAAGCCTCATCCGCAATTTGGCCGAGCGGCTCGGCTACGAACAGACGCATATTTACACTGGCCACCCCCTGCTGAAACGGACGAAGCGGCGAGTCGTGGTCGGACAGGTTGAAGAATTCTCGTAGCTAAATTCGCCAGAATTCAGCCACGTTGGCCAATGGTCTGAACTCTTGCCAGTTCAGCGACGAAAGTCAGCATGCTCGAACTCGACATCCTCCCTCAATCTCCCGGATTCACGTCTGCGGCTCGCCAGGACGAGATTGCGCCGACCGTGACAGCTCGCCGCCGCCTGCCGCGTTGGCTGAAGCGACCGATGCCGCAACCGGGCATGGCGTACACGAGCAGTGTCATCGCCGACCTGCGCTTGGAAACCGTGTGCGAAAGCGCGAAGTGTCCGAACCGCACGGAATGTTGGTCGAAGCAAACGGCCACGTTTATGATCCTCGGCAACGTGTGTACTCGGCCGTGCGGATTCTGTTCCGTGCCGAAAGGGAAGACGGAGGCGCTGCAAGCCGACGAGCCCGAGCGAGTCGCTGAAGCTGCCGAGCGGCTCGGCTTGCGATACGTCGTCATTACGTCGGTCACTCGCGACGATCTGCTCGACGGCGGAGCGGAACACTTTTATCGGTGTGTTCACGCCGTGCGTGAACGAACCGGCGCGCAGGTCGAAGTGCTCACGCCCGACTTTCTCGGCAATCGCGCGGCGATCCATCGAGTCATCACGTCACAGCCAAATGTCTTCAATCACAACACGGAGACCGTCCCTCGGCTCTATCACCGAGTCCGCCGCAACGCCGAGTATCAACGAACGCTCGACCTGCTGAAGCAAGTCAAAGACGAAGCCCCCGACATGCCGACCAAAAGCGGCCTGATGCTCGGCCTGGGCGAGACGACCGACGAACTGCTCGAC
>CAZPUJ010000276.1:0-2772 GCA_964589725.1 uncultured Planctomycetaceae bacterium
GTCAGGTAGTTCGTTGATGCAAAAAATGCCCCGATGGCTGCGCGGGATCAAGCCGAAGTGCATGACATCTTCATTCGCCAGCGTCTTGCCGGAAGCGTGTTTGATGAGGTCCACCTCGCCGATCAGGTCCGCGATCGTGACATCGGGCGTGGCCAGTTTTTCGAGATATCGTCGCTCGCGACCGATCCACTCGATGGGCGTGTCGTCTCCCCGTTCGGCGACAACATCGCGAGCGTCCTTCGACAGCGGCGACAGCGGATCATCGTTGATCTCCGATCCAGCCACGATCGGGATGCGTTCATCGAGCAGGCTTGTCAGCATGCGGATCATCCGCGTCTTCGCTTGCCCGCGCAGACCGAGGAACAGCAGATCGTGCTGCGACAAGATGCCGTTGACCACCTGCGGGATCACCGTCTCGTCATAGCCGAGGATGCCGGGGAAGAGTGGTTCGTTCCTTCGTAGTTTCTCCAGCAGATTACGCCGTAGTTCGGCCTTCACGCCGATGGGGCGATAGCCAGATTCACGAAGCTCACGCAAATTCTTGGAAAGATCACCAGACATAACTCACGTTCTCTCGAATGACTGTTGGCGAACACGGAGCCGTTGTGCCGATGGACTCCCACGCAATAGTTCGCAGAGGTTATCCCCACCGAGCGTCGATCCCAAGTGACGGACGCACGGCGTACTTTGCGCAGACGCCCCGCCCCCGGCCTTGTGCCGGGGATTCAACGGTTTTTGCGCTACTGAATCGATCGTGGAGAGTATCGCAAAAGCCGTTAAACCCCTGGGGCAAGCCCAGGGGCGTTTACAAAGTGCGTCGTGCGCCCCCAAGTGACATGTCGGGCTTTTTGTTTCCACGATGGGTGCCGAGCTATCTCCGACGCGCGGGACGACCCGAACGGATTCGTCATGTGGACACTTGATTTCCAGTTTTGAGACCGCTGGCTCGGTCATTAAGCTCCGTCAAGTGGTTCGAACTGAGTAGACCCGCATAAGTAATTCGGTAGCCACGCTCGCCAGGGCTTGTTGAATTATTCCGCCGCCGAGTTCACCTCGGCGGTTCACGCGTTTTTGCGCTACGCTTTTCCCGATGAATTCGAGTAGTGCAGAAACGCTTGAACCCCTGAGGCAAGCTCAGGGGCGACTAAATCAACAGGCCCTTGGCGAGCGTGGCTACCCAAAGATCAATGCGGTTCCACTTAGCCGAATGTGTGACGTGGCAGGCTTATTGATGACGTGGACACGGCGGCGAGAGCCGGAATGGATGGATGACCCGACGCTCGATGCGGCGCTGCATCGGCAGGCACTCAACGGGCTGCGGCGAGTCAACTCGTGGAGCCGCAGTGGCGCGGCGATCTGGCAAGCGATCTCGGATTTGGCCATGCACAGACAGCTCCCTGAAATCCGCATTCTCGACTTGGCGATGGGCGGTGGTGATGTCGCCATTCGGTTGGCTCAGTGTGCCGCGCGAGACCACCTGCGTGTGATGATCACCGGCTGTGACATCAGTCCGGTCGCGGTGGCCGAAGCCCAGCAGCGTGCTCTTGAGGCGGAAGCACGAAACGTCGAATTTCGGACCTTGGACGTGCTGCGTGACGAGTTGCCCGGCGGTTACGACGTCGTGATGTGCTCATTGTTTTTGCATCATTTGGACGAGTCCGATGCGATGGTGTTACTGAAGAAGATGCGTGACGCCGCTCGACAGTTGGTGCTGACCGACGATTTGAGGCGGACGCGGCTCGGCTACTGGCTGGCGTGGCTGGGTTGTCGAGTGCTCACGCGGTCCCCGGTCGTTCACAAAGACGGTCCGTTGTCAGTGGCGGGAGCATTCACCTCGACCGAAGCCTGCGATCTCGCGCAGCGTGCCGGGCTGCTGGGAGCCACGATCACTCACCACTGGCCGCAACGGTTCTTGTTGCGATGGAGTCGGCCATGAACATGACGATTGGTGTCCACGAGCCAGCATCCGTCATCGGCCAGTCGTGGGACGTCATCGTGATCGGCGCCGGTCCGGCGGGAGCACTCGCGGCCAGGCAGTTGGCTGTGGCGGGTTGGCGAGTGTTGCTGGTCGACAAGCGAGTCTTTCCTCGCGATAAGGTGTGCGGAGCCTGCTTGAATCCGCAGGCGCTGGCGGTGCTGGAGGCCGTGGGATTGGGCGGGCTGGTGGTTGAGTTGGACGGAGTTCCGCTCAATCGGTTTTCGTTGCGGGCCGGTTCCGATGCGTTGGACATTCCGCTCGAAGGGAGCGTCGCGCTGTCGCGGTCTGCGTTCGACGCGGCTGTGGTGGTGGCAGCCATCGCGGCTGGAGCGACGTTCTGTCCGGCGACGGAGGCTCGCGTCGATCCCTCAACGGAAAGTGCCGCCAGTCAACGAGTGGTTCGGCTGCTGCCGTCGGGACGCGACGTCGGATCGGTCGGCGCCCGAGTCGTGTTGGTCGCGGACGGATTGGCTCGAACGAGCGTTGCTGAACTGACGGAGTTTTCCGGCAAGACGACGAAAGCGTCACACATCGGTGTGGGTGCCACGCTGAGTTGCGACGCCGAAGAATTGTCTCGCGGCACGATTTTTATGTCGGTGGCTCGTTCCGGCTACGTCGGCATGGTGCGAGTGGAGGACGGTCGGTTGAACGTCGCCGCCGCGGTTGCTCCGCAGTTCGTGCGCGATTGCGGCAGCGTGTTGGCGGCTGTGACCGCGTGTTTGCGCGAGGCGGGCTGGTCACTTTCGCTGGGTGACGACACCGAATGGCACGGCACGCTGCCGCTGACTCGCAGT
>CAZPUJ010000277.1:0-5965 GCA_964589725.1 uncultured Planctomycetaceae bacterium
TTGCCTTCGCTTGATCCGGGAACCAGCATCACGTTGCCGTGTTGCAGGTCTCCGTGAGCGACGCCGGCTTCTCGAAGCAGCGACAGCATTCTCAACCACAGCGGAAAGAAGGCCTTCAGAAACCCCGGCCTCGACAGATACTCCGTCACAAACTGCCGCAGCGTCAGCCCTTCGACCCAGTCCATCTTCACGACGGGATACCACTCGCCCCGAATTCGCATTCCCTGTTCGAGGTATTTGAACTCGACGGTGAACGGCAGCCGCGCCGCTTCGAGTTGCTGGCTGATCTCGCGATAGCGTTCATTCAACCGAGCCATCGGCCGCGTAAAACACTTGACCGCCCACTGCCGCTTTCCATCGCGCGAGCGAAATTGGTACACGTCGGCGAAGTTGCCGGCACACGGCGGTTTCGGCAAACCGTTCGCCAGTGTCGCCACCACCGCGGACTTCAGATCCGGGTCTGAGCAACAGAGATCCGGCATCTGCACCGCTTCGGCGTAGTCACTGGAGATTGGCCAGACGTTTGGCATCGGACACCCAATGTGATCTGTGGTTTGGGAACACCTTAACACCGCTCAAACGAACCGTGAAGGTTTGTCGCTTGAGCGGATGGATGGAACACGCGGAGCGGCAACATTGCTCACACGCAAGTGCTTAAACAAGCGACCCCGCCGACCTTGCGTCGGCGGTTTACGGGTTTCTGCACTACGACGCAGCAGTTGATTTCGAGTGGAGTTTAAGCAGTGCAAAAACCCGCGAGCCACTGAGACAAGCTCAGTGGGGTCGTTGGACTGAGGGCTAGTGGATTACGAAGTCCTATTCGTCAGTGGATCTATCGCCGTTGCAGAATCAAACCCGACACCACTCGCCCCGTGCGGGGATCGAGCGAGATCGAAGCCATCACCGACTGCTCCCGATGGCTCGATAGATCTGACGATTTCAGCCTGGAGGGATACTGCGGGTCTCTGCATTTGTAGAATCTTTGGGAACTAAATCTAAGGAGGGCGCCTCTTGGCACGTCCTTTGAATAGCGTAATTGTTGGCTCAAACTGCGAGGGTTCCCATGCGATGGTCTCATTGGTTGCGAGCGGTCAGCGTGGCGTTGGTGGTCGGCTTCGGGACGGTTGGAGCCAGATCGGCTCACGCCGGTGAGATCAATTTCGTCGAAGACTTCGCCCTCGCACCGGATCGGGCGGTGCCGCTGAAGCAGCTCGTGCCGGGGACCGAGGACTTTTACTACTTCCACTGCCTGCACGCGCAGCAGGCCGAGCAGTTCGACAAGGTCGAGCCGCTCGTCACGCAGTGGATTCAGAAGATCGGGCACACGCAGCGCGTCAACGAAATCCTCGCGCGGCAGGCGCTGCTGACCTACGACAAGAATCCGCAGAAGACGCTCGATTTCCTGCGCAACAAGCTGGGAGTGAACTTCGGGCATCAAAAGGAAGAACTTGGCGTCGAGCCGAATTTGCCGACGAAGCTCGATCCGCAATGGATCACGCGCGCGACGTGGATGCAGCAAGCCTTACAGCAGCCGAATACCGAAGGCTTCACGGACGCGGCCTTCGATTGGCTGGTCAACGAAAAGCTGGACGGCGATCGGCGGCGACATTTGATTTCGCGGTTGGCTCGGCCGGATTACGCGGCGCTGACGAAGTTGATCCTCGACGACTTCGGGCATCCGAACTCCGGCGGGTTTGGGCAGTTCAACATTCATCGGCTGCTGACACAGGCGCAGCTTGACGAGTTGCTGAAGTCGAAGCCGGACCTCATCACCAATCATCATTGGGTCGTCGCATCGCTGGTCCGATTGCAGCCGGGGCCGGATGAAGATTGGCAGCACGACACGAAAGCGATGACGGCGTATCTTGATCGGTTGTCGGCCTTCGTCAGCAAATTGCCACCGGCTCAGAACTCGCTCAAGGCGCAGACGCTGTATCACCGGTTGTGGCTGGATCGGTCGCTCGGCAAGCTCGACAAGGATCGTTTCTTGGCGTACCTGCAATTGCCTCGGCCGGTCGGGTACTTGTCGAAGGCGATGGCGGAATCGCAGGCGCGGAAACAATTCCCCGCTGATGTCAGCATCGACTTGCGGCCGGGGACGCTGCTGCCGCCGGTCGCGAATGACGAGCCGCTTGTCCGCAGCTACCTGCAACATTTTTTGTTGGACGCCGCGAACCCGAAGGAGTTTGAGCCGTTCATCAACGACATCTACCTCAAGCATCTCTTCGCCGAAACGAAAATCCTCAACGGACTGGGCGAGCCTGAGCAATGGGCGGCGATGCTTCCCGCTGAACTCTTCCAGCAACTCAAGCAGAGGGTCGAGATCGAGTTCGATCCGACGAATCGCACGACCTACTCGGCCGATGAGCCGGTTGCGCTCGACCTGCACGTCAAGAGCGTCGGCACGCTGATCGTGAAGGTGTTCGAGATCAACACCAAAAACTTCTACCGCGAGCAACTGCGCGAAGTAGACACCGACGTGAACCTCGACGGCCTGGTTGCCAATCGCGAGACCACGCACACTTATAACGACACGTCATTCCGCCGAGTCCGCCGCCGCTTCGAGTTCCCGGAACTCAAGAAGCCGGGCGTGTACGTTGTCGATTTCATCGGCAACGGACGCAGCAGCCGAGCGCTGATTCGCAAAGGGAAACTCAAATTCCTCGCGAAGACGGGAACCGCCGGGCAAGTCTTCACGGTGCTCGATGAGAAGAATCAGAAAGTCGATGACGCTCGCATCCTGCTGAGCGGGCACGAGTACGTCGCCGACAAGTCCAGCGAGATCATCGTCCCGTTCACGCATCAACCGGGAAGGCAGCCGGTGGTACTCGTGGCCAAGGCTGCTAGCCTTGGCAAAGAAAACGGCAACGACAAACAAGCCGACGCTAGCAGCGTCGGCCACGAGTTCGCGTGTCTCGATTACTTCCAGCACGAAGGGGAAGCGTTCGCGCTGTCGGCTGGTATCTTCGTTGATCGCGAATCGTTGCTGAGCCGCAAGAAGGCGACGGTCGTGGTTCGGCCGCAATTGACGCTGAATGGGACGCCGGTCAGCACGAAGTTGCTGGAGCAAGTCAAACTGCAAATCGTTTCGACCGATCACGACGGCGTGGCCTCCTCGACCGAGGTGCCGAACTTCAAACTGTTCGAGGACCGGGAATCGACGCATGAGTTTCAAGTCCCGCCGCGCGTGCAGGCGCTGAGCTTTCAGTTGATTGGACAAGTCAAAGTACTCAGCACGAACTCGACGATCGAGCTGGCGGCGAATGAATCGTTCGCGCTCAACGAGATCGACCGGACGGACAAGATCGAAGACCTGCATTTGCTCCGCACGGCGAGCGGCTACTTTGTCGAACTGCTCGGCAGGACGGGCGAGCCGAAAACGTCGCGGCCGGTGCAGATCGTGCTCAAGCACCGTGATTTTCGCGATCCGGCGAGTTTGACGTTTAAGTCCGACAAAGTTGGCCGAGTGTCGCTCGGTCCGCTTGAGGACATCGTGGCAATCACGGCGACCGGGCCGGAGGGAACTCAGCACGCTTGGCCGATCCGGCCGGACGAGCACGTCTATTCGCAATCGCTGCACGGCCCAGTCGGCGACGTGCTGACGCTGCCGTTCGTAGGTCAGCCTTTCCAGGCTGACCCGAACGCTCCAAAGAACGTCGATCGCGCGCCCGGTCAGCCTGGAAAGGCTGACCTACGGAACGCACTCTCCCTTCTCGAACTGCGAGCCGATTCGTTCCTGGCTGATCGCTTCGAAAACCTGTCGATCAAGAACGGACTCATCACGATCAGCGGGCTGAAGGAAGGGGACTACGACCTGTGGCTCAAGTCGTTGAATCGGCACGTTCGCATTCGCATCGCTCCCGGCGAGACGAAGCATGGCTATGTGCTCGGCAATGTGCGGCAGCTTGAAACGAAGCCGCTCAAGGCGTTGCAGATTGAGAGCGTCAAAGCGGACGACAAGGAACTCGTCGTGCAGCTCAGCAACGCGAACAAGTTTGCTCGCGTGCATTTGTTCGCGACGCGGTTCGCTCCGGCATTCGCCGCGGGGAATCATCTCGCGAAGATTACGCAGGCCGAGCCGTATGCAATTCGCACGTCGCCGGCCGAGTCGGTGTATCTGGCTGGCCGCAACATCGGCGACGAGTACCGCTATATCATCGACCGCAAGTACGCGAAGAAGTTTCCGGGCAACACGCTGGAGCGTCCGTCGCTGTTGCTCAACCCGTGGGTGCTGCGTTCGAACGAGACTGGCGAGCACGTCGCGGTCGGCGGCGACGATTTCGGAGCGAAAGGCGCACCGCCGCCCAGCGAGATGGCACGCGGCGAGGGTCAGGGTCTTGGCCGGAATGCGAAGCCCGGGGACTTTGCGAATCTGGACTTCCTGGCCGAAGCGTCGGCTGTGTTCGTGAACCTTGTGCCGGACAAAGACGGCAAGATCGTGTTGAAACGCGATCTGCTCGGAGCGCATCAGCATCTGCATGTCGTCGCCTGCGATCCGCTGAGCACGACTTGGCGCAGCGTCGCGTTGGACGAACCGAAATCGACGTTCATAGATCTGCGGCTGGCAAACGGGCTTGATCCGAAGAAGCACTTCACGCAGCAGAAGCAAATCAGTCTGGTCGGGGCCGGGCAGCCGTTCACGTTGGCGGACATCGCCACGTCGAAGTTCGAGGCGTATGACAGTCTCGCGCGGGTTTATCTGCTGTTCACGACGCTGACGCACGATCCGAAGTTGGCCGAGTTCTCGTTCTTGCTCAACTGGCCGAAGCTCAAGCCGGAAGAGCAGCGGGAAAAATACTCGAAGTTCGCCTGCCACGAGTTGAATGTGTTCCTCGCGAAGAAAGATCCGAAGTTTTTCAACGCGGTGGTGAAGCCGTACCTCGCGAACAAGAAGGACAAAACGTTCCTCGACCGCTGGCTGTTGGACGACAAGGTCGATCCGTTCCTGCAACCGTGGTCTCACGGGCAGCTCAATGTGGCCGAGCGGGTGTTTCTCGCTCAGCACATCAACGGCGAGGGACCGAAGACCTCGCGGCACATCGACGAGCTGTTCAAGTTGCAGCCGCCGAACATCGACCGGTTCTTGTTGCTGTTCGACACAGCGGCGAAGGGCAGCTCGCTGGAGACCGATGACGACCTCGGCTTGAAATTGAATCTCGAACGGCAACTGAAGGAATCGGAAGTCATGTTCGATCGCCTCGCTACGGAAGTCAGGCCGGTGGCTGAGATCCCGGCTGGTGGTGCAGCTCCGGCGGCAGCCGCACCTCCGGCGAATCGAGTACTCGCGGGGGCGATGGGGGGCGGTCAAGCCGAAGCTAAGAAGGCGGCCAAGCAGCAACTCGGACTTCGCGAGAAGGCCAAGGAAGAAGCCGGAACCGACCGCTTGCGCCGCGGACTCGCACGCGATGGCAAGCCGCAGGATGCGCTGGCAAAGTCAAAACGATCCGGAGCCTTGGCCGATAAGAAGGACTCGAATGCGAACGGAGTCCTCCTTTCTGATGAGGATATGGATGGCGACGGTGCGAATGATAAGCTGTTTCTCGCGTACCGCCGAGCCGATGTTGTCCGCCAGCTTTATCGCAAGATGGACCCGACCAAGGAATGGGCCGAGAATAACTACTACCACCTCGCCATCGCCGAGCAGAATCCTGCTCTCATCACAGTCAACTCGTTCTGGCGCGACTACGCCCAGCATGATCCGACGAAACCGTTCCTCTCGACCAACATCGCGGACGCGAGCCGCAACTTCACGGAGATGATGCTCGCGCTGGCGGTGCTCGATCTGCCGTTCGAGCCGGCGAAGCATGAATCGAAATTCGATGGACCGCAGATGACGCTCGCGGCCGGCAGCCCGATGATCGTCTTCCATGAAGAGGTCAAAGCCGCTCAGCCCGCCGCCGATAAGGTGCCGATCCTCGTCAGCCAGAATTTCTTCCGGCACGGCGACCGGCATCGCCAGGAAAAC
>CAZPUJ010000278.1:0-4570 GCA_964589725.1 uncultured Planctomycetaceae bacterium
CCTTGGGCAGGGTGTTGACGCTCGTGCCGGCGGAGGTGATGGTTTGCATGGTTAGACTACAACTGAGCTAGCTGATTTTTTCTAGGATTCGAAGCTGGGGTGAACCTTGAAGCTCGGGTCCTTCTCCTTGGCCATCTTCTCAGCTTGGACACGCATGAACTTGAGGCAGAGCGCCATCTCCTCCTCTAGGCGCTCTAGACGTCCTCCCACAGCTCGGAGACTGTTCTCTGTGTTCTTGACGCGGGCTTCTAGGGTCTTGATCTTCTCGGCATCTGTCATCGGAATTCCTTGGTTGGTGTTCACGACCTAACTACAACTGAGGCCTTGGAATCTTTCGAATTTTCTTCCCTGGCGGAAAACTCCTGCCACGAGGGCTACTTGCCCGGCGCCTCGATAAGGGTGTGGGGCTGAAAGTCTTCGTAGGGGTGCCAGTCCACGCCGTTCCAGACGATGATACCAAGGCGGGGACCCCACCACACGTTGCACTTCACCTCGCCCCATTCCCAGTAGGTTGGGCGGAGGTAGAAGAACCCGAGGCACTTCTCCTTGTCGTCGCGGCTGATCTTGAAGGTCATCGGCGCACCGGAGAGTGCTTGGCCTTCGACGCCTCCCAGACAGTCTCGGCGCGGTCGAACAGGAGGTTCACATCGTCGACCGTCAAGTCCATCGACTCGGCCACGGCCCTGATGGTGCGCTTGGCGGAAGTGTCGTCGTCCCAGTTGGCAACCAGCTCGCACAGGAGCCGCGCGAACTGAATCTTGTCGTCCGCCCAGAGGTCTTTCTTCTTCTTCACTTGCTCATCTCCTTGTTCACCCAATCGAAGGTGTTGAGCCACTTCTGCTTCTTGGCGGTCACCACGCACGCCCCGCCGCCGAACTCGTCCACCCGCTGGGATGAACAGGTGCTGGCATACTGGAAGCCCACCTTGCCCTTGGGGTCGAACCGCCTGAGGTACGCCTGAATGAAGCTGGCGACCGAATCGGCGTTCCCCTCACCGCCCCCGTCGCGGATCCAGACATCCCTGCCGGACACGTCAGGCTCATCGACGGACCACTCGAAGCCCATGCACTGGTAGTCAGCCCACCTGGGGAACGCCTCCAGAATCTCCTCGTCGTCGGTGTCGTCACCGGCAGCGGCGCTGGCCTTGGTCAAGATCTTTTCGATCCACGCCTTGGCCTTGTTGCCGCCCTTGAGGCGGAATGCGAGAGAGAAATTGGTGTAGTTGTTCGCCATGGTTACACGCTCCTCAGGAATTTGTAGTCGGCCCCGGTGTTGACCTTGCGGTCGCACTTCGCATCTCGGTTCGGGAACAAGAGCGTCATGTATTTCCCGTCGAGGGAAACCACGACTGCGCGCTCACCGCCCACGCCAAGGTCGCATCTGCGGTCCAGCTCCACCACCTCGTTGATTGTTCTGCTCATGGTTCTTCTACAACTGGGCTAGGAGGTTTTTTCAGTCAGCTCGGGGGAATCGTTGAGCAGGAACAGCACGTCCTCGACGGTCAGCCCCTTCTCCAAAAGAAAGATGACCTGGGCCTGGAACCCGCCGTTGTTGGCATCGGTCGCCTCTTGCGAAGCGACATGGTGAACGGCCTCATCGAGCTGGCCCTCGTCGAGCTGCTCCGGGGTGAGAGTCCTGATCTTCGCCATTACCGTCTCGATATCGACGACGCTTGCTTTGCTCATGACTCTCCTACAACCGGGCGAGCTGGTTTTTTCAGAGGAAAGAAAAGGAAAACTCTATCCGGACGGCCTAGGCCGGATCCCAGATGATCACTCCTCTGGAATCCAGCTTCCGCCCATCAGCGATCACCAGATGCTCGACCAGCAGATTCGCCGTCCGAACAATCCCCCTGGAGTCACGGTCGCCAGCGCAACCCGGGCAGCTCACTCGGTCACCGTGATGCTTTCGATTCTTGCTCATGCTCTCACTACAACCGACTCACCCGTATTTTTCACGGTCCGCGTCGGAAACGAGGTCGGCCACCCCATCGGCCGTAACCGTCATGTGCTTGCTCGCCAACCACCGAACACGCGCGGCCTGCGGCCCCGGGTACTCGTCGGGATTGATGAGTACGAACTGGCCCTTGGCCATGCCAGGGAGCCCCGCCATGATGGCATCCGTATCGACCCCAGGCTGCGCCCGGATGACCGGCTCGACCTTGCCCAGCGCACGCTCGCCGAAGATACGCCCCAGTGCCATGGTCCCGACTTGGCCTAGCGCCTTGTAGTCGATGTCGCCGGGCGACTGAGTAGCCAATAGGCAGCAAAGCCCGTACTTTCGCGCCTGGCGAAGCAGGAGCATCAGCCCTTGCTTGCTGGCGGGATTCTTGACCGGCGGGAGGTACGGGGCCACCTCGTCCATGTAGAGCAATCCCCACAACTTGGAACCGTCCAGGGTGAGCATCCACTGATACATGGCAGAACAGAGCAGCGAGACGAAAATTTCCTTATCCTCCTGAGACGTAAGGGTATTCAGGTAGATGATGGAAAGCCGGGCCTTGCCGTTGTCGGCGGGGCCACCGATGTACAACCCGAACAGCTCGTTGACATCGATGGAGCAACCGAGGTCAAACAGGAGGCGGTTCGCCCCCAAGGTCTTGAGAAGAAACGCCTTATGGGCCTTTCCACGCGACTTCGCATCGAACACGTTTTCCAGCTTGCGGGCAAGCGGGAGCGGCGGGTCGGCCAGGAAGTTGATGAAATCGTCGATGTTCTGGCACGCCAGCCCGTTGGAATCCGCGTATTCCAGAATCATCGAGAAGGCCACGGGCGTAGACTCGTCGGCCCCGTTGACCATGCCGGCCAGCGCGTTGCCCACCGAGCCGAACGCGCGGATACGGTCCTCGGGACGGATACCAGAGGGCACGTCCATCGCGGGCGTGAACGAGAGGGGAATCCCGTGGGTAGAGCCCGGCGTCCAGATTTTCACGTCCACCCGCTCGCGGAACTGCGAAGCGATGGCCGGGTCCACGCCCATCTTGACCAGGACGGCCGGGTCCTCCTCGATGGCCAGCGAGGCGAGGTCGCCCTGCGGGTCCAGGGCGATGACGGGCAACCGCTTGCGGATGCACTCCTCGACGATGACCTTGCAGAGCACGGTCTTGCCAGAGCCCGAGGCGCCCAGCGCGAGCATGTGACGGCGCATGGCATCGAGGGGAAGCTGAACGAGCGAGCCGTCCGGGGCGGTCCCGATGGTGAGGGGAAGCTTCATGGGGTACCTACAACCGAGGCGGCCTCCTTTTTCAGCTCGCGGATGGCTTTCGCCGGGGTGCGCTCCCACGGCCCCTTGATCGGGTACTTCAGGGAGTAGTCCCCCCAGTCCTCGGCCTGGTACAGAAACGTGATGCCACTGTTGGGGCATGGCGTATCGTGCCCGATGCGAATGAGGCGGATCTTATCCGTCACCCGTGCCAGGTAGTTGCCGGTCCAGCAATTGAGCTTCCACTCGTACTTGGATTTGCGGGTCATGGATTCACTACAACCGACCGGCTCCGTTTTTTCAGAGGTTCGGTCTGATCACGGCGCGGCCCCGGGATGGAAAACTCAACCTACCCAGGGGGCACCACGTCTGCCGATCACCAGACGATCACCATCAACCGCCTCACACCCTGCGGCGGTTTGGTTTTGAATCCCGGCCTAGCATTCGGAAAACTCATGAGTTTTCCATTCCCTCTACGCCGTGACATACCTCGTCACCCACCTGGTGAACGCCGTCTCCCAGGTGGAAGACGACGTTTGCCGATCACCAGACATCCGTCTACCTGTTAATAGAGGTTGCGATGCATTGTCAACAATAGGGCAGAACGTTACCCAGGCAAAGTCTGTGAAAAATCCCGGCCCCTCGCTTGTAGATACTTCATGAAGGGATGCCGGCCGCTCACGAAGTCTGAAACAGAACGAGTCCTCGCGCACCTTACCGGTGACGAAGACCTGGGCCTCCGCAACGCCACGTTCTTCACCCTCGGCCTGAACACCGGCTTCCGGGTGACCGAGTTGCTGTCCCTCACGGTCGGGGACGTACTCCAGCACGGGACCATTGTCGACTCGGTGACCGTTCGCCGCTGCGCCATGAAGGGCAAGGGCGAAGGTCGGACCGTCCGCCTCAACGCCAAGGCAAAGCTGGCGGTGACGGCGTGGCTCTCGGCGCTCCAGGTATGGGGATGCCAGGACGACACCCCTCTATTCTGTAGCCGCGCACGAAAGCGAATCAGCCGCATCCAGGTATGGAGGATGTTCGATACGGCCTTCGCCGCCATCGGGCTGACCGGCACCCTGGGCACCCACTGCATGAGGAAGACCTACGCCGAGCGGATGTACGACTTGCTGGGCGGGGACCTCAAGCAGCTCCAGGGGGCGCTCGGGCACAAGTGGATCACCTCGACCAGCCAGTACCTCAGCTTCAAGGAGGACCGTATCAACGCCGCCATCGACCTGCTCTAGAAGGTGAAGATGCCGCCAACCGTGTCGATCGGCGGGCCGTTTTCCTGCTTGGCCTCAGCGGCCTTCCCGATCTGCTCAACCCGCGAAGCCGGAACCGGCTTCCACTCTGTCTTGGGAGCTAGCTCCTT